>NZED01000007.1 GCA_002690325.1 Synechococcus sp. ARS1019
TTCTCGGATTTTGTGAAGCAGATGCGCCTGATCAAGCGCATGGGATCGCTGGGTGGCTTGATGAAGATGATTCCTGGCATGAACAAAATCGATGACGGGATGCTGCAACAGGGTGAGCAGCAGCTCAAGCGCATCGAGGCCATGATTGGTTCGATGACGGTGGCTGAACGAAATCAGCCCGAACTACTGGCGTCCCAGCCGTCACGCCGTCGTCGCATTGCTTCCGGTTCTGGTCACACCGCCGCGGAGGTGGACAAGGTGCTGGCGGATTTCCAGAAGATGCGTGGCTTCATGCAGCAGATGTCTCGCGGAGGAATGCCAGGGATGCCGGGAATGCCAGGGATGCCGGGAATGCCTGGGATGGGAGGAATGCCAGGCATGGGTGGTCCTGGAGGCATGCCCCGTGGAGGCGGTGGAGCACCACCGAGGCGTCAGCGCCCGGTCAAAAAGAGGAAGGGCTTTGGGGAGCTCTGATCACGCCGCCAGGTATGGTGGTTGTTTGGCAGTGATTTCCACTGCTGGAACGTCAACTCCCTTTACTCCAAGGCCACGATGATCAAGCTCCGCCTGAAGCGGTTCGGCAAGAAGCGGGAAGCGAGCTTCCGTCTCGTGGCCTGCAACAGCACCTCCCGTCGGGATGGCCGGCCGCTGCAGGAGCTTGGCTTCTACAACCCACGCACGAAAGAGACGCGTCTCGACACCGAGGCCATCCGTGAGCGCTTGGGACAAGGTGCTCAGCCCACAGATGTGGTCCGCACCCTTCTTGAGCGTGGTGGTCTTCTCGAAAAAACCACGCGTCCTGCTGAAACGATTGGCAAGGTGAAGCAGGCTGCCAAGCGCGAAGCCGACGCCAAGCAGGCTGCGAAAGAAGCCGCTGAAGCGAAGGCTGCCGCTGAGGCAGAAGCCAAGGCTGGTGATGGCGATGCTGCCGAATCCACCGAAGCCTGATCCACGACGTGTCTGACGACGGCGATCTCGGCCGCTTCGTTCTCGACCTCCCTGATCCCGACGCAGCTCTCGCTCTGGCTGGAGAAGCGGAATCAACCCTGCATCGCCTGGAAGCACTCACTGGTGCTTCCCTGGTTTTGCGGGGTCTTCAATTGGTGATCACGGGGCGATCTGCTCAAATCGAGCGCGCAGCCGCTGTAGTTGAGCTGGTTCGGCCGATTTGGCAAGACGGTCAAGCCGTCTCGGCCGTTGATCTTCAATCGGCATTAGGTGCTTTGAACACCGGGCGTGGTGACGACCACGCGGCGATGGGTGAGCAAGTCCTGGCGCGCAGTCAGAAAGGCAATTTGTTGCGCCCCAGGACGCTTCGACAGAAGCGCTATGTCGACGCGATGGAACGCCACGACCTCACATTTGCGCTTGGTCCGGCGGGTACTGGCAAGACGTTTCTGGCCACGGTGTTGGCCGTTCGCATGCTCACTGAGCGCAAGGTTGAGCGTCTTGTTCTGACGCGCCCAGCTGTTGAGGCCGGCGAGCGTTTGGGTTTTTTGCCTGGTGATCTTCAGCAGAAGGTGGATCCCTACCTCCGTCCTCTTTATGACGCCCTGCATTCGCTGCTGGGCGCCGAGAAAACGACTGTTTTGCTCGAGAAAGGGGTGATTGAAGTCGCCCCTTTGGCCTACATGCGCGGCCGAACCTTGAGCGATGCATTTGTCATCCTCGACGAAGCGCAAAACACCACTCCCGCTCAAATGCGGATGGTGCTCACCCGCCTCGGAGAGCGCTCTCGCATGGTGGTGACTGGCGATATCACCCAAGTTGACCTGGCACCCGGACAACTCAGTGGTCTTGTCGAAGCATCGGATGTGCTCGATGGCGTTGAGGGTGTTGCGGTCTGTCGCCTCACCTCAGCTGATGTGGTCCGTCATCCCTTGGTGCAGCGGGTGGTGGAGGCTTATGCCAAGCGGGATGAGCGCAAACTCGTCAAACCACGGAATCGATCGTGAGATCCGCACAGATCTTGACGCCAACCTCTTGTCATCGCTGGCAAAGTGTTGGTAGTGATCTCTGTTCTGGTCGATATGCCAGCCAGTAGTAATTTCCAGGAAGCCATCCGCGAGGCACAGTCCAGTGCCCTGGTTGGCCCCAACGTCGTGAACAAAGCGCTGCCCTACGTGGGTGGCGGCATGGCTCTGACGTCTGTTGGTGTCATCGGCGGATTGTCGATGATGGCGACTCCGCTCTTTATGCCCCTGTTCTGGGTGGCGTTGATCGGCAACCTTGTGCTGTTCTTCGTGGCGCAGAACGTTGCTATTAAGGGCAACAACGCGACCGCTCTTCCTCTGCTTGCGGTCTACAGCTTGCTCACGGGCTTCACCCTCAGCGGTCTTGTCGCGATGGCGGGTGCTGTCGCTGGCATCGGTGCCGTTGGTACGGCTGCTCTTGCCACGGGGATCACCTTCGTGATCGCCTCCATCGTTGGACGTCGCATGAGCGATTCGGTGGGTCAGGCCTTGTCTGGTGTTGTGGGCTTGGGTCTGGTTGGTTTGATCCTGGCCATGGTGGTTCAGTTCGTTGGCGGAATCTTTGCTCCGGCGATGTTCCACGGCACCAGCTTCGAACTGATGATTGCAGGCTTCGGCACCGTGCTGTTCGTCGGAGCGGCGTTTGTGGACTTCTACACAATGCCCCGTGCTTACAGGGACGATCAGTACTTGGCTGGTGCTCTCAGCATGTATCTGACCTACATCAACCTGTTCATCTTCATTCTTCGCTTGATCATTGTTTTGAATAGCGGCGGTCGGCGCGACTGATCAAGGTTCGAGCTTCAAGTCTTGTTTGCCCCGGCTAGACCGGGGCTTTTTTTGTGGGCTGTCAGTCATCGGCGACGGCGTAAACGCTGTCGCAAATTGCTCCACGTTGCTCGGCGTCATAACCCCATCGACTCAGAAAGGCTGCGTCGTCCCCCTGGTTGACCAGCGCAGCCTCTAGCAACTGCTCCAGTCGTTCTTTCACCAGGCTTGGTTCAAGCAGTCGTAATAGTTCGGTGCAGCGTGCTGATACCCGCTCTGATCCTGCCTGTTGGCTTGAATCACCACTGCGCCGATGGGCAACGACCATCGCGGTGCTCATCGCCAGGTTGCGAACACTGAGATCCACCACCCCCCTTCCGGCTTGCCGCAACTGACCGACGACGGCATCGGGAAGTCGGTCCATGAGAGCGCTGTCGCCAGCCAGGCTGACCACGAAGAAGCCGCGTGCACCATCCCGGCTCATCACCATTTCGCCGACACGGTCGGCCAGAACTTCATCGCTGATTTCTTCGTTGTCCCATTGCTGCAGCCAAGCGGCTGTGATTTCCATTGCCTGCTGGAAGCTTGGCTGCTGATTCCCCATGGCCACGCCACTTCTCTTTGGCCAGGCTATGGGCAGGGTTGCTCTCAGCGGGGAACCCTGTTCAGGCCGGTGGGAGCGTCGGACTGTGAGCGCGCAGACTGAGCTGATGCTTTCAACTCCCCTGCCGGAGGATTACCGCTCCGGTTTCGTCGCCCTGATTGGTCGTCCCAACGTGGGCAAGTCCACGTTGGTCAATCAGTTGGTGGGTGAGAAGGTGGCCATCACCTCGCCGGTGGCTCAGACCACGAGAAATCGCCTTCGCGCCATCCTCACAACAGAAGTGGCTCAGATGGTGCTGGTTGACACGCCAGGCATCCATAAGCCTCATCATCTGCTCGGGGAACGGCTGGTGCAGAGCGCCCGCAGTGCGATTGGTGAAGTGGATCTGGTGGTTCTGTTGTTGGAGGGCTGCGAGCGTCCCGGCCGGGGTGATGCCTTCATTGTCAATTTGCTTCGCCAGCAGTCTTTGCCGGTGTTGGTGTGTCTCAACAAATGGGACAAAGTGGCCCCAGAGCGGGAGGCGGAGGCCGAGGCGGCTTACGCCGACTTACTTGATGGCACGGAGTGGCCGTTGCATCGCTGTAGCGCGCTGTCGGGAGATGGCTGTCCTGATCTCACGGCGGTGATGGCCACGAAGCTGCCCCTCGGCCCGCAGTTGTATCCCCCGGACATGGTCTGCGACCAGCCAGAGCGGATCTTGCTGGGCGAGTTGATTCGCGAACAGGTGTTGCTTCACACCCGAGAGGAGGTGCCCCACAGCGTGGCCGTCACGATTGATCGCATCGAGGAGATGCCTGCCAAGGGGAAGGGCCAAAGCCGAACGGCTGTTCTGGCCACAGTTCTCGTGGAACGAAAGAGCCAGAAAGGCATTCTGATCGGGAAGGGGGGCGCCATGCTTAAAACGATCGGCCAAGGGGCCCGTTTGCAGATGCAGACGCTGATTGATGGCCCTGTTTATCTGGAATTGTTCGTGAAGGTGGTTCCTGATTGGCGAAGCAAGCCCGCTCGCCTCAATGAGCTTGGTTACAGCGATTCAGGTCGCTAAATCGACAGATTGGTCTCCAAGATTGTGAACAGCGCGGCGGTTGGAAGACTGACGACGGATTACTGAACAACGTTTCGGAAGTGTGTTGCGTAGGGGTAGCTGTATCCCAGCTCCATTTCTCGGATGATCTCTTCTGCTTTGTAGAGAGAGGAGGTCAAATGGCAGTGTTGATCGCCATCGCACACACGAAACTCACCGGTCTCCAGTTTTTGGATGAAGGATCCTTTCGGTGTTTGGCCAATCAAGTCGGATGCAGTCGCCATCGATGTAGTGCTTCAACGGTGTTGTCATGGCTCTGGTCGTGCCAGCAAAGTTGTATTGCTTCCCACCGTTCTGGTGACATGTGTGGCTTGGGTGTGTGGGCTTTGATCCGAATTGGACGCTCTTGTCCTATCGAGCGTGGCCCCGTGCTGGGTTCTGGCTAAGTCGGAGAAGACTGATTAAATCGTTCGATGCGTCGTGTTGTTCCCCTCGTGATGGGCATGGCTGTCAAAGGTCTTTTGCTGTCTCCGTTGGCGATCGCCAAGGTTTCGAAGGAAAATGTCCGCGCTGTGAATGCAGCTCGGATGCGGGCTGAGGCGGTGAATGGCGGGTTGAGTAACTACCGCGCGGCCAAGTGCATGTACGCCACTGGCCAAGGTGGTGGCGACTGCTTAAAAAGTGACAGCGATGGCTTCGTTTTCGTCTTTGGCGGCGGTGCCCCTGGGTGGCAAGAAGCAGGTGAATCACCAACGGTGGAGACCGAAATTCAAGTGTCCGCTGATGGCGCGTCCATCGTTGATCTGACTTACAACGGCGCACCGCGATAGGGATGTCTCATCAGGCAGCCCAAGGGATCTTGGGCTTTTTTGTGTTCACTCTCTTGCCGAATGTGCAATAGAGAGGTACAAATGTATTGATTTGAATTTGGATGTCGGTGTCTAGCTCTCCCCTTGAGTCGCTTACACCTGCTCAGCAGGAGCTGTACGACTGGCTTGCCGATTACATCGGATCCAATCAGCACAGCCCATCGATTCGGCAGATGATGGCAGCGATGGGGTTGCGCTCACCCGCTCCAATCCAGAGCCGTCTACGCCACCTTCAGCAGAAAGGCTGGATTACGTGGCAAGAGGGGCAAGCTCGAACCTTGCAATTGTTGGGCAGTCTGACTGCAGATGCTGGCGTTCCTGTATTGGGCTCGGTTGCTGCAGGTGGCTTGGTGGAAGCTTTCGATGACGTTCAGGAACATCTGGACCTGGATCCGGTGCTGACGATGAAAGGGCTCTATGCCCTCACGGTAAATGGCGATTCCATGGTGGATGCCCACATCGCCGATGGAGATGTTGTGTTGATGGAGCCTGTGATCGATCCAAGGGCGCTGCGCAACGGCACGGTTGTGAGTGCGTTGGTGGCTGGGAGCGGAACAACGCTCAAGCACTTCCATCGTCAAGAGGATCAGGTGGTGCTGGAGGCGGCGAATACCGCCTACGAACCGATTGTTTTGCCTGCTGATCAAGTCCAGATCCAGGGCCGCCTGATTGCAGTCTGGCGTGAGGTCTGAGGCTTCAGCGGTGTATTATTTCCCACGTTGATGGACTTACTCGAAAGGGTTTTCCACGACTCGGGGCCATAGCTCAGCTGGTAGAGCACCTGCATGGCATGCAGGGGGTCAGGAGTTCGAGTCTCCTTGGCTCCATTCTTCAAACAGTCAGACAAGTACTGATATCTGAGCGGTCCATATAGGCCGCTTTTTTAGTGCAAAACGGCTAAATATTATTTTTTTGCGCCAAAGTGTGCGCCAATTGCCCCTATGTGGTCAGCGTGCGCCCAAAAAGCTGGCACACATTGGCCAGCGCAGGGACAGTGCCCCCTACTCGCTGCGTTGATCAACCCCAGCGAATGAACCTGGAAGGACAACGGCCTTAGGCATGCATCCATTGGACCTGGCAGTCATGGTTGCCAACCAACTTGCATCGCTACAAAAAGCAGGTCCATGATCACATTCATTATCTCGACCTAAAGCTCGGTCGGCGCAATGAAGAGATAGAGCGAGTGGCTTTGCTTCTAAGTCATTGCTGCCCCCGCCTGTGCGTTAACTCTCAGGTTTTTTCAGAACTTTCTGGGATATGGGGGATTCCCTGCCATCTCAACGTTAATTTCCCTGCAGATGTTCATCCATGCCCCTAATCCGAAGTTCACACCATTGGGCCCGTCAATGAACTCTTGAAACTCTTCTGCTGTGATTCCCTCGCGGACTTCCCAGATGCAAAAGGCAGGGCCTTCAGGGCCAACAGGACAAAACGCGTGGTTGTAGAAACCCGCTTCTAGGTTCTTGGCTACGGCCTCATCCCAGCCGCCACCTGGTGCCATGGCTGCTTGTGCTGTCTCCCACCACTGTTGGGCTTTTCCAGCGCGGAACTCGTGATGAACGTGGAAGAACTTGGATGCCATGAAGAGTCTAGCTTTTGGTACATCCTCGGTTGAAAGCTCAGCCTTCGTTGTCGCTTGCAGCACTCCGGAGCAAATAATCATTTGCCCTAGTGGCCTGGGGCAATCTGGGCCAATTTTTTATGAGCTCAGACGTTGGTTGAAGATAGAGCCTCGGCTGCTTCACTCAGTCGAGCTGACTCCAAAGTGTCAATGATTCGCTCGAGCTGTTGGCTGCACTCAGTCAATGCCTGATGTTGCATCGGGTGTAGATCAAACTCATCCAGCAAAACATCAATCCCGTACTGCAAATCACTACCATCAATCAAAAGTCCGTTTATATAGTTGCTTGTATCGCTGACTCCTTGAGATATTTTTGCGGTGTTCATGGGCTCTCTGAGCTCGAGTGATTAATAAATACGTAGCCAACTGTCGGCAATAATCGCCTTCAATGCTCACTTTTCAGATTGATATTTGATACGAAGCGATTACTCAGATAGCTGAGGCTCTGGACCAATTATTCGAGCAGGAAGCGGACGAGAGCAAAGACGCTGATTTCTTCTGATCACGTGGACCAGTGCAATCTGGACCAATTTTTTGCGAGTTTAGAAGTTGGTTGAAGACAGAGTCCCTGCCGCTTCACTCAGTCGAGCTCACCCCTAAATATCCATGATTTGCTTGAGCTGCTAGCTGCACTCAGTCAAAGCCTGATAATGCATCTGAAACACGTCCCATAGCACTCGTATGGTTCTGTAGCTACAGGGAGAACTGGTTGCATCATTACGACGCAATGACCTTGGCAACCACAATCGATGGTTATCTGGAAGCCCTCAGGACCTTAGGGAACAAGTGGTAACTGAGTTATTGCTGCCCCGTTGCTGACAGAAGAAGAGCGAGACGGGCTGGTTGCCTGGCACCTGGGGGTCAGCTTTTAACCAATTGAGTGATAAGCCCTATTAAATCGGTCTCAGTTGGGGGAGGTGTGAATGATTCATGTGTCAACCGCAGATTATGACTGATCAGTGCAAATACTCAATTCACATATCAGGCACATGATCAGTAGTCATTTTATATCAAATTATTTGTTCTTTTTGTTGTCTGAAGGCATAATAATTAGAAGATTTGCGTTGTTGATCATCCTTGCTTTGCTGGTGATTTTAGAGGTGTCTAGGTAAGTCTTTTGTTCTTTGTTCCAGGCTTCAAAAATTAGTGCGGTTTGATTGGCCTATAGCTTATCCCATCTTTCCTCCATGTCTGTGATGGTGCCATCTCGATTTAGGGCTGCTATTTCGCCGTTTATGGTGCGTCGTATATCCTTGTGTAAGTTGGTACCAAATATAAAGGCTTGAGGGGTTTGCCCTGACATTTTGAATGACATATGGAATGAGTCACTTTCTCCGATCTGTTTGATATACCTTGGAATCATCGTTGTGTTTGTCACAATATGATTTACCTTTTTCTCTTTCATTAGCGACAGCATTTGTTCTGTAGAGGATGCGGGTGTGATCTTGCTGAAGTTGCTTGTGGCTCCATAGATGTTCTCAATTTGCATTTGAATCCATTCTTCAGTAGCTGTTTCGCTGCGAACAGTTATCCCTTCGCGCAGAAGGCTGGCGAATTGTTCTTTGTTCAGCTTGCTTGCATCCTTTGGCTTGCTGGAATCAAATACAATTGTTGCTGATGTTCCTACNATAATGGATATCAGTACTANNCTTATNATNGTTATTGNGAGAACNTATAAGTGNGTNGATTTTCGCGAATTGATGAATGCATGTGTGCCTGAGCCCATGATCANCATNGTCCATATCCGGCTGTAGCTGTTGTCTNCCNCNAGNTCTCCTTTTAGGGCAAGTGCTGCTAATGAAGTCGCNATTAAGAGCAAAAGAGTGCATCGAACAATCTTTTCGTTGGCAAGAAGTCTGTTGATAAAAGAAAAAGTTAACCCTCTTTTTTTTCTGCTCAATATACCTATTCCGCCATAAGTGTATGGAACTGAAAAGTCTACAATCCCTGCCCTTTCTTTGTTGATTTCGTGGCAGGANATTACGAGGTCGACNTCATTGTTGGCAGCGGCTTCAACTGCTTTGTCAAAGGTTGAGACAGATTTTAGCTTGTAATTTATTGAGTTTCTGGAGGAGATCGTGTGCCATAGGTCAATGGAAAGCCCTCTATATCCATTGTGATACTTGTCTGAGCAAGGCAAAAAATTATCTACGGTAGCTACTGTTAATAATTGGTTTTGGTTTTGTTCGAGAGCGGATGTGGGACTGCTTGCTAGAATTGCCGATGCCAAAAATAGCAATAGGTAAGATCCCTGGATCAATATTCTTGTTCTCACGCAACCTTGGGAGAGCGTTTTCACTCCCATTACTAGCCAATGCGCCACTGCTCGAAGGGATGAAAATGGAAGATTTCTCCCCGTCAACACAATATTTCTATTTGCCAACATGACGACCTCTCAAGGTGATCTATTTGTTGAATGATGCTTGGCGCTATGCATAGCATTGGTTGACATGTCCGTAGCAAAACCTGTCATTGGTGATGGATGTAGTATTTGTACCTTTTAATCAAGCAATATTTAGAGCAAGATAGATGTCTGTTCTTGCCTTTGCTTTCTTATCTCCGGAACAGGCACTAAAGCCGAGGCATCCAGTCCGGAAGAAGCCCCATGCTGGATAGCCCTAAGGCGACGGCCACCATCGCAAGCTTCGCCCCAATTAATACGGCTGCCGTCTTCCAAGTCCATCGAGACGTTCTTGATTTCTGGGACGTCAAAAGTCAGTTGGCGTTTGAGCAATGATGCGGCATATCGAGGGCGAGGGGTGGAACCAGGGGCAGACGGCTTGGCGTTGGTGGTCGCCAACGGCGGATAGAAACCAGTTGAGGGATGCACTGGTGGTGGTTCCGATCTAAGAGAAGGTCAGCGATCGGATGACTCCATGCCAATGACCAACCAACCCTGCGCTTGTGAACCGTGCAGCTGCACGGTGTCGCCCGAGATGGCCATCGAAAAAGATGGAAAGTTGTATTGCTCTCAGCCCTGCGCTGAGGGGCATGCCAGTCAAGACAAGTGCTGCTCGAGTTGTGATTGCTGCTGATTAGCACCATTGCTTTGAGCTGGCTGGCTCTTTCCCCTTCGGCCGTGAAGGGGAAAGAGCCAGACATCTCCAGCTCCCCGATGGGTGCAGCCATCGGGTTGGAAAGACCGCCTAGAACTTTCCGGACACAGCCTGTCTCCGGCCATGCCACAGGGATGGCACCAATGATTCAGTGGTTCGCCTCAATTGCATCGAGACGACCGACTCAGCGCAACGCTTGGATGAGCTGAGCTGCCCACCGGTCGCTCGCTTTTTGCATTAAGCATGCCGAACTCAAGCTCGGTGATTTCAGCTTTGAATGCAATGAGCGTTAAGACGGATAGGCGATTCCTGAATACGGGTGGAAAGTATGTGCATCGAGATCGGAGGCGTTATGAAAGACGACGGTCCAACCGAGCAGGCTCTAGAAGCAGCCTGACTTTTCGAGCATCTGCTCCACGCGTTTTCTCACCATCCATGGGCTTGCCCTAAATCTCGGCGACGTCGCGTCGGGGGGCACTCTGTCGAGTTAAAGAGCCCATCACCTGGAATCCTGGCCCCAGGTGCTTGAAAAGCCCGACACTTCGCCCTCGCCCTGACGGGCATGCGGCTTGACCTCTGGTTCTGATGTCCAGTGGTGTCGGAAGCGAAGAACAACGAGGGGTCATTCCCATTGCTGTCGCAGGTGGGTTGACCTCTCTAACCCCAGACATACTCTCGGGTTCAATCATGCGAAAACGAGCGAGATAGGCCGTCTGTCCATCTGGAGAGGCGGCCTTCTCCTTTGATGTGCCTTGCGACTATTCAACTGGAGTCGTGTCAGCCACAGCAGCAGGGGGTGCCGGGGGCAGCATTACCTTGCGCAGGTCATTCTGAGCGGTGGTGTGCTGAAGCTTGGTGTGATGTAGATCCTGCGTAAGACCCTGAGGTGGAAGAGCAGCATTGAGCCAGAGACCGGTGAATGCTGCAGCTGTCGAACCGAGCAGACCGGCTGTTGCTGCGTGGCGGACTGTCTCGAGGATGTTGTTCATTGATCAGAGGATCTCTGCAATGAGGTTCTCTGAACTGTTCAGATCTCACCTCCCCCAACTGAGGGGTTTTTTGCTCGCTGTCGTCATGACGCGATGGATTACGAAGGGAGGCTCTTGAAGACCAATTCACTAAAACTATTGGCCATGCATGTGTGATCAGTTTTCAAGGCCTGTAGAACCGTGAACCATTTGTTGTATTCACGGTGATAGAGGAATGATGAAAANCGTTTGCTAAAACGTGCTGAAAGAGCGATCAATGCAGCACGCATTGAAGGTTCATTTTCAGTGTGCAACCGCTGGAGAATGCGCTCCCGCCATTCGAGTGGTGGTGTGTACAGGGTCAGGACGTCAAGTCGTTCGGTTTGACTCGCGATTTGCTGCAGCAGCACCAGATTGGAACGGTGATTGATGCTGGTGAGGTCGAGATGAATCAACAGGCAATGGTTCAACTTCCGAGTTTTGCGCTTCTTGGCATTGTTGGGATCCAACAGGCGCTGCATCCTCTCGACCGTTGAGCGTTTAAACCGCTGATTTGGATCGCAATCCAGCTGCTGCAACAGCTTTAAGACGAAGTCATCGTGCGGTGGCTGACTCATCCTTTTGATGAGATGAGTTTTTCCGCATCCGGATGCACCCGCAATCACGATGACATGACGCGCATGCCGCTGATTTAGGGCCTTGTTCATCGCTTGACGCATCCCTTGGATAACGCCCATTTTGCCTTGATCGGATGCGAGGGAGCTTGGTTGCTCGTGGGCAAGCCTTGGCGTGGAGTCGTCAAACCATGCGTCCTTTGGTCAAGTTGGATTGTTTTATCGTTCATCCAGGAGTGCCTTCTTAGAATTGATCAGTGTTGTGTCCTATCTGTGACGGTTAAATCTCTCCTGTTTTTAATTCTTTTCTTGGGTGTTTGCCTTGGGTTTCTTGCACCCTACCTGATCAATAATCCCGGTTCTGATTTAATGCTNCCATCATCGTCCGAACAGGTCTTGGATGATGATTTGGAGGCTGGTGACAGCTGAGTTGCCCTTTTGATGTCATCCTTAGCTCTGTTTTCGGCCGATCAGCCAACCACTGAGGGCAAGCATCAAAACACAGGCGCAGAATTGCAACACCTCAGTGATGTTGTTGATTTCNAAGCTGGTCAGTAGTTTGAAGGCCGTGACGATCAAGGCAACGATGATCACCTTGGTCAGTTTCTGTTTCAGGCTATCCAGTGATTCAATCTTGAGAAGATTTTGTCTGTGCTCTGATTGGCCCTGAAGTCGATCATCAATGTCTGAGATGACCAGTTCGTAGATGCCGTATCCAAAAATCAATAACGCAATTCCAATCAAATAAAAATCAATTCCACCTACAACTTTGCTGATGACGAGGTTTGCATTGCCACGTTTGATCTCACCACCAAGAACCTTCCCAATGGCTGCAATCTCTTCGTTGGTTCCAACGATGAAGCAGCTCACACTGCCCACCAGGCTCATGACGACTGGCACGAGGGTGACCAGTCGAAATCGCCAGATCAAGCGTTCAAATCTGACTTCCAGCCGCGATTGCCGAGTGTTGGNCATAGCGACTGGTTTCGNGCCACAACGCATGCAGNGNCGAGCTTAAGAGGCGCNTGTCAGCACGTCGCANGGTCCAAATCATCGTGTGAAAGCCCCGAGTTGTCTTCTGAGGGCTGAGAATGATGGGGATCGTGATGGTCTCGATGGCTGAGATGAATTCCAATGACGCCTTGAAGGCGCTGGTGACGGATATCGGCAACGACATCGTGATTGATGGCGAGTTGTTGGAGGGATGCGATGTGGCTCCTGATGAACTCGATGAGATGGACGAAACACAAGCGGCCGTGGTTGCAGCCCACGTGTTTCAAATCCTTTTTGAACATGTGGTGCAGGACAAATCCGGAGCGTCCGCCGATCCTGACGAAGGTGTTTGGTCTGGTTTGGTGGATGGATTTCAGTTCGAGATTGAACGCGATCCAGCCGGTGATCTCTTGGTGAGTTTTTACCTGGTGGGCAGTTGATGGAGATTGCTCAGCTCAGAGCGGTTCTGTCTGACCGAATGGGGCAGCCAGTGATGGAGGTCTTCAGGCTTGATGGCTCGCCTGCCGAGTCGATCGAAGAGTTGTACGAGCCGATGCCGGCTGGGTTCCGCGGACAACTGCTGCTCCGTGATGGCTCCAGGCAGATCTGGGATCTNTGGCAAGAGGATGGGGACACTTGGAATTTCAGTGCTTCCCCTGGTGGTGCTTCTTGATGGCAGCCCTCNGATCAGGCGTTGTCTGTTGAGCTGGCGTTGTTGTGGATCACGCTCATGGTGTTGTTCAGGTTCGCAACGTCCTGAAGTCCGTTTGGGTCAAACCAGGGAGCGGAAGCCCAGTCGAATCCTTCGCCAAAGGTGTTGTCCGGTGCCACNACATACCAGTGGCAATCCACGTCGGGAACATCCACGGCGCATTGTGACCAATCGTTCTGCCACTGAGGAACTTGCACCCACATCACTGTTGCGAAGAGAATGGTAAAAATGCTTCGCAACATGGGTCTTGACTTCGTCGGTTTAAGACTATAGCGAAAGTTTTTGGCNCATCCGTGCACTGTTTTTTGAGTTACTCCTTCGGCCTGGCTCATCGGGTGTTCGGTTGGGAAGCCAGCGCTGTGGATCGGCTTTTTTCGCTGTGATCGACCAGAATCCAGGTATTGCTCAATTTGGTCGTGAAAGAAGTCTCCGTTGTCGAAATGCTGCTTCGCTCGCTTGGCAAAGTGGCAGCTGGAGCAGGGGTTGCTGCTCTCTTGCTTTGGCTCACCTATGTGATGCTCGATTTCGGCCACATGCAATCTGGTTTCACGCTGCCGCAATCCAGTTATTGATTCAAACTCTTTAGAAGAGANCTGTTGCTNAACTCCTTGTTGTGGGCCAATCCGGCAGCTTCATTCCACTCCAGTGTGAGTCCGGTTGCTAATAGAAGAGCGATCGCTGGTAGTAATCCAACGATGGCATTCATTCGTTTTTGTTTGCGAAAGAGAAGTCTCATCANAGATNNTGGATCAACATCTANTGTTTAAATTNGATGAGATCGTGATCAGTGAGAGCAGTCTGAGGTTNTNCTGAATCCTTGCTTTTTAGGTGTTTTCAGTGTCTTTTTGAAGATCGCGTCGGATCAGTGCCAAAAGATAGGAGGGTGATTTGTAGCGGGTTGGTAGGCATCGGTTGAGGGTTTCGAGATGCCCCCAACACACAGTGCGTTCAATTTCTTCCGCTGATTTGCCCTGTTGCAGAAGCCTCCGCAGGGCNTTGCAGTACATCGGATATCCCGCTTCCAGTTCGCCGATCGTCAGCTTGGTCTGGGGCATGGGATGACTCCTGCACCTATACAACCTATTCAATCGCCTTCCTGGGAAGCGCCCGAACGTCGTCCGGGCGCAACACTTTGGATCAGGATTTTTTAATTCCAGGAGAGAAATTATTCTTGGCTGAAGTTGCTTTTTGAGGGCTGAACAATGTCAGCCAAGCCAGGCAACGCAGTCGATCTCAACGCGTGAGCCCTTCGGTAGCGCNGCAACCTGAACACAGGCCCGAGCTGGACTGACACCCTCTCCAAANACTTCTGCATAGATCCCATTCACGGTTTGGAAGTCGGCGAGGTCTGCCAGAAAGACCGTTGTCCGAACAACATCAGCGGGTTTGGCACCCGCTTCGTTCAGAACGGCATGCAGGTTGCTCAGCACCTGTCGTGTTTCAGCGGCGACATCTCCATCGCCAACCATCTCGCCCGTTGCTGGATCGAGAGGGATTTGGCCAGAGCAATACAACCAACCTCCGGCAAGCACAGCTTGGTTGTAAGGGCCGACCGGTGCAGGTGCGGAAGATGTCGTAATTGCGGTTGCACTCATCTGAGAAGCCACAGAATGGGTGGAATCATCGCGTTTCGTCTTGTCGTCGCCATCTGGCCCTGTTGAATTGCGCGATCTGTGGCATCGCTACGCCACAGATCGCGATGAATGGACGCTGCGTGGCGTCGATCTTCACTTAGCTCCTGGTGAACTCGTCGGTCTGCTGGGTCCTTCCGGTTGCGGGAAAACGACGCTTTTGCGCCTCATTGCTGGCTTTGAGCGTCCCAATCAAGGTGAGGTGCGTTTGCAAGAACGCACCGTCGCTGGGGATGGCAGATGGTTGGCTCCTGAGCGTCGCGGCGTCGGCATGGTGTTTCAGGACTACGCCCTGTTCCCCCATTTGACGGCTTGGCAAAACGCTTGTTTTGGCTTGCGTTCAGGTCAGGACGACAGCCGTGCCAGCTGGTTGCTGGAGTTGATGGGATTGGCTGATTTCCATGAGCGCTATCCCCATCAGTTGTCTGGGGGGCAGCGTCAACGGTTGGCGTTAGCCCGGGCNCTTGCACCGGCTCCGAGTGTGGTTCTTCTCGATGAACCGTTCTCCAACTTGGATGTGGAAGTTCGGCTTCGTCTTCGTAGCGAATTGGCTTCCGTTCTTCAGGTCTGTGGCACCACGGGGCTCATCGTTACGCACGATCCCGGAGAAGCTTTAGCCATCTGCGACCGTGTCGCTGTGCTGCGTGATGGGGTCATTCACCAGTGCGCTCCACCAAGGGAATTGGTGCAACGTCCCGCCACGTCCTTTGTGAGTCGTTTTGTTCTCCAAGCCAACCTGTTGCCGGTGCACTTGGCANCCGATGGCTCATTGCAGTGCGCCATTGGACGTCTAAAGGCGTCTGGGATGGCAAACGGTGACTCCCTCGATGCAGATGCCTGCGTGATGGTGGAGCCCAACTNCATTGACATGACTCCGGATCCTGCAAGCGAAGCCTGCGTCATGGGGCGCGAGTTTTTGGGCCATGCCTGGCAATACCGGATTCAGCTGGATGACCTCAGCCTGCGTCTCGTCTTGCCTCTCGCCATGGATTACCCCAGGGGGACCCGCTGTCGTTTGTCGTTCCGCNCAGGTTCTGAACCGATCTTGTATCCACAGCGTCAACGGGTTCCTGTCTTGGGCTGAGTTTCAGCCCTGCCACGCGTCCTTGTGCTCTCGCAGCTCAGCGAGTGCGCCGGCATCTTCGGCCTGGAGAAATAAGTTGCTGACCCTCTCGAGACCCAGGGTGGTGGGAAGGGTCAGCTCACCTCGCCTGCGTCGTTGTTGCACCTCGTTCAACCGTGCCGCAATTAAAGAATCGTCTGGTCGCTGTTGCGCCGCCCAACGCAGGTTCGATTCGGTGTATTCATGGGCGCAGCAAACCTTGGTGTCGGCTGGGAAGGCGTTGAGTCGTTGCAGGGCGATGTACATATCCGCTGCGGAGCCTTCAAACAGTCGTCCGCAGCCGCCGGCGAACAACGTGTCGCCGCAGAAAAGCACGGGGCCGATCGTCGGATCAGAGGCTGCACTAACAGAAAAGGCGATGTGGGCGCGCGTATGGGCGGCGACATCGATCACCTTCACCGTTGTCCCAAGCACCGTGATCTGTTCGCCTCCCTGCACCGACACTGTTTGGAAGGGGATCCGATCACGATCATCAATGGACGCCACCACCTCTGCCTCGGGCCATGCCTTCAGCAGATCCAAGGTCCCTCCGATGTGATCCTGGTGATGGTGGGTCTGCAGAACCGCTTGAAGAGTGAGCCCGAGACCGTGCAGGTACTCACGCACTGGGGCAGCGATAGCAGGGTCAACTACCACGGCGTCTGAGCCGCGTTGCCAGATCCAAACCACGTTGTCTCGCAGCACCGGCAGGGCGTGAAGTGTGGAGTTCATCGTTAAAGTCCTGCCTGGTTTCCTGGTCAACGCTGGACCCATGATCACCGTCGCGTTGGCAAAGGGTGCCCTCCTCAAGGATTCAGTTGCACGGTTTGCGGCTGCAGGGCTCGATTTCTCTGCAGTTCTGGACAAGAACAATCGCCAGCTGATGCTGCCGACCCCCTGCGGTCGAGCCAGAGCTTTGTTGGTTCGCAATGGCGATGTGCCGACCTATGTGGCCTACGGACAGGCACAACTTGGTGTTGTGGGCTTCGACGTGCTCAACGAACATCAGCTTCCCGTTGCCCAGCTGGTCGACCTCGGTTTTGGTGGCTGCAGGATGGCCGTGGCCGTGAAAGAAAGCAGTGGTTACAAACGCGCTGCTGATCTACCGCCCCACTGCCGTGTGGCCAGCAAATTCACGCATTCCGCACGATCGTTTTTCAATGCTCTCGACCTTCCAGTTGAACTGGTGCATTTGAACGGTTCCGTTGAACTCGGCCCCATCACTGGCATGTCAGAAGCCATTGTTGATTTGGTGGCGACGGGCCGCACGCTTCGTGAAAACGGGCTGGTCGCCATTGAGGACCTGTTCCACTCCACAGCGCGTTTGGTCGGTCACCCGTTAGCGATGCGCCTGGATCAAGGTGAGTTGCGCGAGATTGTCGATGCCATGCGGCAAGCCTCTGCTATCGCCCTTGAGGTGGCCTGATGTCTGTCTTGGGTGATTGGCGCCGCGTGCGTCGTTTGGGTCGGTATCTGAATCGCGATCGACGCCGACTCCTGCTGACCCTCACGCTGCTCATTCCTGTGGCGTTTGCTGGAGCGATTCAGCCGCTGCTGGTGGGGCAGGCGATCAGTGTGCTCAGAGGCGAGGCGAGCTTGCCTTGGCTCGCTTCCTTGTCGGTGTCCGCAGCGATCCGGACGCTGATCGGTTTGCTGTTGGCGTCTGTTCTGTTGCGTCTGGCGTTTCAGGGACTTCAGACGTTCAACATTCAGGCGATTGGCCAGCGGCTGACCGCTCGGATTCGCGACGATCTGTTCTCACACTCGTTGTCGCTGTCTTTGAGGTTCCACGACGGCATGCCTGTAGGCAAGCTGTTGCCCCGCCTCACCAGTGATGTTGACGCATTGGCTGAGGTGTTTGGGAGCGGTGCAGTCGGTGTTCTCGGCGATCTGGTCAGCCTGCTGGTCATTGCCACCACGATGCTGTTGATCGAGTGGCGGCTGGGCCTGCTGTTGCTCTGCACGCAGGTTCCGGTCACCCTCGTTGTTCTTTGGTTGCAGCGTCGTTACCGCAAGGCCAACTATCGCGTTCGAGAGGAGCTCTCCCAGCTCAACGCTGACTTTCAAGAAAACCTTCAAGGCCTCGAAGTCGTTCAGATGTTCCGTCGTGAACAGGTGAATGGCCAACGGTTTGCCCAAACCGGTTCGGCTTATCGCCAAGCCGTCAATGGAACGATTTTTTTCGACAGCAGTATTTCCGCCTTTCTGGAATGGGTTGCCCTTGGGGCCGTTGCCACAGTGCTTGCCGTCGGTGGCTGGATGGTGACGAGTGGCGCTATGGGACTGGGCACCCTCACCACGTTCATCCTGTATTCCCAGCGACTTTTCGACCCTCTGCGGCAGCTGGCGGAACGCTTTACTCAGATTCAAGGCGGACTAACCGCTGTGGAGCGGATTGGCGAATTGCTTGAGCAGCCCCTTGAAATCGTTGAATCCCCTGATGCACGCCCTCTGGACGACAGCGGTTTGGGGGAGGTGATCTTTGAGAACGTCAACTTCGGTTACCGCACCGATGAGCCGATTCTGCGCAATGTGTCGTTTCGGATCGCTCCAGGGGAGCATGTCGCCCTGGTGGGTCCAACCGGCTCCGGCAAATCCACGGTGATTCGTCTGCTGTGTCGTTTGTACGAACCGCAGTCGGGCCGGATCCTGTTGGATGGACGCGATATTCGTTCGATTCCCATTGCTGACCTGCGTCAACAGTTAGGGGTTGTTCTTCAGGACACCTTTTTGTTCAGTGGAAATGTTGCCGACAACCTCCGTCTGAATCGTCCAATCAGTGATCAACGTCTACAGGATGTTTGTTCTGAATTAGGACTCGATGGCTTGTTAGATCGGTTGCCCCAGGGCTTGCAAACCGTGCTTCGGGAACGTGGTGGCAATCTCTCCTCCGGGGAACGTCAGCTGCTTGCCGTTGCCCGCGTGGCCATCCGTAATCCCACCGTGCTGGTGATGGATGAGGCAACGGCCTTTATGGATCCATCAACGGAAGCCACGTTGCAGCGAGATCTGGATCGTCTTCTCCAGAAACGCACAGCGGTGGTGATCGCCCATCGTTTGGCCACGGTGGAGGCGTCTGATCGGATTCTTGTACTTCGTCGGGGTGAACTGATTGAAGAGGGCACCCATCACGAGCTTCGGGCGCGGGGGGGGCTGTATGCCCAGTTGGCTGATCTACAGGAACGGGGGTTGGCCAAACTGTGACGCTCTCCTCGAAGTTGCCGATCCCAGAGGCTGCTCTTTTGGAGCAATACGGAGAGGAGGCCCGCCTTTGTCCATGCGACAACGATCAGATTCGCTTGGTGTTCAGCCAAGCCCATCCCTTTGATTTGGTGGAGCTTGAGCAGTTGCTCGAAGCCGTTGGTTGGAGCCGACGTCCCGTGCGCCGCGTCCGTAAGGCGCTCAACCACAGCCTGGTCACGGTTGGGCTCTGGCGGCACGACCCCCGCATTCCACGACTGGTCGGCTTCGCTCGCTGCACGGGTGATGGAATCTTGGAAGCCACCGTTTGGGATGTGGCTGTTCACCCGCTATATCAAGGCAACGGCCTGGGTCGTTCCTTAATGACGTACGTGTTGGATGTTCTTGCCACTATGGGAACGGAGCGTGTGAGCTTGTTCGCCGACCCCGGGGTGGTCAGCTTTTATCAGCGTCAAGGATGGGATCTGGAGCCCCAGGGCCACCGTTGCGCCTTTTGGTACGCCAGCTGAAAGGGCCTTCGTAGGCCACCACAAGATCCTCAGGACGGTCCCCACGACGCCAACGACGTCGTAGTCGTGCGTTGGTCCAGCACCGTTGCAAGACACCATCGCGTTCCCAGCGCAGCGCACTGGTGTAAATCGGCTGCTGGAGAGATCGAAGCTGCGTGATCCGCTTGAGACGTTGCACCAGGTCCAGGTCTTCCATCAGCGGTAGAGGTCTGAAGCCGCCAATTCGCTCATAAAGGGCACGATGAATCAGCAGTCCTTGATCGCCATAGGGTTCTTGAAACCATCGGCAGCGCAGTGCCACTGCCGCCTCCAGCAGCCGAAGCAGTGGGTGGTGTCCATCGATGCGTAGATCGAAATGAAAGGCGGCCGCGGCGGCAGTTGGTGACGCCATCGTTGTTCGGATCCGCTGAGTCCAGTTGCTGTGCAATCGGCTGTCCGCATGAAGCACCAGCAGCCAGCGACCTTGGGCTTGCTCGATTGCCCAACGCAGTTGATGTCCCCGCCCCGGCATTGGGCAATGCATCACCGTGGCGCCTGCGAGCTTCGCTGCGGTGGTGGTGGTGTCGGTGCTTCCAGCATCAGCGATCAGGATTTCGATGTCCCCTGTCCATCGCTGCAGATCGGCCAAGAGCAACGGCAGCCGGCCGGCCTCCTGTCGCGTTGGGATTAAGACACTCAACTCCATGGCTCCAGCTCTCAGAACGACAGCCAGGGCTTGAGATCGCGCAGATGGTCGATGTCATCGCGCAGCGGGAGTAGGCCTGTTTTGAGTTGGGCTTGTTGGCAGAAGTGCAATGTGCTCTCGAGAACAGCGCTGCCGCCCCAGGGGATTCCGCTGAACGGCCAGCATGCAGGCCTCGTCAGGAGCTGGGAGCTGAGTCCGATCAGCCAATACCCACCATCGGCGGCGGGTCCGAGCACGACATCATTCCGCTCCAGCAGCGCCACGGCGTCGAGCAGGTCATGGCAGCTCAGGGCGGGAAGATCGGTGCCGATGATGAATTGACTGGCCGTCCGATGACGTCGCCGCGTCCGGATGGTCTGACGACGCAGACGCGAGCCCAGGGAGCCATTCCCCTGGAGCAGGGTTGTTTCAGCACCCAGGGTCTTGCCCCAGCGTTGGGCACACCCAGGCCCCAGCCCACTGACGGCCAGACTCAGCCGGAGGGCTCCAGAGGCCTGAAGTTCGCGAGCAACCGCAAGGGTGTGGCTGCACAGACGCTGTTGGATGCGTGCTGCGCGCTCATTGGGCTCAGCCAACGACAGGGTGTTGTGCAGATCACTGCTAAGACGTCGCTTGCAGCGTCCTGCGGCAGGCCAGCGGGCCATGACAGACAGGACCGGTCGTGTGGTCATGTCAGCCGCGTCGAGGCATTTCGCGGGGGCGTACCGAAAGCACTTCGGTGGACCCATCCCGTTCGATCGTGATCGGCATCGGCTGCCCAACTTGGCCACGATCCACCGCGAGCTGCACATCCGAAGGGTTGTTCACGTCCGTGCCGTTCACGTTGGTGATGAGATCGCATTGGCGGATTTCAGCTTCACTGGCAGGGGTGTTCGGCACCACATTCACCACCAGCACACCATTGACCTCCGGCACACGACATTGCGTTGTCGTTGCGTTGATTTCACGGGCCAATTGAGGTGTGAGGCTGCGCAGCTCCACCCCGATGAAGGGATGGGAGGCTTGGCCGGTGCTCACGATTTGCTGGGCGATCCGCTTCGCGAGGTTGATCGGCACAGCAAAGCTGAGGCCCGCCCCCGGCGCCTGGCGAATCGCGGTATTCATGCCAACCACCTGGCCGGCGGCGTTGATCAATGGTCCGCCACTGTTGCCTGGATTCACAGCTGCGTCGGTCTGGATGTATGGGACGCGCTGACCATCTCCGATGGCGTTTGTCCTTCCCACGGCACTAATGATTCCTGCTGTGACGGTGTTGTTCAATCCGAATGGATTGCCAATCGCGATCGCCCATTCACCGGGTTGCAATCCATTGGAATCGCCCAGGGCAGCCACGGGAAGATTGTCTGCCACCACCTTCACCACGGCGACATCGGTCAGGGGGTCACCGCCGAGCACCTTGCCGTTAAAGCTCCGCCCATCAGGGAGCGTCACCTTCACTTGATCGGCACCGCGAACCACATGCTCATTGGTGAAGATCAGACCGTTGGCGCGTGTGATGAACCCTGATCCCTGTCCCTGCTGGCGGCTGGTGGATGGACCCAGGCCAAAGATGCCGCCGAGGGGGTTGTTCACTTGTTTGACCGTGTCGATCCGAACCACGGCAGGTCCGACCCGGTTGACCGCTTTCACGATCACATTGTCTCCAGGCTGCAGGGGTGCCGTTCGCGGCTGGTCGCTGACCACCGGTGGAGGAGTGACAGTTGTTTCCCTGGGTTTGCGGCCCAAGGAAAGATTCGCCAGATCGCAGCCTGTAACTGTGGATCCGATCAGTACTAATGCGATCCAGTTCAGCGACCGTTGCATTCCGGCTTTGATGTACCTGTCTCATTTAAGGCGGATCAAACCGCAAAGGATGCGTAGATTCAGATCTCAGGCTCTCTGGCAGTTTTGGTGACGACCGGCGAAGAGCTTTGGAGTGAGGTTCAGAAGGCCCTGCAGGCCACGTTGAGCAAGCCAACGTTTGAGACCTTCATTCGTCCAACCGGTTGCAGTGGATTTGTTGACGGTGAGCTGAAGCTGTTGGCTCCCAACCCGTTTGCCAGCATTCGCCTGCGCGAACAGCTGTTGCCGACGATTGCTGAAATGGCCAGCAGTGTCTGTGGGTCTCCCGTGCAGGTCACTGTCTTGGCCGACACGGCCATGCCAACTGCGGACAGTGGCGGAGGCGAAGACCTCGACGCACCTGTCGCCGCTCCAGTTCAGCCGGCGAGTCCGACGGGGACGCCCCGGCGCTATTTGCCTGGGCTGAACCCTCGCTATGTCTTCAGCCGGTTCGTGGTCGGTCCCAACAGCCGGATGGCCCATGCCGCTGCCCTCGCTGTGGCGGAGGCCCCTGGGCGTGAATTCAACCCCCTATTCATCTGTGGTGGGGTCGGGCTTGGCAAGACTCACCTGATGCAGGCGATCGGTCATTACCGGCTTGAAATCGATCCGGATGCCCGTGTTGCCTATGTGTCGACGGAAACGTTCACCAATGACTTGATTCAGGCCATCCGCAAAGACGGGATGCAGGCCTTTCGTGATCGCTATCGAGCCACGGATTTAATTCTTGTTGACGACATTCAGTTCATTGAGGGAAAGGAATACACCCAAGAGGAGTTCTTCCACACCTTCAATGCCTTGCACGAGGCTGGTCGACAAGTGGTGATCGCCAGTGATCGACCACCCAGTCAGATTCCTCGTTTGCAACAACGGTTGATCTCCCGTTTTCAGATGGGGTTGATCGCCGACATTCAGGCTCCGGACCTCGAAACACGCATGGCCATCCTTCAGAAGAAGGCTGAGCATGAGCGGATGGCGCTCCCGCGCGATCTGATCCATTACATCGCCGGTCGCTTCACCTCGAACATCCGTGAACTGGAGGGGGCTCTCACCCGAGCCGTCGCGTTTGCATCCATCACTGGATTACCGATGACCGTTGAATCGGTCGCTCCCATGCTCGATCCCACTGGACAGGGGGTCGAGGTCACCCCGCAGCAGGTGATCGACAAGGTGTCTGAGGTGTTTGCAGTAACGGCTGAGGAGATGTGCAGCAGTACCCGCCGTCGTGCGGTGAGTCAGGCACGCCAGGTGGGGATGTATCTGATGCGCCAGGGAACCGATCTCAGCCTGCCCCGCATCGGCGACACCTTTGGCGGAAAAGACCACACCACGGTGATGTACGCGATTGATCAGGTGGAGAAACGGCTGGCCAATGATCCCCAGCTCGCCAGTCAGGTTCAGAAAGTGAAAGACCTTCTCCAGATCGATTCCCGCAAAAAAGGTTGATCGATGTGATCCAATCAGTGACTGTCGCCTTGATGGGCTCGCCACCCCGGCATGGCCGCTGCAGCACTTGAACCCACCAGTCGTCGTGCCGGCGGTAAGGCCGGTTCCAGGGCTCGAGAGCTGAAGGGTGGAAGCGGTCGACGGCGGAGCCATGCTCCCCATCGAAACTCGTGATAGGGAATTTGGGGCTGGGGTGTGATCAACCCTTCTTTTTTGAGCTTCCAGATCAGCGACCGATAGGGGTCGTCATCGAGGTCCATGAGTGACCTCGGCAGTTCACTGGGATGGTGTGGGCCTTTGCCTCGGCCGTCGATGAGATAAAGCCAACCTTGCTCCTGAAGAAACGCCAGCAGCTCTTCGTCGCTCGCGTCGGAACGCTCTTCGACCAGATAGCCCCAGGTTGTGGCGGTTGGCTTTTGCTCCAGCAGAGCTCGCAAGCGGTGGTGACGGTCCAACATCCATAGGGTGCCGCTGCGTCCCTTCACCAGTGGCACCGGCTTGCGCCGCAGATAGGTCAGATGCTGCTGTTCTGTTTCCTTGGCGAAGTCCTGCTGACGCGACCAAATCTCGGCTAGCCCAACACTCCATTGGGTTGGGTGCAGCTCAGCGATCGCCACTTCGAACAGCGTGCTGCTCGCTCCTGCTGGGGGAATTGGGGTGTAAGCGGGGTGAGGAAGAGACACACCACGGGGCTCTTTGGCCGTCACTATGACCGAAGTCGCGCTCTTTGCAGCTGCGCGCTTGAGACACCACTGCAACGGTTGAAATGACGATGACGCAGGCCCTCTCCTGGGAGCAACTGGCAGAGCACGCGGTGCCGGAGCTGGATCGCGTCAATGGACCTGCCAATGCCCAGGCCAATCTGCGCCTGTTTGGGCAGCCGGAGAGTGCTGTACGCGTCACGCTGTATCGCGATCTTCACGCTTGGTGTCCCTATTGCCAGAAGATCTGGCTTTGGCTCGAGTTCAAGCGCATCCCTTACCGGATTCGCAAGGTGACGATGCGTTGTTATGGCGCGAAGGAACCCTGGTACCTCGCCCAGGTGCCATCGGGAATGCTCCCTGCTGTGGAGCTGGATGGCGAGCTGATCACGGAAAGCGATGTGATTTTGTTGGCGCTGGAGCGCCGTTTCGGGCCGTTGGGGATGCCCCTGGAGTCTGCGCCGGCGATGGAGCATCGACAGTTGGAACGATTGTTGTTTCGCGCCTGGTGCCTCTGGCTCTGTTCTCCTGGGTTAAACCGTCGTCAGCAGGGGCAAGCCCGAGAGCAATTCCGCTCGATCGCCCAGCGCTTTGAACGGGCGTTGTCTCAGTCCGATTCCCCTTGGCTGGAGCCGACCGGCCCCAGCGGCGTTGACCTGGTGTTTGTGCCGTATGTGGAGCGGATGAATGCATCCCTTGCGTATTACAAGGGCTACCGACTTCGGCAGGAACATCCGGCCATCGATCGCTGGTTTAGGGCCCTTGAAGCCTTGGAGACCTACCGGGGCACGCAGAGTGACTTCCATACCCATGTCCATGACCTTCCACCACAGATGGGCGGTTGTTGGTCTGATGACACCCCGATGGCAACGTCATTAGCGGAGCAAATTGATCTCGGTGTCGGATTACTGGATGATGAAGCCCATTGGCCTGAATCCGCTCGTGACGATGCACTGATGCGACGGATTGCTTTGAGCCGTGTGCTGAAACATCGGATCAAACTGCTTGCGAATCACCCCTCGGGCGCATCCGAGATTGATCAACCGATCCGTGCTGCTTTAACAACCCTGATCACTCAGCATATTTGCTTACCTTCTCCAGGAAGTGCCGCCGGATTGCGTTATCTCCGCGACCGTATTTCCAGTCCACGCGATATGCCATTAATGGCTGCAAGAGTGTTCCGCCAAGCCCTCGAGGCAACGGCACACGCTGATGGACCAGCCCAAGGAGCTCCTATCCCTGTGAACCATCGCTTTGATCAGGATCCAAGGCCGTTTCAGTCGCTGCCGACGTAGGGGGCATGCAGGATCGAGGCAAGGTCCCCGAGACCATAGTTTTGCCAGTCCCCGAGCTCGTCCAGTAAAGCTTGGTGATCGTTGAGGCGTCCTTCTTGTTTGAGACGCTTTAAACGAAGACTCATGTCTTCTGAGGTGATCATCAAAACGATCTCTCTGCGCTGAGCACGTTGGAGATCAGATGGCTCAGGAAGGTGTGAACGAGCGGGCTGTGGTTTTTTCATTCTTCAAAGACAATTGATGGAGCCGAATGGGGAGATCTATTGGTCTTCAAACAACTTCTGTAGCGACCATAACTGTGTCGTTCTTGAAAAGCTCGTCCTTTCGAGTTTTGGTTTGACCGCAGTCTTTGCTCGCCGTTTGCGGTGATGGATCTGGAGAATGGCGGTAAGTCCTAGATCTGCTGACGTGAGCCCAACATTCGATCTCGTGGTGATTGGAGCTGGCTCGGGTGGTCTTGCTGCCGCCAAGCGAGCGGCACGTCACGGCGCGAAGGTTGCCCTTGTGGAAGGCGACCGGGTTGGTGGGACCTGTGTGGTGCGGGGGTGTGTGCCCAAAAAATTGTTGGTGTACGGGGCGCAGGCCCGTGACCAGCTTCAAGATGCAGCGGCCTATGGACTCCAGGTGGATGGAGTCACATCTGATGTGGGTGTCCTGCTTGAGCGCGTGCGACAGGAGGTCGATCGCCTCAATGCTCTGCATCTCGACTTCTTGGAGCGGGCCGGTGTGCAGCTGATCCGGGGATGGGGGCGCCTAACGGGCTCCCATGCCGTGGGTGTCTCGGACATCCGAGGTGGAGATCTGGTTCAGGAGCTCTCTGCCCAACGAATTTTGATTGCTGTGGGTGGTCGGCCCAATCGTCTTGCGATTCCTGGGAACGACCTGGCCTGGCTCAGCGACGACATGTTCCTCCAGGAGACTTATCCGTCATCCGTTGTGGTGGTTGGTGCTGGATTCATCGCTTGCGAATTCGCCTGCATTTTGCGAGGGCTTGGAGTTGAGGTGACGCAGGTTGTGCGTGGCCCCCGTCTGTTGCGGGGCTTTGATGCGGAACTCGCCGATGCGGTGCTCGATGGCATGCGGGAATCCGGAATCGCCGTTCGCTTTGAACAGCAGGTCGCAGCGATTGAAGGTGAGCCCGGCCAACTCACTGCGGTGCTCGATGGTGGGGATCGTGTCGCCTGTGGTGGTGTTTTGCTGGCCACCGGTCGTCATCCATGGCTTGATGACCTGGGCCTCGACACCGCTGGTGTGCAGGTGCAACAGGGTCGGATTGTGGTTGACGACAACCAGGTCACATCGGTGCCTGAGATCTATGCCGTTGGTGATGTCACTGATCGGGTCAACCTCACGCCCGTGGCCATTGATGAGGGACGCGCCCTGGCTGATCGTCTGTTCGCTGGTCTTGACCGCCGCGTCGATCACGAGCTTGTGGCCATGGCTGTGTTCAGCAGCCCTGAATTGGCCAGCATTGGTCTTTCGGAAGATCAGGCGATCGAGCGTCAGGGCAAAGAGGCGATTGAGATTCACCGTGCTCGTTTCCGGTCGATGGATCGGGCTCTCCCTGGCTCAGGCCCACGTTGCCTACTCAAGTTGGTGATCGATCGGGCCAGCCAGCGGGTCCTGGGGTGCCACATGGTCGGTGCCCATGCGGCTGAAATTATTCAGATGGCCGCTGTCGCGGTCAGCATGGGTGCAACCAAGGCTGATTTCGATCGCACCATGGCTTTGCACCCCACGGTGGCTGAAGAATTCGTCACCATGCAGTGATCGTCACGGTGAACTGAGGTGGTCGGCCAGGCGTAGCGCCAGGGCGATCACCGTGAGTCCCGGGCCGACGCTGGGACAGCTTGGAAAGACGCTGGCGTCTGCGATGTAGAGATTGTCGACTTCATGGCATTGGCCATGGCGATTCACAACGGAGCTGCTGGGGTCGTCTCCCATCCGGCAGGTGCCACAGGCGAAGCCAACAACGCTCAAAGGGGCTTCACCCCGAGCGTGGGTTGGAGCTTTGAGCACGACCTTGGTCGCCGGATCGGCTTCCACGGCCTTGAGAGTGTCGATCCAGCGGTATACCAACCGATCATGGGCTTCGCGGTTGTTGTGGATGTAGTTGATGCGGATCTGATCGTTTTGCAGCCACACCTTGTTGTGTGGGTCTGGCCGCACTTCTGTCATCGCCCACCAGGCAACGGACCGTGAGGCCAGACGTTCGAGCCCGAAATCAGGGATCAGCTTGGTGACCAAAGACAGCACCGGCGGAGACTCGGCGAATAGGGCGTCCTGGAGTACGCCACCAGCGGTTTGAATGTGACCAAGCGGGAAGCTGACGTTCTTGTCTCCCCAGTAGTAGTCGTTGATTCCGAGGGATCGTCCGTAGCGTCCGCTGTTGCGCTCGCTCGCCAACTGCAGGATTGATGTCAGCTGAAGGTTCATCAGATTGCGCCCCAACTGATCGGAACCGTTGCTGATTCCTTTCGGATGGTGGGCATTGCTGGAGCGCAGCAAAATCACTGGAGTGTTGATTGCTCCTGCAGCAACCACCACAACGGCGCCGTTAAATAGCCAGATGTCTCCGTTCACGGCGGCTTCGACGCCACGAACTTCACGGCCGCTTGGGTTCACATGCAGACGCAGCACTTCAGCGTTGTCGCGAATGGTCAGTCGTTGGTCGTCACCTGCCTGCAACCCAAAGAGTTCCGAATCACCACTGGGGTCGTTGATGTCGTCCGACCAGCTGATTGGGATGTCGTAGGGCTGACATCCCTGCTGCTGAAGGGCTGATCGCAGTGGTTCAAGAAATGGCTCGATTGGCTTGGGTGCGTCTTGGTAACCCTCAGATCGGGTTGGTTCGGTGGGATCCACCCCTGCCTGGCCATGAACGCAATACAACTGCTCAGCCCGGGTGTAGTACGGCTCTAAGTCCTTGTACTCCAAGGGCCAGGCCGGGGATAAACCGTCTTGTAGAGGTGTTTCGCTGAAGTCTTTTTCGCGCATCCGTTCGAGGACCGCTCCCCAGATTTTGGTGTTGCCACCTCGGGCATAACTGGTTTGAGGAGCGAATGGGTCACCGTCGGGACCAAACCAGCGTTCGTTGCGTGGGTGGTAGCGGTCTTTGCGAAAAAGATCGACGTCGGCAACGTTTTGATCCTCGAGGGCCATCGTCGTCCCTCGCTCGAGCAACAGAACGGATTGCCCTTTTTTGCTCAAGGCACCAGCAAGGGTGCCGCCACCGGCCCCGCTACCGATCACGATTACGTCGTACTTGCGGTCGTCAATGATCATGGACTTCGGTTCGGATGCGGCTGACTGGAATCCGCTGGGGCCTGATGGTTGAACGGTAGTGAGAACGATCTGCCTGCACAGCACTCCAACGCCTTTGGCGTCGGTTTTGGACCAGACATTTCAAACCATCAATAAGCCGTTTGTGACGACGGCAGATGTGTGGATTGCGCGTGATAACAGAGGAAGCAAGATGCATTTGGAATGCCTCAATCACAGCCAATCACTGAATTGCTGAGGTTGCATTCGAGCATTCATGATGATTCCCCATGTCTTTGCATGAAGTGTCAAAGAGTGAGGCGCTTGATTGAACGCAGTGCGAGATCGCATTCACCTGTGGCGAAATCGATTTCAGTGCCGACGTTTATTGCCACACATAAATCAGCAGAAACAGCATGATCCAGATCACGTCAACGAAGTGCCAAAACAGACTGACGGAGGCAACACCCATTTCGCCGTTGTCGTAGTTCCCTGGGATAAAGGAGCGCACCAGCATTAATCCCATCAGCAGGATCCCGGTGATCACATGGAGTCCGTGAAAGCCGGTGAGGAGATAAAACAATCCACCAAATACACCACTACTCAAGCTGAAGTGGAGCTCGGACCATTCAATCGCTTGGCCGATCACGAAATAGGTGCCCATCGCCATGGTGAGCAACCAAACCGCGCGGAAGCCCCAAAGATTGCGTTGATGTAAATAACGCTCCGCTAAGTAAGCCACAAAGCTTGAACTTACTAACACCACTGTGTTGATCAACGGCATGCGTACCTCCAGGCCATCGACTCCATCCGGAAGCCATTGGGGTGCTGTGAGCTTCAGAACTGCGTAGCCAGCAAAAAAGGCGAGAAAAATGACACTTTCTGAGAGCAAGAAGATCACAAAGCCGGTCATGTTGTGACCGTCGTGCTTGATATGCCCTGGAGTGTGATCAAGAGGCCGATCAGGGTTGACGCTGGTCATGTCCTCAAGCCTCCTGGGAGCGACGGATGTAAAACTCTTCGTCTTCAACAAGTGCCCGACCAAGGCCATAGCCGTAGGGCTCATTGATTACCGTGGGGATGTCATCTTCGAAGTTCTCCGCTGGTGGAGGTGACGGCAAAAGCCATTCCAGGCCGATGGCCCGCCAAGGGTTGGGCGGTGCTTTTGGTCCCCTTGCCCATGAACTCACCATGTTGAGGATGAAGGGAATCGATGCCACGCCGAGCATGAAGGCGCCGATACTTCCGAGCACATTCCAAATCGCGAATTCCGGGTCGTAGGAGGCGACCCGACGCGGCATTCCCAGTAGACCTGCCCAGTGCAAGGGAAGCCAGTTCAGTGTTGCTCCAATAAAGGTCAGCACGAAGTGCACTTTGCCCAGTCCTTCGTAATACATCCTCCCGGTGAACTTGGGGAACCAGTGGTAAATCCCCGCAAAAACGCCGAAACCGATCGTGTTGAAAATCACGTAATGAAAGTGGGCGACGACGAAAGCTGTATTTCCAACGTGAATGTCAATCGGCACAGTGGCCAGCATGACGCCAGTAATCCCTGCAAAGATGAAATTGAATAAACCTCCGAGGCAGAACAGCATCGGTGTGTTCAGCCGCAGATTTCCTCGCCAAAGTGTGCCGAGCCAGGCGAAGACTTTGACTCCTGTTGGTACAGCGATCAGCATCGTTGTGAACATAAACAGGTTGCGCATCCAGTTCGGTGTACCTGTGTAAAACATGTGGTGTGCCCACACGATCATGCTGAGAAAGGTGATGCCAAAGGAGGCCATTGCCACGAAGCGATAGCCGAAGAGAGGTTTGCGTGCATAGACGGGGAAGAGTTCGGAAAAGATGCCAAACACCGGAAGCACGAGGACGTACACAGCTGGGTGCGAATAGAACCAGAAAAAGTGCTGGAAGAGCACTGGATCACCCCCACCCTCCGGACGGAAAAACGTGGTTCCAAAACTCAGGTCGAAGAGCAACATCACCGCACCACCGGTGAGGGGGGGAAGCCCTAACAGCTGAATTGTCTGGGCGGCCCAAGCTGTCCAGACAAACACCGGCATCTTGAAAAACCCCATGCCGGGGGCTCGCATCCGGATGATTGTCGTCACAAAGTTGACGGCACCCATGATTGATGAGATGCCCGATAAAGCCACCGCCAGGATCCAGAGGAACTGGCCATTGATGAAGTGCCCCAGAGGGTTCTGCAGACTCATGGGTGGGTACGACCACCATCCGGAGGAGGCCGGTCCACCGGGCACGAAAAAACTGGCCATCAAGACGGTGGCGAACACCGGCACCAGCCAGAAGGCGATCGCGTTGAGTTTGGGGAACGCCATATCTGGCGCTCCAATCATCGTTGGAATCAACAGATTGTTGAAGCCATTCAGGATCGGGAAAAGAAAGAGGAACAGCATCACTGTTCCATGCATCGTGTAGAGGCCGTTGTAGACACTCGGATCTACGAGATCTGCCGGCGGTGTAATGAGTTCACCGCGCACAATCATGGCCAGTAGTCCTCCAACTAAGAGGAAAAATAGAGCCGTGGCGATGTATTGAATGCCAATCACTTTGGCATCGGTGTTGAAGCTAAAAAAGCGTTTCCAGTTATCTGGTGCCCCCGGCACAGGGTGTGGCGCTTTCAGGATGCGGGGGTCGTAATTGGTTGATGTCATGGCGCGTCTCAGGCGTCGTGGGGGATTGAGGGATCGCCGGGGTCGTTCACCATCGGAGCCGGAGCCGGAGGCACCGTGGCCCAGCCCCTGTTTCCACGGGCGAGGCGACGGTCATAGAGCGGTCGACCAGGGTCCAGGCCAGGCTGAAGCGGTTGCCGTGCTGTTATTTCGAGCCAGTCGGCGAAGGCCTGCGGTGATTCGACAATGACGTCGGTTTGGTTTTGTGAGAAATAAGCGCCGCTGAACATCGCGTCGCGCAGGCGGAAACGCCCTTCTTTGGTTGGTGTCAGGCTGTAGGAAATGATGCTCCCGGGGATGATGTCCTGCTTCAGCCGGAACGCAGGCACGAAAAAGCTGTGCAGCACATCTTTCGAGATCATCCGGAAATTCACGCGCTGATCGATCGGGAGATGCAGTTCTGAGCTGTGCACGCCATCGGGATAAATGAACTCCCAACTCCACTGCCGGGCGATGACGTCGATCGGTCCCACATCGGCGATCGGATCCGCTTCCATCAACACGGTTGGATCGGTGCCGATGGTGTACTTGTGCTTCGGACCCAGGGTCTGAAGCTTCATATTGACGTTCATTGAATACGTGGCGATCAAGAAGACCGTCACTAAGGGAATGATCGTCCAGGTGATTTCCAGCTTGGTGTTTCCTTCGATCGGGTCCCCATCGCTTTCGTCGTATTTGTCGGCTCGGTTGAACAGCACGACCCAGCCCATCAGGCCAGTGCAACCGAAGAAAATGAAGGAGCCGATTCCAGTTTCCAGGGCAAATAAATCGTCCACATAGGGCGCTGCACTGGATGCCTGGGGTGGGAACCAGCTGTAGGACCAGTTCGCCATCGCTTTGGCGATCAGCAGGTTGATCACCACAGCGGTGGTGATGATCAAGATGGCTCCAAAGTTGGGCTTTTTGTTTGGCGTCGTGGTTGTCATGGCAGCAGTTCAGTGAGATCAGCACCGGAGGCCAACAGTTGGTCTGCAGTGATATGGACGCCAAAGTCGCTGGCCAGCCACGCGCCCAGGCTTCCGTGTAGGCCCATCACCAACAGGACGGACACCCCGCTGAGGAGATACAGCCAAGACACTTGGCGTCCGTAATCTTTTCGCCAGAGGAATCGTTGTGCCCCTCTCCAGATCGTCATCGCCACGATCACGAACAGCAGCACAACACCACCGATGGCATGCCACAACATCGTGTCGATGGCGGTTTGGCCCAGAACGCTCCGAATTCCAGGGAGCGGAACTGCAAGCAGCATTTCGTAGAAGCCTGCCGCCACCGTGAAAAAGGTGATCACGCTGCAGGCCAACAGGTTGTACCAACCCACATCGTGGAATCCGCTGCGGGTCACGGGCAACGCTAAAAATCGAAAGATGCGCTTTTCCAGTGGATACAGCGCCCCTGCGATGTCAAAGGCGACGCCGATCGCAAATAACCCAATGGTGAGATGCACCAGGTTGGGATGAATGGGAATGGCGTAGGGAAGATCATTGGCTCCGAGGGAGTCAGCGATGTCGTTGATCGGCGACTGAATCACAGCGAATCCGTTCATGACACCGCTCCGCTGCGGATCGCTTCAACCACAGGAACGGTGTGTAAGCCGTAGACCCAGACCAATTTGTCGCCGAGATAAACCTGGATGACAACCAGGACGGCTAAAGCGACATCAATCACCAGAAAGCCTTTCGGCAGGTCTGTGGGATCTTTTTGGCGCGCCACATACCGCCATGCGGTTAAGAGCGCGAGCACCCCAGCCAGCGACCAACCAATTGTGCTGTGGATGTTGAGAATGTCTCGTGAGGCCCCATATGGATTAGCAAGACCAGCCTCGACCTGACCAAAGATGATTGCGATGAAAATCGCCACTGTGGCGACAATTAAATTCCAGAAACTCACCTCAAAAAGTTTGGTCTTCCTGGTGGTGACACCGATCACGTCAAACACCACGGTGATTAAAGCCATTGCAATCACGAAATGAACCACGATTGGGTGGATCACATCGAGCCAGGGCAGGTTTTTGTCGTTGAGCGGAGGAAGCAGCTCGAGCATTGGCAAGCCGAGCGAGAGACCTTTCAACGATGAACAGAAATGCTCAGTTGGTCATCCCTCGATGAGGAAATACAACTCCTTTCGTCCCAAGCCTTGGAGGGGCTACTCCGATTGGATGGAATGACCTGATTGCTTGGTGGATCGCCAATAGAGAACTGCTTGGGTGATGATCAAAATCATCACAATTGGCAACACAAGGCAGAGTAAAACAAGTCTGAATTCATCGGCCCAAGACGACAATGTTGTTCGAGGTAATACGTTGTCGGTGATGTAAAGAATATAAAGACCAAGCAGTAATCCACCTTCCAGTCTGGAAATTCGACCTTTCGTCCAAAAAATTGGTAAACAAGCCAGGCTGGTTAACAGCATGACGGGGAGATCTTCAGCGATCAGTTCTGGACTGACCTCAAGACCATGTCCGGCTGCAGCGATCGCTCCACCGCCAAGAACCATCATCAAGTTCAGCAGACAGCTACCAACAACATTTCCAATTGCGAGATCCGTTTTGCCGCGAAGCGCTGCCACCAAAGAGGTGATCAGCTCTGGCATCGATGTTCCCGCCGCCACGATGGTGAGGCCGATGATGGCCTCGCTCACCCCTAAGAACGTTGCAGCGGTCACGGCTCCACTCACCAAGACACGTGAGCCGAGGGTCAGCACGAGGATGCCTGCTAACAGCTTGAAGATCGCGGCCAGCCATCCTCCCGACCCTGCGTCGTCATTGACAGCAGGTTCAGCGCTTTCGCTGCCGATGGGCTCTTCACGGGCAGTTCGGATTTCCCAGATGGTGTTAATCACTAATGCCAGCAACAAAGCAACGCCCGACTGCCAGGTGAGGCGACCTGTCGACGCCATTCCCCACACGGCGGCAGAGATCGCGATCATCAGGGGGACGTCCCTCCTCACCAGACGACTTTCCACCTGAAGAGGAACAATCAAGGCACTGCAGCCCAGGACCACCATCACGTTGAAGATATTGCTGCCAACGGCGTTGCTCACCGCGAGCGCATCGGCGCCGGCAACGATCGAACTCAAGCTGACGAATAACTCTGGAACGCTTGTGCCCAACGAGACGACCGTCAGGCCAATCACCAGTTGAGGAATCCCAAAGATCACGGCAAGGGCCACCGACCCTTGCACGAACAGCTCTCCACCCCCGAACAGCAGGGCAATGCCCAGCAGAACCTCAATGGAGGCCCTTAAAAATTCAGGCATGACGGCCAGCGGGACTCTTCGGATTCTGCTTGGTCAGGAATCGCCCTAAGGTTCGACGTTGCAAGCGAACGAATCCCCTTGCTGAATCGCATCAGTACCAACAACCTCCGAGGTGATGCCTTCGGCGGATTGACCGCCGCGGTGATTGCGCTGCCGATGGCATTGGCTTTTGGTATTGCCTCTGGTGCAGGCGCAGCAGCCGGCCTTTGGGGTGCTGTGATCATCGGCTTGGTGGCGTCCCTGTTTGGCGGNACCCCAACGCTGATTTCTGAGCCGACCGGTCCGATGACGGTGGTGTTTACCTCCGTGATCATCAGCTTGACGGCGACAGCTCCAAACCCGGAAACCGCCCTGGCGATGGCCTTTGCCGTCGGCATCCTGGCGGGTGTGTTCCAAATCCTGTTTGGTCTGTTCAGNCTTGGTCGTTACGTCACGATGATGCCTTACACGGTGATCTCGGGCTTTATGTCCGGCATCGGCATCATTCTGGTCTTGCTTCAACTCGGACCGTTTCTGGGTCAAGCCACACCCAAAGGCGGTGTCATGGCGACCTTGACCGGTCTTCCNGATCTCATTCAAGGCACGCGGCCCCTTGAACTGCTGCTGTCGCTCATCACGCTGGCGATTCTCTGGTTCACACCAACAGCGCTCAAGAAGTTCTGTCCTCCTCAATTGCTCGCCCTCGTTGCTGGAACGCTGCTTTCAGTGACCTTGTTCGCATCGGCTGATCTGCGCACGATCCCTGAATTTGCCGCTCAATTCCCGACCCCAAACCTCGATGGTTTTGGGGTTNTGTTGTCTGGAGGACAGCTGCGCCTAGTGGTTGTTGATGCTGCCGTGCTGGGCATGCTCGGTTGTATTGATGCCCTGCTGACATCGGTGGTCGCCGACAGTCTCACCCGAACCGAACATGACTCCAATAAGGAACTGATCGGTCAGGGACTCGCCAACATGGTGTCCGGTTTGTTCGGAGGTCTGCCCGGAGCGGGAGCCACGATGGGAACCGTGGTGAACATCCAGTCCGGTGGGCGAAGCGCTCTGTCGGGAGTGATTCGTGCGGTTGTTCTGATGCTGGTGGTGCTGTTGGCGGCTCCTTTGGCATCAACGATTCCCCTTGCTGTNTTGGCTGGAATCGCCGTCAAGGTCGGTTTAGACATNATCGACTGGGAATTTTTGAAGCGGGCCCATCATTTGTCGATGAAGGCCGCCGTGATCACCTATGGCGTGATTCTCCTGACTGTTCTGGTGGATCTGATCGCCGCTGTTGGAATCGGTGTGTTTGTGGCGAATGTCCTCACCATTGATCGGATGAGCGCCCTGCAGTCGCGTGGCGTCAAAACCATCAGCACCACTGACGATGACGTTGAGCTTTCCTCCGATGAGCAGAAGCTCCTCGACCGGGCCGAAGGAAAGGTGTTGCTCTTCCAATTGGCCGGACCAATGATCTTTGGTGTTGCCAAAGCCATCGCCCGAGAGCACAACGCGATCGGGAATTGCCAGGCCGTTGTGTTCGATTTATCGGAGGTGTCGCATCTTGGCGTGACCGCTGCGATCGCTCTTGAGAATGCGGTGAAAGAAGCGCTCGAAGTTGGCCGAGATGTTTTCTTGGTTGGAGCCTCCGGCAGTACTGAAAATCGCCTGGTGAAAATGAAATTGCTTGAGCGTTTGCCCCAGCAACACATCACGTCAGATCGTCTGTTGGCTCTGCAGCGCGCTGTGGCGTTGTCACCCGTCGATGCCTGAACGCCTCACCCTGGTTGCCCCGGACGATTGGCATGTCCACCTAAGGGACGACACCATGCTGGCCCGTGTGATGCATCACACGGCTCGAACGTTTGCAAGGGCGATTGTGATGCCCAACTTGCGTCCTCCGATCACTTCGGTTGATGCAGCAGTGGCCTATCGCGATCGCATCCTGGCGGTCTGTCCAGAGGGGGTGACNTTTGAGCCGCTGATGACGGCCTATCTGACAGATCACATTGCCCCGGAGGTGCTGGAGCAGGGTTTTCGAGAAGGAGTGCTTACCGCGGCCAAGCTCTATCCAGCGAATGCCACGACCAATTCAGCGGCAGGTGTCACCAGCTTGGACGGAATCGATCCAGTGTTCTGCTGTATGGAACGGATCGGGATGCCGTTGTTGATCCATGGAGAAGTGACCGATGCCTCTGTGGACGTGTTTGATCGCGAGGCGATCTTTATCGAGCGTCATCTCAGGCCGCTTCGGGAGCGTCATCCCGACCTTCGCATCGTGCTTGAACACATCACCACAGAACAGGCTGTGGAGTTTGTTGGATCTGCTGATCACAATCTTGCGGCCACGATTACCCCGCATCACTTACAGCTCAACCGCAATGCGATGTTTCTCGGCGGTTTGCGGAGCGACTTTTACTGCCTGCCCGTGATTAAACGGGAACGGCATCGTTTGGCTTTGCGGCAGGCTGCGACCAGCGGTGATCCACGTTTTTTCCTGGGAACTGATTCCGCTCCGCATCCCCGCGAGGGGAAAGAAACCTCCTGTGGTTGTGCTGGGATTTTCAATGCCCCTTATGCCCTGGAAAGTTATGCCCAGGTCTTTGAGGATGAGGGTGCCCTCGATCAACTGGAGGGCTTTGCCTCCCGCCATGGCCCTGCGTTTTACGGCCTACCCATCAACAGCCATCACATCACCCTTGAGCGGGTTGGTGTGGACGTGCCAGCGTTGATCGACGGCCTTCTGCCCTTCCATGCTGGGGAAGAACTTCCCTGGCGGATTGTGAGGGAGGACGGTTGATCTGAGCTCCGTCGCTAGCGTCGAACTAGCGCTCCAGGCTCGTGATGCATCTGATCAAATTCAGTTCTGAGGACTGCGGAACGTGCCATCGCATGTCGCATTACGACAGCTCAGTGGCTCAGGAACTGGGTTGCGAGTTTGTGTCTGTGATGCTCCAAGACACAGAGGCTTACCGGAAATATCGCAAGATCCTGCTCAAGCAATATCCCAATAAAGAGGGGATGGGCTGGCCCACGTATCTGCTTGTCACCGACCCCGAGGGTGAGTTCACCATTTGCGGCGAACTGAAGGGAGGGATGCCCAAGGGAGATTTCCGCAAACGACTCTCAGCTCTGCTGGAGCAGTCTTGACGGATGGGGGCAGGGGGACTTGAACCCCCACAGCATTTGCATGCCAACGGATTTTAAATCCGGTGCGTCTACCGATTCCGCCATGCCCCCACGACTTCATTCTAGATTTCCATCAACTTCCAGACGACCGTGGATCCCCAGTCTCTGCTCAATTTGATACCTCAGGAGACGCTTCTGGTACTTCTTGCCTACGGCGCTCTGGGGGGTCTGTATCTGGTGGTGGTTCCCTTGGCGCTCTTCGCTTGGATGAACAAGCGTTGGTACCAGATGGGCAAGCTCGAGAGGCTCGGTATCTATGGCATGGTTTTCCTGTTTTTCCCAGGAATGATCGTGTTTGCTCCCTTCCTTAATTTCCGCATGAGCGGCCAGGGAGACGTTTGAATTGACTCGCGGAAAAGTTCTGTTGGTCGGTCTGGCCGTGTTGGCTCTTGGTGGAGTCGGCTATGTGGCCTTTGATGCGGCGGGTTTTGAAGGGTTTTCAGCAGGAATCGCTGCTCAGGCGGTTCTTGTGTTGATCGTGATGGTCTGGACGGGGTCGTATCTCTTCCGCGTTGTCACCGGGCGAATGACCTACATGGAGCAGAGGCGCCGCTATCGCGACGTTTATGACGTCAAGGCAGTGGAGGATCTCGAAGCGCGCTTTGACTCCCTTCCAGAAGAGGAGCAACAGGCTTTGCTCAAAAAAATCGGGGTCAAGCCAGATCAAACAACCGCTGACCCATAGGCTCGAACCGTTTGACGGCAGTTGCAGGTATTCCATCGGACCCAATGGCAGACACCATGACCACGACAGCAGGGCGTAGCTCATTGATTGGCCAGCGCTTTGAACAGCTGCATCGGGATGGAAAACTGGCTCTGATGCCCTTCTTGATGGCAGGAGATCCTGATCTAACCACCACTGGGCAGATTCTGTTGGCGTTGCAACGAGCGGGTGCCGACATGGTGGAGCTCGGCATGCCTTACAGCGATCCCCTCGCCGATGGCCCTGTGATTCAGGCTGCTGCTTCGCGTGCCCTGGCCTCGGGAACAACACCAGGATCGGTGTTGGACATGCTTGCGTCGTTGAAGGGACAGCTGTCGATCCCCGTCATCCTGTTTTCGTACAGCAACCCTCTGCTCAACGTGGGGATGGAACAGTTCTGTCAGCAGGCGGCGGCAGCTGGTGTTTCCGGACTGGTCGTGCCTGACTTGCCGTTGGAGGAAGCGGAGCGTTTATCGCCAATCGCGGCAGCCCAGGGGCTGGATCTTGTGCTGCTCGTGGCGCCAACAACACCTGCCGACCGCATGGTTCGAATTGCTGAGCAAAGTCGCGGCTTTACTTATCTGGTGAGCGTCACGGGCGTGACGGGGGAACGTGTGGCGATGGAAAGTCGTGTTGAGGGCTTGGTGCAACGTTTGAANCAGGTTTCACCGGTGCCGGTGGCGGTTGGATTCGGCATTTCCGGCGCTGATCAGGTGCGGCAGGTGCGTGGTTGGGGTGCCGATGGAGCCATTGTTGGCAGTGCTCTTGTGAAGAGGATTGCTGCGGCATCAACCGGTTCTGAAGCCTCGGAAGCCGAGCTGTTCTGCCGGGAACTCCGGGCGGCGGCTGATTGACATGTGATTTTGCTTCCAAAATATTGTTATTTTGCTTTAATTTGCATTGTTTAATTCACTTTGATGGTGAGATNAGTGACGTCTTGAACTTGTAGAATTCCGTCAAGTAATTAGTTGTTCAATGGCTCGTTTTGTTCTTTGGGGGACCTATTGCAGCGATGCTCTGGAGAAGCGCACACCTTTTCGAGAAGAGCATCTCAGCCGTCTTGGTGAATTGAAGGATGCAGGTCGATTAATTACGCTCGGCCCCACCGAAGGGAGCACACATGTATTTGGCATCTTTGAAGCTGCAACCCATGCTGAGGTTAAGCAACTCGTGGAAGCTGATATTTATTGGAAGCAAAAAATTTGGACTGCGGTTGAGATTTATCCCTGGATCCAAGCGTTCTGAGCTTGCTCCCAGATCCAATCCGCCACGCGTTGATCATCGCCGTCATTCAGCACATCGCCGTATCCACTCATGCGGCCAATTCCTTCTCGCGCGATCGCGGCGATGGCTTCAGGGGAATCCACTCCATTGCGCTNCAGTGCTGCCATTTTTAAGGTTTTGCCCCGACGGATGATGTTTCCCCCATTCACGTGACANCCCACACANTGGTTCTCGAAAACGGTTGCACCGTCGCTTGAGGCTTCAACACGGTCGNTTTGANCGACAAGAATCATCAGACCGATCACCATTGAGCCCAACAGCCTGAGTGCGCGTCTCATCCGCTCGATGTGTGGTCTCCCGTCATTGTGCAGTAGGTCAGATGCACGCTGGCTTGGTCTCTCTCCATCAGCCGCCAAGATCAGTGCAGATGGTGTCGGGTGAGCCGATGTCTGAATCGGATCTGCTCCGTTTTCTCGACAAAGTTGATCAGCTGCAGCNACTNGTGCGAAGCCTCGACACGCAACCTGAACGGCGTGATGCCCTGGCTGATTGCTCCAATCACAATCAGGTGGTTCAACTCGCCCAGTCATGGGGGTTCGAGATTGGCCGTCGTTGGGGAGAGTCGCCAATCCCTCAATCTGTGCAGGAGAACCTCTTCACGGGTTTATCCGCCGCTGCTGGGAGGGAAGAGCACGCGCGTCTGCATCAAGGACGTAGCTGGCACCTTGATTTAATCCATTCCAATGGATTTGCCAGTGCAGAGGGAGAATGGTTTGACCAAGACACCCACGAGTGGGTTGCGGTTCTGCGAGGGAGTGCACGCCTGCAGTTTCAAGACGAGACGGACGCTCTCGACCTCAGTGCAGGAGATCACCTCTACCTGGCCCCCCATCGATTGCATCGTGTTCTGAGGACGGATCCGGACCCAGGGACACTCTGGTTGGCGTTGCATTGGCACGTTTGACCAACCANTAGGCGGCAGAGAGGGACACCACNGCGATGCCNAGACCGATCAAGAGTTGTGGCTTGTCTTCAGCCCCGGAGGGCAACACGATCACTTTTCTGGCCACTGCTGTGAGGGCGGTGACGAGCACCAATTCGATCTGCACCACGTGACGGCGCAGATAGCTGGTGATGTTTTGGAGAACCTCGAGGGCGATCAGCACCGTGAGCAAATCACCAAGCACTTTGATGAGGTCATCACCCAGCCAAGTTGCTTGCGACTGCACCACGCCAGTCCACAACTTCCATCCAAGAGAAATCACCANTTGAATGAGAGCCGCAGTNATCACCACGGTNGTGATCAGCGTGAGAATTCTGGCCACCTCCCGCTCGCCACGATCAACGAGTCGCAGGAAGCCATTGGCTTCTCTTGGCTTTTGGCGGTTCACCGTCTTCAGTCGTTNAAGGGGTTNTAGTACGGGCGAGCAGGTGTTCGTTGCTTGGTCTGCTTCAGCTCCGTATCGCAGGTGATNGTTCCATCCGGAAATGTGGTGCAGCGGGTTGGNACNACCTCGCTGGATTGATCATTCCGACTACCCGGTCCGAGCATCCAACCTTCACTTTGAGCCAAGGAGGCTGTCTGCATGCCGGCAGATAGTCCCAGCAGCACTCCAAGGCAGGGCAGCAGCTTGACCGGGTTCATGCACTCAGGTTGAGGTAATCCCACTTTGCCTGTGATGGGCCTTAGTTGGGAGAGTCCTGGCGGATTTCCTTGAGAAGAAGATCGAGCTGTCCGAAGGGATCGGCTGTGTCGCGCTCAACAGCTCCCCCCGCAGGGTTGTTTCGCCAGTCCTCTTCAACACGGCAAAGGCGCGCCGCAAGAGCAGGAAGCCCACCTTGTTTGTGCTCTTGCTCCAACACCTCCAAAAGAGAGGGCATCCTGGTGGAAACGGCTCGGAGGCTACGGCGAAGATCGGCTTGCGTTTTGCCCTGTTGTTTCAGCCAATCCTTCAACAGTTGAGTCAGCTCAGTTTCAAAGTCAGGGGTCCAGGCAGCCATTGAGCAGCAAAGAGTGCAGTTGTGGGGCAGTTAGCCGTGACTGGATTCCACCAGTCCGCTTTGGATCCCAGTTTTACGGAGCTTGCGAAGGGCCCGCTGCACCACCTGCCGACAGTATTCGCGTGAGCAGTTCATGTGGCGAGCGACCTCCGCCAGAGTCCGCCATTCATTGGTTCCATCGAGACCAAAGCGCAGGGTTACCACGGTGCGTTCTTTTGGGGTCAGATTCGCTTTGTTTAAGAGGGTCCAAACGGATGCACTGCGTTCAGCGATTTCTGCCCGTTCCATCGGTGGAAGTTCATCGCTGGGCAGAACATCAACGAGTTCACTCGGGTCGGACTTGGATTTCACCACTCCTTGCAAACTGACGGTGACACTCCGGAGTTCGCAGGCGAGAAGGTCTTCAACTTCCGAGAGGGATAGCTCCATGTGTTCGGAGAGTTGTGCCGCACTTGGACTCAGTCCATTGCGTTGCATCAGCCTTGCCTTCGCCGCCCGAAGTTTGGTGAGCTTTTCATTCACATTCACTGGAATGCGAATCGTGCGGCTCTGGGTGGATAAAGCGCGGTTCAGCCCTTGCCTGATCCACCAATAGGCNTANGTNGANAANCGATGNCCNCGNGTNGGGTCNTATTTNTCNACGGCNCGNGTGAGNCCNANNGTGCCTTCCTGNATNANNTCCAGNAGNTCAAGNCCNTTNCCNTGATATCGCTTTGCAAGATTCACNACCAATCTGAGATTGGAGGTGATCATTTGGTTTTTNGCCCGCTCCCCTCGTCGAATGACAACTTTCTCTTCGTCGGTATAAATACACTCAGGACCGCTACCACCAGCAAGCATGCAGCGATCGGTGATAGCCACCATTGCCTGCACCTTTCGACCCATCATTAATTCCTGCTCAGGTGTAAGCAGCTGGTGGCGGCCAATTTCGCCGAGAAAAGCACTCAGAGAGCTCACCATCAGTTTTGATTCGCTCTTTTGAAGCTAGAACCAAAGTGTTTTCTTCTTAGGGGTGTAATAAAGACTGCGGAATTTATTTTTAGTGCATGATTAATNTTTTCTTCCTGAACCTTGAGAGTTTCGATTGAGTTGAGACCTCTCAGCCGCTAGGGTCACGCCCATTCCTTGCTTTTCAGTCATGCCGCTAGCGGTCGCGCTAACGACAGACATCGCCAAAAATGCTGGCGTTGCATACGTTCATTACCTCAGCTTCATGATCTGTTTCGCGGCCCTCGTCGTTGAGCGTCGCTTAATTAAGGCCAACCCTGATCGTGGTGAAGCCACCGCGATGGTGATCACAGACATCGTTTATGGCATCGCAGCGCTGGCACTCCTGGTCAGCGGCATCTTTCGTGTCATTCATTTTGGACAAGGGTCGGAGTTTTATACCCAGAACCCATTGTTCTGGTGGAAGGTNGGTTTGTATCTCTCCGTTGGGGGCCTCTCTCTGTATCCAACGGTGACCTACATCCTNTGGGCTATTCCGTTGCGAAAGGGTGAACTGCCAAATGTCAGCGAAGCTCTCGCCAGTCGTCTGGCTTGGATCATCAATATCGAACTGGTTGGCTTTGCATCCATTCCGTTTCTGGCAACGCTGATGGCCAGGGGTGTTGGTCTNCCGGCCGCATAGGCATGGATNTTCCTTGTCCTGCAGCGGCAGAGATCCGCGTGATTGATCCGATGGGGTTGCGGCGTCCTCCCCCATCGTCATCGTTGCCGAAGGGGCCAGGCTTTGCTGATCGCTTGGCCACNACGGTGTATGGGGCTCCTTCTCTGAAGCACTGGTGCATTTGGGTTGAGCCCCTTCCTGCTGAGTCCGATCGATGGAGCCAGCGTTGGTTGTCTGGAGTGGAAGCGGCGTTGGAGAGTTGGTCTCCTCTCCTGCCTTTCCATCGTGTGGACGATGCGTCCAAAGCTCAAATTCTCGTTTGGCGTCGTCGCCCACCACGGCGTCAGACACCGACCGGTTGGCGAGCTAGCAACGGACGCAGCCGTTTCAGCATCCGTGAACTCACCCGAGCGGGTCAACGTCGTCGAGAGCCTTTCGTTGAGGTTTTGGTGTCGCCAGATCTAAGGGCCACCGCGCTTCAATCCACGGCGCTGCATGAACTTGGTCATGCGTTTGGTCTGTGGGGACATAGTCCATCGAAAGGCGATGCCCTCGCTGTTTTTCAGCACGCCGATCCAGTGTTGACACCGTCGCCTGCTGACCGCATCACGTTGGATTGGATCCGATCTCAGCCCAATCAGTTCGGGCGTCTGGGCGCTCCCCGACGGGAGGCGAGTACAGACTGAACTTGTCTCCAGCTCACTCCATGGTGTGCGAGGGCAACCTGCATATGAAAAATCAGGTCCGCTGCTTCGCCGGCGATTTCATCGGCAGAGTTGTCTTTGCAGGCCATCACAAATTCGGCTGATTCCTCACCGATCTTTTTCAAGATGCGATTGTCGCCGCCGTCCAACAATTTGTTGGTGTAACTGCCGGTTTCCGGTTGATCACGACGTTGTTCAATCACGCGAGATAGTTCTGTACAAGCATCCGCTGGTGGTTGCAATGCTGTGCTTCCTCCGGCAGTGCGTTCATCTCCGTCTTCAAAAAAGCAGCTGCGTGCACCGGTGTGACAAGCCACATTGCCGGTCTGCTCAATGGTGAGCAGCAGAACNTCGGCATCACAGTCNTAGCGGAGGTTGTGAACGATCTGTCGATGACCACTGGTCGCGCCCTTGTGCCAAAGCTCCTGGCGTGATCGACTCCAGTAATGCGCTTCTCCAGACGCCAACGTTGTGGCGATCGACTCCCGGTTCATCCACGCCACCATCAGCACCGCCCCATCCAGCCAGTCTTGGGCGACGGCTGGAATCAACCCCGCTTCGTTAAAACGGAGTTGATCGATGAAGGCGGGACTCAGGGGCTGCATGAAGCCTTCGGGCAGAAAAGGGCGCTGACCCGATCCTCCCGCAGCGTCCTCCGACCTTCCAACCGTCGACGTCCACCCGTCGGCCTAACACCGTGATAAATCCGCCAACTGGGCACACCTGCAGCAAGCATTTCGAGGGATATCCCTGTTGCCACCGGCAGTGGAAACACCCTGGCCATTGCCGCTTCGTTCATGGTTACGACCGGTCATTCACGGTGTATTTCGCAGCGACCCAATTGGACAGCTGCGGTTTTGTCGTGGATTTTTCCAGTCTTCGTCCCTTGGAACAGCAGCTTCGCGCGCAGTTTGATCACACGTTTTTGGTCAATGCAGATGACCCGTTGCTTTCGGAGTGGCAACGACTCGACGCTTTGGGGGCTTTGGATCTTCGGGTGATGGATAACGTCGGGATGGAAGCGTCTGCCCAGTTGGTGTGGACCTGGGCGAATGACCTGTTGTTGGCTCGTGATTCGGGCCGCAGCTGTTGCTGGTCGGTAGAAGCCCGCGAAAACCCACGCAATGCTGCGCGTTTTCAATGCGTTCCCGATTGGTTTGGGGTGGAAAAGGCTTCGCTATAAAGGAGTGCTCGGTTCCAGCGGTGATCAGCTGCTGGAGGAAACGGGGAAAGTTCGGTGAAAGTCCGGCACTGTCCCGCAGCTGTGAAGCGATCAAGACCTGATTTTTGGGTTGGTCGTCAGTCAGAACGCCCGCCGTGTTTGTTCGACGAGGATCGATTTTTGAAGTCATCAATCAAACAGTTTCGACCGGCCAGTTGCCTGCTTCTGGGTGGTTTGACCCTTGCTGTCTCTGCTTCTCCAGCACTGGCACACCATCCGTTCGCCATGCCTGAAGGCGATCAGATGACGTTGGTTCAAGGATTCATCAGTGGGATTGGTCACCCTCTATTGGGTCCAGATCACCTGCTTTTTTTGGTGGCAATTGCCCTGGTGGGCTGGGCTCGGCCCAGGCGTTGGCTCCTACCAATGCTGGCGCTTGGACTTCTGGGAAGTGGCGTGGCCCAAGTCGTCCCCTTGGCAGACAATTTCACGCCTTGGGCTGAGGCCGCTGTGTCGCTGACCCTCGTGCTGGAAGGTCTTGTGATTTTGGAAAGGCTGCCTTTCATCACCCTGTTGCCGGCGATTGCCCTGCATGGCTACTTGCTGGGCGGAACCATTGTTGGTGCTGAACCCACCCCACTCGTCGCCTATGGCATTGGCCTGTTGGTGGCGCAAGGGTCGCTGCTTTTGATCGCAACTGCCCTGTCCAGGGGACTTCAAAGCTGGCTTGGAGAGCACAATCGCCAGCTCCTTGCTGCCGTTTGGATTGGAATTGGCTCGGCCTTTGCCTGGTCCATTCTCATTCCCTGAAAATCAAGCTGATCGAGCTGACCGGGTCAGTGGAGCGATTTGATCGGGCCGGAGGGAGACCTCCGGCCCTTTTTTTGGACTTGATTCAGTGGATTGAAAGCCGTCCGTCCTCCGTTTTCACCTCGATCGTTCCGCCCTCCGGAACATCGCCGGACAAGATCCGCTTGGCAATCGGGGTTTCCAGTTCCCTCTGGATGGCGCGTTTGAGAGGCCGCGCTCCATAGACCGGGTCGTAGCCAATGTTGGCCAGCCAATCAGCAGCATCGTCGCTGAGAGATAGATCAAGCTTCCGCTCCTCAAGACGATGGCGGAGGCGGCTGACCTGGAGAGTGACGATCTCTCGAAGTTGTTCACGCCTCAAGCTGTGAAAAATGATCTGATCGTCGAGTCGATTGAGAAACTCTGGACGGAAGTGGGCTCGCAATGCATCGTTGACCTTGGCTTCCATGGCCGCGTGTTCATCGGGGTTGCCCCCTAGCTCAAGGATGGAAGGACTGCCGATATTGCTGGTGAGGATCAGCACGGTGTTGGTGAAGTCCACGGTGCGGCCCTGGCCATCGGTCACACGACCGTCATCCAGGATTTGCAGCATCACGTTGAAGACGTCGGGATGCGCTTTCTCGACTTCGTCAAACAAAATCACGGCATAGGGTCGTCGCCTGACGGCTTCCGTGAGCTGACCTCCCGCCTCATAGCCGACGTAGCCAGGAGGAGCCCCGATCAGTCGACTCACGGTGTGCTTCTCCATGTACTCCGACATATCGATGCGCACCATTGCGTCGTCGCTGTCGAATAGACGGTTGGCAAGAGCTTTGGACAGCTCCGTTTTGCCAACCCCGGTGGGCCCAAGAAAGAGGAAGCTGGCAATCGGGCGATTGGGATCGCTCAACCCAGCTCTGGAGCGCTGAATGGCATCGGCAACAGCTGTTACAGCCTGGTTTTGTCCAATCACCCGTTGGTGCAGGTCCGCTTCGAGCTGCAGAAGTTTCTCCATTTCTCCCTGCACCAGTCGTGTGACAGGAATGCCGGTCCACTTGGCGATGACCTCAGCGATATCGTCTTCGCTCACTTCTTCTCTCAGCAGGGTTTTGTCTGCCTTGTCGTCTGTTCCGAGTTGATTTTCTTGTTGCTTGAGTTGTTGCTGCAGCGTGGCGAGCGTGCCGTACTCCAGTTCTGCAGCCTTGTTGAGGTCGTAGCTGCGTTTGGCTTGTTCCACCTGCAGCTGCACTCGTTCGATCTCCTCCTTGAGATTGGAGAGCTCATCGATCGCACCCTTTTCCTGCTGCCATTGCGCATTGAGGGTGCTCTGCTGTTCCGAGAGTTCTGCGAGTTCGCGCTCCAGCCGGCCGAGGCGTTCTTGGCTGGCAGCATCGGACTCCCTGCCCAGAGAGAGCTTCTCCATCTCGAGCTGGAGGATTTTGCGATCGATCTCATCAATCTCCTCCGGTTTGGAGGTGATTTCCATCTTCAGTCGTGCTGCTGATTCATCCACAAGGTCAATGGCCTTGTCCGGTAAAAAGCGGTCGGCGATGTAGCGGCTGCTTAAGACCGCTGCCGCAACCAGAGCACTGTCGGCAATGCGCACACCATGGTGCACCTCATAGCGCTCTTTGAGCCCACGCAAGATGGAAATGGTGTCTTCCACCGTGGGTTGATCCACAAGCACTTGTTGGAAGCGGCGCTCCAGCGCTGGATCCTTCTCAATGTGCTGACGATGTTCATCCAATGTTGTGGCACCGATGCAGCGCAGCTCCCCTCGGGCCAGCATTGGTTTGAGCAAATTGCTGGCATCCATCGCTCCACCGCTGGCTCCTGCACCAACGACGGTGTGGATTTCATCGATGAACAGCACAATCTGCCCCTCAGATGCCGTGACTTCCTTTAGGACCGCTTTGAGTCGTTCCTCGAATTCACCCCGGTATTTGGCACCGGCGATCAGAGACCCCATGTCGAGCGCGATGAGCTGACGGTTTTGCAGGGCTTGGGGTACGTCGCCATTGACGATGCGTTGGGCGAGCCCTTCAACGATGGCAGTTTTGCCAACGCCGGGTTCGCCAATCAGCACTGGATTGTTTTTGGTCCGGCGGCTGAGGATCTGAATGGTGCGTCTGATCTCCTCATCGCGGCCGATCACTGGATCGAGTTGCCCATCCCTGGCAGCGGCGGTTAAATCGCGGCCGTATTTCTCAAGTGATTCATAGGTGCCTTCGGGGTTTTGATCCGTCACCGTTTGGTTGCCGCGCACCGCTTTGATGGCCTCATTGAGTTTGTTGCTGTCGACGCCTGCTTGGCTGAGAAGCTGCCGACCACATCGATCATCGTCGGCGAGAGCTAAGAGGAGATGCTCGATCGCGATATAGCTGTCCCCGAAGGCATCACGCCGTTGGGCCGCCCGATCGAAACACGTGTTGAGGGCGCGGCCCAAATAGACCGATTCGGGTGCACTGGTCAGGCTGGGTTGGCGCTCTAGGTGGGCTTGCACCGCTGAGGCGAGGGTGCTGGACTCAACGCCGATTTTGGTGAGGACTCGACTGGCGAGGCCGTCTTGCCTGAGCAGAGCGAGGAGCAGATGCTCGCTTTCCAATTGCTGATGGCGCGAGCTCTGGGCCAACGACTGTGCAGAGACGATGGCGGCCCAGGCTTGTTCGGTGAACTGTTCCGCCGTGGGTTGCATCGAAGCTTTGATCTCGAACTGATCAAACCGTATGGCTGATATTCGCCTGTTAGGGCCGGTGAACCGATGTGATTGGTTCGGTCTGCCACCGGGAGTGCGGTCAACCGGCTCGCTTTTTAGAGTTCACCGACCGTTGAGTCGTTGATGGCAACTCCTGATCCTGCGCTGGTGGCTTCGCTTGTGGAGCAGTCGTTGGGGGTGTTAGCGACGGCGAGTGGTGAATTGGAGCGGTGCTGCTGGATGGTCGTGCATGAACACCACCACGGTGTGAGACCTTCTGAATACGACATCCGGGAAATTGACGAGGATCTCTACCTGGCCGTGTTGGAGAAGGCGAGGCTCAGCTCCAGATGAGAGTCGTTTACAAAGCGAAACAACCTGGTTAAGATCCTTGAAGTTGTTACGACCATTCAATGTCTGATTACTCATCCGCCATTGCAGGTCTGGTCGTCGTCACCTTGGTTCTGACCTCTGCTGTTGTCTTCGCTCTGAGTCGTCCAAGTGATCTTCCAGCGCTTCCAACCAAGCGTTGATTCCCATGCCACTCACTCTCGATCTGGTTGTGAATTTGACAGCTGGGCTGATTTCGCTTGGCGGCGCCATTGCGATCGCATTCAGCGTGTCTGCTGATTTGCCAGCATCACAACAGAACTAATCCTGGATTAGTGAAATCCTTTGGCAGTTTTGATCTGATTGTGTTGTCCGCCGAGTAGCACCCGACGTTCGGACTCACTGCCAATGTGAGGAGCAATTTGAACATTATTTTGTTTCATCTCTTTCATCCATTTCTGTTCATTTTTGGAATTTGTTTCCGATTCCAAATAGTTCTGAAGCGCTAACAGTCCCTGATCGTTGCTGCAGAAATAGAGAGTCCCTGGCCCAAGACGTTTTGAGGTCAACCCTCTAGCTCGACGTTTCTTTTGGACGTCACCCCAGAGTCTGCCTTGACTGGCTGTCATAAAGGCATTGAGATCTTCGGCGTCGGTTTCTTCCATTAACGCCATACTTGTGCCATCGATAAAATCACTCAGCAGGGTGACAGTGGCTGTCATTGTTCATCATTTACGGATTGATTTAATCTGACTGCTCTTGAACCAAGCTTGCAGTCTGGAATTGATGTCCTCCATTTGCAGGTCTTGTTCTGTGATAACAAAGCCATAACGTTGTGCGAGCTCGGTTAACGCTTGATCGCTGCTGCACTGATTCACATCACGTCTGAGTTGGCTGCTGTGCTCCACTGCATGGAGGAAGTCGTTCAGCGCTTCTCGAGACATGCTTACCACCCCTGCTCAGCTTGATGTTCCACGAAGGTCGCTACGGCAATGATTTCTTCCTCTGAGAGTTTGTCTGCGTAAGCAGGCATTGCATTTTTGCCATCTTCGATCTGATGCTCGATGGCTTCCAGTGGAGTTTGGCGATATTCGTCTAGATGTTCATTTAAATCGCCAATTTTCAAGGTTCGACTGGCTTGAATGACGTTGCCACCGCCCATATGGCAAGCAGCACAATTGTGGGCAAAGATTTGCTCCCCTTGCTCGATCGATCCAGTTGTTGAGGCCTGAGCGGCAGGAGCGATCGAAAGGGCCACTACAGCAGTAATTGTCGCTAGCAACTTGGCGAGACGTCTCATAGGCCGGCCTTCATCGACCCCACGCTATCGATCTGAACGTTCAAATGAAAGAACCGCAAGTTATGACTGCAACATCACAACTTGCGGTTCTGTTTGAAAACTGTTGATAAGTCAACGAGTCAGTCAGGACGAGCCTGGATCTGATTCAGCTGTGAATCACTCAACAATCACTTTGCCGACCATGCCAGCGCCACGGTGGGGCTCGCAGTAGTAGTCGTAGGTGCCAGCAGCAGAGAAGGTTTCTTCCCAGGATTCGCCGGGGGCGAAGGCTAGGTCGGAGTGGCTCAGCTCATCGTGGCCTTCGAAGACGGCATTGTGAGGTGCCAGCTTGTTGTTGATGAATTTGACGGTGTCACCGGCACTGATGGTGACGGTGCTGGGTTCGAAGGCAAGCATGCCGGCATCGGTGCCAAGCTTCACTTCGACGGTTGCAGCCTGAGCGGAACCAACGTTGAGGCCGATCAGCATAAGGAGGGCGCAGCAGGCAACTGCAAAGGTGCGAATCACGGACCGCATTGGGATCAAGTGGTTCCTAGGACTGTACGACTGCTTCTAGGGGTGCCGCGATTGGGTAACCCTGAATCGATAAGAACTGTTTCCAGTGTGGGGGCATGACTTGTTCCTCCGAATCGCTCTGGCGCGGTCACGGGCTCGTGAATGAAGTGGCGTTGACGAATGCTGAAACGATCCCAAGCGTTGACTTCAATCGGAAGGACACGAATCAGCGCTTCGATCAGCCAAGGCCACAGTGGAATTCCTGGTGTGCGCCCCACCCCGCGCCAGCGGCATAGCGTTGCAACAGCCTCGTCGACTGTGATCTTGGCCTGACCCATCACAATCCTGCGTAAGGCGCCTTGGCCCGGCTCACGATTCGGCTCATGCGGGCGAGTGGCCAGCAGTCCGCAGATGCGGGCAATGTCTTCAGCGTGGATGAAATGGAAGCTGGCATCTGCCCTGAGCCAGCGGGCCAACCAAAGCCATCGGCTTGCTTCTGAAAGGCCTTCCGTGAGGTAACTCGTGGGGAATGGACTGGTTCCATCCACGCGGCCGCCAAACACGAGCGTGGGAAACACCGCAATGATTTTGCTGGCTAAAGGATGCTGCTCGAGATCCTTCAGACATCGGGCTTTCGTTTGGATGTATTCGGTGCCGTACGCCATAGCCTCAGGAAGAGGGCGAAGGTCCCGATCGAGAATGCTGGCTGTGGAGAAGTAGATGATCTGCTCCACCACAGATGGATTGAGCAGTTGAAGCATCCGCTTCACCGCCACAACATTGACTTGATGGGCTCGTTCCGGATCTCCCCACGCTGTTGCGGTGTGGATCACCCTGGTCACCGTTGCCAGATCGGCGATGAATCGATCCGTTTCTCGGAGATCACCCACAAGCAATCGAACCCGCGGGTGGTCTGCCGAGATGGCGGTGAGTTTCGCAGGATCCCTTAACCAGAGGAGAAGCTCCGCATCGGAGTTCTCCAGCAGCCACCGTGAAACGCATTGACCGACGCAGCCACTGGCGCCGGTGACCAGGATTCGGCTCAAGCGACTGCCCCGAGGCGATCCATCACGGTTTTGCCAGAACGGAAGAATGCCGCACCGTTTTCTTCCGGTGTGCCAGGCAGGATTCCGTGCCCCAAGTTGAGGATGTGCTTACGCCCACGCGCTTTGCGCACACAGTCGTCGATGCGGGCTTCGATCGCTTCGGGGGTGCCGAACAGCAGCCCAGGATCCACATTGCCTTGAACACCGACGTGCTCTGGCAAACGGGCTAAAGCCTCAGCCATGTCGACGGTCCAGTCCAGAGAAATGATGTCCACCCCGGTGGTCGCCATGCGCTCGAGAACACCAGCGCTTCCGGAGATATAGAGGATGAAAGGGGTATCTGGGTGGGTTTTCTTCACCAGATCGACCACTTTTTTCTGGTACGGAGCCGCAAAGGTGTCGTAGTCAGCGGGGCTGAGTTGCCCAGCCCAGGAGTCGAACATCTGCACCACCTGTGCACCGGAATCGATTTGATAACGGAGGTAGTTGGCGATGGATTCGGCGAAGTGGTCGAGCAACTTATGCAAGAGCTCTGGCTCTTGGAATGCCATCGCTTTGATCACGGCATAGTTCTTGCTGCTCTTCCCTTCCACCACATAGGCGGCAAGGGTCCAAGGTGCACCAACAAATCCGAGCACTGCCGCTTCGTTGCCGACGCTCTCGCGGAGTCGTCCAAGCACTTCACCGACGAACGGCATCGAGTCCGCAGGATTCAAGGGTCGTAGGGCGTCGACCTGAGCCATGTTGCGGATGGGGTCGCCGATTTGCGGACCCTTGCTTTCGATGATGTCGAAATCAATCCCCATGCCTGGCAAGGGCGTGAGGATGTCGGAAAAGAGGATCACACCATCCGGCTTAAAGGCGCGGAACGGCTGCATAGAGATCTCGTAAGAGAGATCAGGGTTCTCAGAGCGTTCGCGGAAGCTGGGGTACTTGTCGCGCAGATCCCGATAGATCTTCATGTAGCGGCCCGCTTGGCGCATCATCCACACGGGTGGACGCTCCACTGATTCACCGCGTGCTGCACGCAGCAGAAGGGGCAGGGAGTCGCTCATCAAGCCGGATCGGATCAGCCGGAAACCTACCCGAATCCGGTTGACCGCTAGTGACTCAGCGGCCAACTGTCACCTGGTTCGTCACACGACGATGTCGCTTGCGGCGTTGGAGCCCTTCAACAACGTGCGCTTTGGATCGTGGCGGAACACCATCAAGCTCAGAGGCGGCAGGCAGAGACCCAGGGAATGCTCATAGCCATGGATTCCCCACTGATCGGTTTCCTTGCCGCCCATGTTGCCCATGTTGCTGCCGCCATATCGGCCCGCATCCGTATTGAGAATCTCCTCGTAATAGCCCTCGAGAGGAACACCAACGCGGTATTCGGCATGGCTTTGCGGTGTGAAGTTGGCCACCACAACCAGCCAGGTTCCGCCGCTGCTTTCGCGACGCATGAAGCTGATTACCGAGTGCCTGTTGTCATTGCAGTCGATCCACTGGAACCCGAATTGATCAAAGTCATCGCGCCAAAGGGCTGGCTCGGCTTTGTAGAGAACATTGAGGTCATCGACAAGGCGTTGCACACCTTGATGGGGTTCGTAGTTGAGAAGATCCCACTGCAAGTCTCCCCAAACATTCCATTCGGATCTTTGGCCAAATTCCATCCCCATAAAGATGGTTTTCTTGCCTGGATGCGTCCACATGTAAGCCAGCAAAGCTCTTGTATTGGCATACTTTTGCCAGTCGTCACCTGGCATTTTGTGGAGTAGATGGCTCTTGCCATGAACCACTTCATCATGGCTAAGCGCCAACATGAAGTTCTCGGTGTAGGTGTACCAGATCGAGAATGTGATGTTGTTTTGGTGGAACTGTCTAAACCAGGGATCGAGCTCGAAGTAATCGAGCATGTCGTGCATCCAACCCATGTTCCATTTGAGGTTGAAGCCAAGCCCCCCAATGTTGGTGGGTTGCGTCACCATCGGCCAGGTTGTTGATTCCTCTGCAATGGAAAGGGCGCCGGGAAAGTGCTGGAATAAAACGTGGTTGGCTTGCTGGAGAAAATGAACGGCTTCTGTATTTTCTCGGCCACCCTGTTCATTCGCTAACCATTCACCATCGGGACGTAAATAGTCGCGATAGAGCATGGATGCGACCGCATCAACACGAATTCCATCAATGTGGAATTGTTCGAACCAGAACACAAGATTGGCAACGAGGAAATTGCGAACCTCATTGCGGCTGTAGTTGAAAATTAAGGTTCCCCATTCTTTGTGCTCGCCGATCCGGGGATCACCGTGCTCGTAGAGGTGGGTGCCATCGAAAAACGCCAAGCCGTGGCTGTCTTTCGGGAAGTGTCCTGGAACCCAGTCGATGATGATTCCGATGCCTTCGGCATGGCAGCGGTCCACAAAAGCCCTGAATTCATCAGGGGTGCCGTAGCGGCTGGTTGGTGCATACCAACCGGTGACTTGATATCCCCAGGATCCATCAAAGGGATGTTCAGTGATGGGCATCACCTCGATGTGGGTGAAGCCTCGTTCCTTGACGTAGGGGATGAGGCGATCAGCAAGCTCGGCATAGGTGAGCAGCCGGGCACCGGGTTTCATATCTGCGGCAGGGACGGCTGCTCGCGGTGTGCCATCGGCTTGGATCCATGGCTGATCAACGGAGCCATGCATCCAGCTGCCCAAATGCATCTCGTAGACCGAGATCGGTTGATCGAGAGGGTTGCTGCTGTCCCGTGCCTGCATCCAGCTGGCATCCGTCCAGTTGAACCCGTCCAAGGTGGACACGATCGAGCTGTTGTCTGGGCGGACTTCGTGTTGAAAGCCGTAGGGATCAGCCTTTTGGTAACAGTGCCCTTCCTGGGTTCGGATTTCGTACTTGTAAAGCGATCCAATCGCCATGCCGGGAATGAACAGTTCCCAAATGCCACCCATCCGCATCTGCATGGGGTGGTGGCGTCCGTCCCATGAATTGAGATCGCCGATGAGGCCAACGCTGCTGGCGTGCGGAGCCCAGAGGCAGAACATCACCCCAGCCACACCATCGCGCTCACAGCTGTGGGCCCCCATCCGTTGCCAGATGTGGTGATGGTTGCCTTCGGCAAAGAGATGGCGATCCATCTCGCCCATCCATTCACCGCGGAACGCCCAGGGGTCGTGTTGTTCGTGGGTGATGCCGCCGCGGTGAACGCGGATTCTGTAGTCGCTGCCTGGCTGCTGATCGACAGATGCCTCGAACACCCAGTCGTGGTGGGGGCGGGTCATCTCGATCTCGCGGCCCTCGAGCAGCAGGGTCACGGAATCGGCTTCGGGCATCCAGACGCGAACCACCGGACCGTCGTCCGTGGGCTGTGGTCCCAGAACGGAAAACGGATGGTCGTGCCGGCACTCAGCAAGTCGATGAGCGTCCTGAACCATCCAGTCGAGGACTGCGGTGACGCTCATGAAATCTCTGGTTAGTGGGCGAGAGCTTAAGCGGAATTTTTAAGCCCTGATCGCTGTGTGGTCAGACGAAGTCGCGGGAAATGTCGACGTTGATAATTCGACCGCTCTCGTCGAAGATCACAAACAGATTTGTGGTGATTTCAGCGAATGCAACGCTGACCAGCACCAGTTGCTGTTCGCCGCCCTCACCAGCGACCACCGCATCTTTGATCGCGCGAAACCCACCAGAGGTTTTGGCCAATTTGGTCCATTTCCTTTCGAGATCACCCGGCTTGAGCTCCTCCTGGAATTGCAGGGAAAACTTGGAGCGTGCAGCCAGCCAGCGGCCTTGCGCCAAATCTTCGGCAAACTCAAGTGCTGTGGTCTGGATCGGAATGATGCGATCACTCCATTTCCAAGCAAGCAGCTCTCCATCGTTGTCGAGCACGATCAGCAGGTGCTCCTCACCCTGATCCGTGGTGATCACGGCGTCCACTGTTGTGGTGGCATAGCCAGCCGTTGTGCCTGTTACTCGGCCCCCCTTAAACCGTTGGGCGTTGAGGCGGTCTTGAATGTCGGCGATTGTGGTGTTGGATCGCACGTCGCCAGCGAGTTGGCCATAGACCACCGCTGCTTCGCGCGTCTCGAGGGCTTTCAGGAGGCGTTCAGCAGTGGCGATCGCGTCAGCTGCTGAGAGATCGGTGCGGGTCAACTGTTGAGCCGAGACGGCACTCTGCAGTCCGTCGAGGACGCCCAGCGGAGCTGCGAGAGAAAGAACCAGCAGAGCGGCGGACAGCTTCACGGCAGTCGAATCGTGTCGTTATCCAGTCTGCCGGAGCTGACAGGGATCAGGGTGAGTTCGGAGTCACCTAGCTCCAGTGTCATGGTCACCACACGATGGTCAGGAGTCGGTGCACCACTTGGAATGGAAGGGGATCCGGAGTTGACGCCGATCGCAGGCCACGCGGCCGCGGCGATCGATAATCTCAACCGATCACCGGGGTTGAGTGTGACGCAGACCATCTGCAACGCAACGGTTCTTTGAGACTTTTGCAAACTCTCTTCCCCCAGCACTCTCCGTATTCCTGTGGAGAGTTGCTCAGCCGTTGTGGCTTCGGAGGGAAGACGCGATAGGGCAACGCAGAGATCGAAGCCGGGCTGGTCGGCGTAGGCCTCAAGAGTGAGACGAGGTTGGCCGGTGAGGTGTTGTTTTGCTGTGAGTGGCGCGCTCGTGAAGGTCAGCACATCCGTGCGGGCATCGATGTGTTGCCGATCGATCGGACCCGGCTGAACCCCGAGATGTCCACCAAGGCCAGGAACAGGTCTCCAGGGGTCGTGCACCAGCGTGACTGTTCCGAGTCCAGTCCCACCTTGTTCAAGACGACCAATCCTGTCGTCCATGTTTGCGAGGCGGTTGCCTTGCAAGGCCCAGGGTTTGGGTTGAACCGCTGCTGGTGTGGGTTCGAGCGTTTGCCAAGCGGCCTCGGTGAGATTCCACATCAACGACTGCACCCGATGGTTTGGCGTCGATGCCCCTTGAAGGTGTTGTTGAAAAAACCTCAGCATGAGCCCTTGCGCTTCTGGCCACCACTGCAAATGGGTGGCTGGCCCAACATGGAGTTCAGGGTGACCACCGACGGCTCGAGCCCGTCGCCAAAGGTCGAGAATTCCATTGAGATGCGGATCCCAGCATCCTCCGAGCAACAGCATGGGCTGTCGTAACCAGTCGTCGTTGACCGGGTGCACAGTCCACTCCTCAACATGATCAGGATTGGCTTCCAACCAACGCATTGCCATCCCGTTCGGGGCGTGGCGCCGCAGCAATTCGGGGCCTCGTCGCAGATAACTGTTGTCTTCAAGACACGCCCTCAGATCAAGCCAGGCCTGGTGGTCGTGCCGATGTTGCGCCTCGAGAGCCGCAAGCTGCACTCCCCAGCCCAGGCCTAAATGCCACCAATGGGCTCCACCCTCGCAACTCCAGTGGCCACATTCGTCGAGGCCAGCCATTGCTGGTGCCAGGCAATCGGGAGGAGTGGCGCCCTCCGTTGCCAGCAGCTGGGTCAGACCTTGATAAGAAAAGCCATAGCAGCCGAGCTTTCCATTGCATTCCGGTAGGGATCGAACCCAACGATGGGTGGTCGTGCCGTCCGCAGCTTCTTGGTGAAATCCCTGAAACTCCCCCGAAGACGCCCCCATGCCGCGAACGTCCTGGACAACCACGAGGAATCCATGCTCTGCCCACCAACTGGGGTGGGCGTAGGTCACGGTTGATGCGATAGCCCTTCCATAGGGCTGGCGCATCAGCAGAGCTGGCCAAGGGCCACCTTTTTGTGGATGCCAAAGCCGAGACACCAAAGCAGTGCCGTCATCCAATTGCAGAACAGCATCTCGAGTCTCGATGGGCTGCTCGGCAGACTCGAAGTCAGTGGACATCCGGACAGTGCATGCCGACCACGTAGGTGATCAGGATCTCGGCATCATTCGTCGATAACTGACGATCCTTGGCAACTTGCCGTGTGGTCTTTCGGGAATAGGGATCGAAGCCTTTGTTGTTGGCTTTTGTCGTTTCGAACTCACGGCACATGGCCATGGCCTGAGCAGGATCGCGCTTGATAGCGTCCAACACCTGTGACTGAGCGAGGGCTGAACAGGACCACAAACCTCCGACGGTGAAGAGAAGCCCTAATGCAGGTCTCATCCGTCGGATCACTACTGGTTGATGTCTACCAATCCTGATTGGATTGAGGTGTCCTGGCGGGGTCAGTTCATGGTCCGCCTAGCCGTTTGAATCCAGGTCTGAGCAAGCTGGAGGTCCACCACAGCCCTGCGTCCGCTCCCGAGCGAACGCTCCAGCCGACCGGTCTGTTGCACAAGGCGTTCCGGTGTGGAACTTGCCAGTGCCGTGACGGTGGCAATCCCTGAATGCATCAGTAGAGCTGCATCCTGTGGTGCCAAATCCAGTTCACACACCAAGGTGGCGATCCCTCGCAGTCGTTTGAAATTGCGCGCGGAGGATCGACCCTCACGCACCATCCGACTGATATCGCTGTCATCCAGACGCATCACCTCTCCCCAGGAGTGGATGCCGTTGTTCATCAGTTGTTTGTGCTCGTCCCTAAACGACTGAGGAAGGTCCTGAAGGGGTTGGTCATTCCTCATTGAAGGGAACTCGGAAATCACGGACGAGCTCTCCGCGGACGAGTGGTCGGCTCAGCCCATCAACGCTGTTGTCGAAGCTTCGTAATCGCACAGTCACTGTGCTGCTGCTGCGGCCTGAAGCTCGGAGGTTCCCTGCCAGTTGCTGCAAGGTTGGTTGAATTGTTTCATCCCCTGCACTGCTGGGGAGATGAGCCACCAACAGATCAGAACCGTTGTCGAACACCACCGGAGCCCTGGTCGCGCCTTCGATCACAACCGGCGGTGTGTAGCTCACGGCAAAAGCCCAGCAGCTCACCGAGAGAAGCAGGGTGAAGCTACTGACGCCAACCAGGCGAAAGCGCACACCCCATTTGGCGATAAACGCAATTGCCGTGAGCCCAAGAAGAGCCAAGCCGCTCCAAGCCAGCCATGGGGCTGCGTTAAGCAACAGCTGATCAAGTGCCATTGAGCCTGGTTTTCGGCAAACAGTCTCCTTATATTGCGCGAGCTCTGGGACTGGCGTCGCGGTTGATGAAGCAAGCGCGTCGGAGATCCCAGCAAGGGGGGCTTGTTGTTGCTGCCTTGGGTGCCGTCGCCGCTGTTGTGGCTGGTGCCTGGGCTGTGGATCGTGGCGCCGCCGCTGTGGTGGAGCATGCGACACCAAGACTTGAGCAATCTCTCGGCCGCCCGCTTGGCCATCCGCTGCGCTTGGGGCGCTACCGGGGACTCAGGTCTTGGGGGCTTTCGCTTGGACCAACAACCGTTCGTCCTGCAGACGGTGATGACTCGAGCTTGTCGGCGCAGGCAGTCACGGTCCGTCTGGCTCCGCTTGCCAGCCTGAGGGAGTGGAAACCCGTCATTGCCATCGATGTCGATCGATTGCGTCTCGATCTTCATCGCAACGATCAAGGGCGTTTTTGGTCATTCGGCTCCACTGATGACGGTGCCAAACCACCAAATCTGGGTGTTCGCTTCCGCCTCAGACAGCCGGCCGATGTGCTGTTTTCTGACACAGGCGACCAGCTTCAATTGGAGGCGCGCGGAATCGTTCGCTTGCGTGAACGATCGTTCACGACACGAGCACGGGTGTCTTTGGCCAACGGCGGGGGCGCGCTGAATCTCGATGGCGCCGGTCGCTGGGATCGTCCCCAGTTGTCGCTCCGAACACGCGTTGATGATCTGAATCTGAGTCGCCTCGCTGTCATCGCCCCCCTCAAAGAGGATCTGCGTCTGGCAGGACAGCTCAAGGGTGATCTTCGTCTGCAGTGGACGGCGAATCATTTGGGATGTCGTGGGTCGTTAAGGCTCAATGATTTGTCTGTTCAGACCGCCTCGATGGTGGATGCGGTTGAGTCCGACCGCTTCGCACTGAGCTGTCACGACGACACCCTCACCGTTAGACCGACACAGGTCAGAGCCGGCTCTTATCGGGCTGATGTCGGTGGCAGCGTGACCTTGGATCAATCGTTTGATTTAACGGCGTCGTTGCGTCGTACCGGGGATTCGGAGGGGCTGAAGTTGACGCTCACCGGCCCCTGGAGCCAACCGCTTTGGAGCTTTAACGGTCGCCTTGACCAGCTCGTCGATGGGCCATGGATGGATCCCGTGGTTTTGCGTGGCCGCGTTCGAACCCCGTGGCGGGTGAACGAACAGCCTCAAGTGCAGCTTGAGATGTTCAAGGTGTCGTCAGGAGCCTCTCAACTGGACCTCCAGGGGCAGGTGTTTCCGCGACTCAAGCTGCAGAGTCGTTCCCTGGTGCTGGCGCCGCAGTTTTGGGCAGACAATCCAACCTTTCAGAGCACATTGGGTACGGAGAGTGTTGTCTCCGGTGCCCTGCAGGTTGATGGTTCACTCGACTCCCCTGAACTTGCGCTCAATCTCCGTCAGCAGGTCAATCCCTTGCTGCGTCAATGGGATCTCCAGGCCCGGTGGTCCAAAGCCGATGCTCTGCTGCGATTGACCCGCTTTGACAGCCCTTCCCTTCAGGTTGGGGCTCAGTTGCCCTTGGCAATTGCCGAGGGTGGACTCCAGTCAGGGGAGCTGAAGGCGCAGCTCGCCCTCTCGAACTTCTCCCTCGATCGTTTGTCCGCTCTGGCGGGATTGGACTTGGGCGGAGTTGTGTCATTGAAAGGTCAGATCAAGGGTCCGCTCGCCGATCTAAGCCCTGATCTCGGCATCGATCTGATCAACCCCAGAGTTTCAGCTGTACGCCTGTCAGAGCGTTGGCGAGGGCGGCTTCAGGGATCACTCGCTCACACTCTTTCTCTACAGATGGCCTCCCAGGCACCCAGTGTGGATGGGCAGCTCAGGGCAACCGTGCGTGGAGATGGAGGACTCAGTTCTCTTGAGCTGAAACGCCAGGACGGCGACTTTGCCTTGCAGGGGAAGGACGGTGTCTTCCGTTGGCGCGCGACACAGCTCGCACTTCTTGGCTTACAGCTGCAGGTTCCAGGCAGCGACCGCTTTGACCCTCTGGTCGGCTCCCTCACGGGGAGTGGATCGCTTGCGTTGGCACCTTGGAGCATGAAGGGGGACCTCACCGCTGAGGCTGTGGGCTATCGGGGTGTGCGCGTTGCCCAGGTGACGCTCGATGGAGTGATGACAAACAATCGCTTCCAGGTCAACGGAACCTTGCAGCCCCAGCGAGATGAAGAGGGGAAGGTGGATCTCGAATTACAGGGTCAACCGGCCGGTTGGCTGCGTGGTGGTCTCAACGCGCGTGGGTTGGACGTGCCCTGGTTGGCGGCGACATTGCGCCAGCTGCGCCAACAAGATCCCCTTTCCGATGCGCCCCCTGGTCGCGCTTCCGATCTGGGTCGTTTGGTCATCGACACCTTCGGTGGTGGTCTCGATGGACAACTGTTGGCTCTCGAGCGGTCTCGTCAGGCCCTTGCCGACTACGCCGACGCCAACCCCGAGCAGGACTTTTCCCTGGATGATCTGGATGGCCGTCTGGATGCGGATCTCATCATCGAGGGCTCTTCCGTGGAGCAACTCAACCTCGAGTTGAAGGCCAAGGGGCATCTTTGGCTCACCACGGACAACAGTGCTCGAGCGCTGCAACTCGAGCCTTTTGTCGCCACTGTTCAAGGGCCGCTGCGCCAAGGCAAGGGCAGTTTCAGCCTTGAACATTTACCGGTTGGCCTGCTGGCGTTGGTTCTTCCAGTGCCTGCCTCGCTGCGTGGTGCCGGTGGCTTACGCGGCAACTATCAGTTCAGTGATCAGGGTCCGTTCATTGAGGCGCAGCTGGTCCTGGAGGAGGTCGCGCTTGGGGAGTCAGGCCTGGTTCTAGAGAGAGACGCGCTGCGGCTGGACGCAACGGGCATCGAGCTTGATCTGGCCTTGAAGAGCAGTGGTGCATCCCATCCGATCACAGTCGCTGGAACCATTCCTAAGCAGGCAGATGAAGGCCTCGATCTCACGATTGAGGCCCATCAAGATGCCCTGAGCTTCTTAACTGCGTTGGCTGGACCAGGGGTGGAGGTTAGTCGTGGAACGACCGATCTCAAGCTGTCCTTGCGTGGTTCGCGCCTAGACCCTCAGGCCGAGGGTTTTTTGGTGATTGAAAACGGCAAAGCGACGGTTCAGGGACAGGAGTTTCGTCGGATTAATGCATCGCTGCTGTTTGATTTCAATCGCCTTGTTGTCAATCAGGGGTCGGCTGAACTAACCGCTGGTGGCGCGATCAAGCTCAGTGGCGCTCTGGCTTTGTTGCGCCCTGCTGAGCAAGATGAGCCCCTCACCATCACCCTGACCAAAGGACAGATTCGACAACCCAAAGCAGACTTTCTCGCTGATGGCAGCCTTCAGATTCGCGGGGCCATCACGCAACCGGAACTCACCGGAGAGCTCACAATCAACCAGGGAACGATTCGTCCCCGTGAAGGGCTGCTCTCCCGTGCCGGACAGGGTGGATTGAAGGCATTGATCCCCACAACCGGTCTGGATTCCGGAGTGCAGGAGGCCATCACCACCGTCTCCCAACCGGTGGGTCTCTCTGCGCTGATCGAAGAGCAATGGGATTTCAAGGAGCCGCTCATCCTGATCGGACCGGGCGCACCGACGCAGGCTTCTGACCAGCTCCAGGCTTTGATCCCCAATCTTCCTTCGGTTCGTTTTCGCAACTTCCGACTGCGTCTCGGTCCGGATTTGAGGGTGGAGATGCCTCCGATGATCAGCTTCCGGGGCAGTGGTCAACTTCTCCTGAATGGCCCGCTGAACCCTGGCCTGCAAGCACGGGGTCTGGTCCGGCTGACCAATGGTCGGGTGAGTTTGTTCTCCACCACATTTCGACTGGACAACAGCGCGGCCAACGTCGCGCTGTTTACTCCCTCCTTGGGATTGGTTCCTTATGTGGACTTTGCAATGCAAACCCGTGTCTCTGACACGGTCCAGCAAGGGGGCGACAGCAGCACCACCACGGCCAATGTGTTTGAAACCAATGGCAGTGGAGCCCTGGGAGCAGGGGGGCAGCTTCGCTTGGTCAAAGTCAGTGTTCAGGCCTCTGGTCCCGCGAACCGGTTGATGGGCAGCCTGGATTTGCGCAGCACTCCACCGATGCCTGAACCGCAGCTTTTGTCGTTGATCGGTGGTAACTCCTTGACCGGCCTGGCCGGTGGCGGAGGTGCAGCCTTGGCCACTGTGGTGGGACAGTCGTTGCTCTCTCCGGTGTTGGGCAGCCTGACGGATGTGATGGGCGAGCGCCTTCAAATCGCCCTGTATCCGACCTATGTGAACCCTGAGGTCAAGTCCGAATCGGAACGCACTTCAGGTCGTGTCCCTCCAACCTTCACCCTGGTCACGGAGATCGGCATCGACGTCAACGACCGCTTTGACTTTTCGGTGCTTTCGGCACCCAACAACAGCGATGTGCCTCCTCAGGCATCGGTGAGTTATCAGGTGACACCTAACACCACGATGACGGGCTCCGTCGACACCAACGGCACCTGGCAGAGCCAGCTCCAATTGTTCTTCCGTTTCTGAGGATGGCCTCCACTTCACACCAGGTCATCGGCGTTGACCTTGGGGGTACGGCGATCAAATTGGCGCGCTTTGATGCCAGTGGTGTGTTGCTGGCTGAGCTGGAGCAAGCCACGCCTCAACCGGCCACACCTGGAGCCGTGACCATGGCCATTGTGGAGGCGATTGAACAGCTTGACCCCGACCATCAAGCGTTATGGGTCGGTCTTGGTCTTCCTGGTCCGATGGATGCTGCGGCTCGGGTAGCTCGGGTGTGTATCAACCTTCCAGGATGGGAGGACGTGCCCCTCGCCGATTGGTTGGAAGCTCGACTGGATCGCCGCGTTACTCTCGCGAATGACGGGAATTGTGCAGTTGTTGGTGAAGCCTGGAAGGGGGCTGCTCGAGGCTTTCAGGATGTGGTTCTGCTCACCCTTGGAACCGGGGTTGGTGGCGGAGTATTGCTGTCTGGGCAGCTCTTCACTGGTTACAACGGCGCGGCGGCCGAGCCTGGACTGATTGGGATCACCCCAGAGGGACCGTCCTGCAACAGCGGCAACAGCGGCTCGTTGGAGCAATTTGCCAGCATTGCTGCCCTGCGGCGTTTGTGGGATGTCGATCCCCGCGAACTCGGTCGTCGAGCCGATCAAGCGGATCCCGAAGCCCTCGAGATTTGGCGGCGTTATGGCACCACCCTCGGGGTTGGCGTGAGTTCTCTGGTGTACGTCTTTACCCCGCAGTTGGTGCTGCTCGGGGGTGGCTTAGCCGGGGCGGCCGATCACTTCCTCCCGGCTGTGGAGGCGGAGGTCAATCGCCGTGTTCAGGCGGTCTCCCGAGAGAACCTCAGGATCCAGGCCTGTTCCCTTGGCAATGGTGCAGGGCGGCTGGGGGCCGCTTGTCTTGCTCTGCAGAGGCTGGGCGGGATGATGGATCGTCTCTGAGTTGTTCCGTCCGCATGACCAGCGTCCCCGAGCCGTCGCCGGAGCTGCTCCATCGAGCCGGTGCTGTGCGTTTGGCGGCTGTGGACCTCGGTCAGACCAGTGATGATCAGCGAGCCCAGGCATTGCATGCGATGGCCGACGCATTGGAGCGTCACGCCGATGCCATCGTTGCTGCCAATCAAGAGGATTTGTCACGTTCCGCCGTTGCCGGTTTGGCCTCGGCCTTGATGGCACGCCTGAAATTGGATGCTTCCAAGTTGGCTGGCGCCATTGATGGTGTGCGCAAGGTGGCGGATCTTGCCGATCCCCTTGGCCAGCGCCAACTCCATCGTGAATTGGATCAAGGGCTTGTGTTGGAACGCATCAGCGTTCCCGTGGGTGTGGTTGGTGTGATCTTTGAAGCACGACCGGATGCCGTCATGCAGATCGCATCGCTCGCCATCCGATCGGGCAATGGCGCGATCCTCAAAGGGGGCAGCGAGGCGCGTTGCACCAATGAAGCGGTGATGACGGCGCTGCGGGATGGACTCGCCAAAAGTGATGTCTCACCTGAGGCCTTAACCCTGCTGACGACCCGTCAGGAGAGCCTTGCGTTGCTGCGTCTCGATGGTCTGGTGGATCTGATTATTCCCCGGGGCAGCAACGAACTGGTTCAGTTCATTCAGGACAACACCCGGATCCCCGTCCTGGGCCATGCCGATGGGATCTGCCATTTGTTCGTTGATGCCGCTGCAGACCTTCACAAGGCGGTGAAGATTGCCGTCGATAGCAAAACCCAATACCCAGCGGCCTGTAATGCCATTGAGACTCTCCTGGTCCATCGTTCTGTTGCCAAGGAGTTTCTGGCTCGGGCTTGTCCCGCGTTTCAAGAGGTCGGCGTCAGCCTGCGAGGAGATCAGGCCAGCCTTGCGTTCGGTGTGCCGACTCCCGCCACCGATGAGGACTGGACCACGGAATATCTGGATCTGATCCTCGCGGTTCGGGTGGTTGATTCGATCGATGAAGCGATGGACCACATTCGCCAATACGGGTCTCGTCATACCGAGGTCATCGTCACGGAGGATCAAGCTGCGGCGACGCGTTTTGTTTCGGCCGTGGACAGTGCCGGGGTTTATCACAACTGTTCCAGTCGTTTTGCCGATGGCTTCCGCTATGGCTTTGGCGCTGAGGTCGGCATCAGTACGCAGACTCTGCCTCCGCGAGGCCCCGTGGGACTCGATGGCCTGGTGACCTATCGCTATGTGCTCAGGGGAGATGGACATCTTGCGGCTGATTTCGCCTCCGGTCAGCGCCAGTTCACCCACCGCGACTTACCGCTTTGACGTCCCCCCGCGATCCCTCCGTTGAGCCAGCGGTGATTCATGTCACCAATCTTCGGCTTTGGGCCCATGTTGGTGTGCTGGAGCACGAGCGAAGGGATGGCCAGTGGTTTCGGATTGATCTCCGTCTTTGGTTGGACGTGGCGCAAGCCGCCCGAAGGGATGATCTCGCCGAGAGCCTCGACTACAGCAAGGCGATTCAGGCTTTGCAGACCCTTTCGAGAGAGACGCGCTGTTTGACCATCGAACGCTTCAGTGAACTCATGTTGGATTGCTTGGAAACGCTCTATGGCCCTTATCCGGTCTGGTTGAAGCTGACGAAATGTGCAGCACCAGTGCCCGGTTTTTCTGGTGAGGTGGCGATTGAGCGTTGCCGTCATGGTGCACCCCAATACCCGCTGTCATGACCCGTCCCTTGGTCTTGGTGCATGGTCTCTGGGATTCCCCAAGGCTGTTTCGCCGGTTGGTGCAGGTTCTCGACCAACGTTCTGATCGACCGTTGTTGATTCCACATCTTCCCCACGGTCTTGGTGTGGTGCCGTTGCGTGAGCTCGCACGTCAGCTTGATCAACACATTCAGGATCGCTTTGGTGCATCCCAAGAGCTGGATCTGCTCGGATTTTCGATGGGAGGAGTGATTGGCCGGATCTGGTTGCAGGAATGGAATGGTGTGGGCCGAGTTCGACGTTTTTTCAGTGTTGGCAGCCCCCAAAATGGAACCCTGACAGCCATGCCCATCCCGCGTGTCGTTCTGGCGGGAGCCGCTGATATGAAAATCGGCAGTGCGCTGTTGCGTGATCTCAACCGTGATTGTTCCGCTCTGCGACACACCAGTTGTCGGAGTTACTTCTGCACTTGGGATCTGCTGGTCTGTCCAGGTTGGAGAGCCGTGCTGCCGGTTGGATCCAGACATCGGATTCCGGTCTGGAACCATCAGCAGCTCATTGCCCATCCACGAGCACTAGCNCAGCTCAAGCNCGATTTAGAAACGAACTGAGTTACGCCGCTACGAGCCCAGAGTGGCGAATNAGGGCTTCNGTGCTGGCCGCTCGACCGCGGAAGGCTTCAAAGACCTCTGCTGGGGANTGACTTCCACCCAGGCTCAAGACGGTGTCCCGGAAGCGGGCCCCCGTGGTTTGGATGTCGTCTTCGCTGTCGAGACCGACTTCCTCAAAGGCTGCGAAGGCATCGGCACTGAGCACCTCGGCCCATTTGTAGGAGTAATACCCCGCCGAGTAACCACCGGCAAAAATATGGCCGAAGGCACAGAGAAAGTGATCTTCAGGAACGGGGGGCATCACCGTTGTTGTTTCGGCGATCTGCAAACGGAGTTCGTTGGGAGTGATGCCGAGATCACGTGTCCAGCTGCTGTGCAACCTCAAATCNGTCAAGGCGAAATGAACCTGTCGCAGGGTTGCCAATCCGGAATTGAAGGTGCGGCTTTGCTGAAGCTTTTTGAATTCCGCTTCCGGCAACGGCTCACCGGTTTGCCAATGCCGCGCCATGCCCATCAAGGTGGCGCGGTCGAGGCACCAGTTCTCCATGAATTGGCTGGGGAGCTCGACGGCATCCCATTCGACGTTGCTGATCCCAGCAGCATCAGGCTCCTCGACNGTGGTGAGCATGTGCTGNAGTCCATGGCCGAATTCGTGGAAGAGAGTTTCGACTTCGTCGAAACTCATCAAACTCGGCGTGTCTCCCACCGGGGGCGTCTGATTGCAAATCAGATAAGCAACAGGTAACACCAAGGTTCCATCGGCCATCCGGCGGCGGCCCAGGCATTCATCCATCCAGGCCCCGCCGCGTTTGCTTGCGGGCCGACTGAANGGATCCAGGTAAAACGCGGCGATGGGTTGCCCATCGGANCCAAAGACNCGAAAAAAGCGGACATCGTCGTGCCAGATCGGCGCCTCACCATCCGCAGCACGAATGTCGACTTTGAAGAGTCGGTTGCAAAGGCCAAACAGTCCGTCAAGNACCTGGGGAAGTGGGAACCAGGGACGCAGGGCTTCCTGGTCGAGGTCGAAGCGTTCCTGNCGNAGTTTCTCGGACCAAAACGGGAGATCCCATGGGGCGAGTTGAGCTGCATCCTCAGCCCCATGGCGTCGAGCGCAGGCCTCAAGATCAGCCAACTCACGCAGTCCCGCTGGATAGGCAGCTGTCCTGAGTTCTTCCAACAGTGCTTCCACCGCTGGTACNTCCGTNGCCATCTTGCTGGCCAAACTCACATCAGCCCAGTGGGCATAGCCCAGTCGCTGAGCTTGCTCCTGTCGCAACGAGAGGATGTCTTCGATCAGGGAGCGATTATCCAAGTCGCCCGAACTGGCCCGACTCACATGGGCCTTGTAAACGGTCTCCCTCAGCTTGCGGTTGGTCGCGTGGGTGAGAAACGGGAGGTAGCGAGGCATATCNAGGCCAAGCAACCAAGGGCCNGAAGCGGCATTGGCCGCTTCATCACCCGCGTCGCGGGCAGCGGCTGCGAGAGCTTCACGCGCCCGTTCTGGGAGTCCATCAACGTCGCTTGGTTCGGTGAGGCGCAAAGTCCACTGTTGCGTGGCATCCAGCACGTGATTGCCGAATTGAGTGGAGAGCTGAGCCAGGCGCTCAGAAGCCGCGTTGAATGCGTTTTGCTCGTCGCCTTCGAGACCAACACCCCGNTGGTCCATNGACATCAACTCAGACGTCAGNATNCGGGNCTGCGCAGGGCTCAGGGGTTCAGAGGGTTGATCNCTTAGCAGGCATAGAGCCTTGTAAATCACTCGGCTTTGGCCCAGGCGGTTACCCAACCGAACAACCTCAGGTTGCTGGGCGGCATGGGCTTGCCTCAGCTCGTTTGAATTGCAGACCCCATTGAGGTGAGAGACCACTCCCCAACTCCAACGCAGTGCCTCTCCAAGGGTCTGTAGAGGTCCCATGACCTGAGNCCAGCTCAGTTGCTCATTGGCATGAATGCGTTGATCGAGGTCTTTTTCAATCGCCTGGAGCTCCCCATCGAGCTGGATCAACAATTTGGGAATGTCGGCCGACACTTGGTCGGCCGTGATTGCGGAAAAAGCAGGCAGACCAGAGCCTGCAAGCAGAGGGGAGGTGCTCGTCATGACGATCAACCGATGTTGAGTTGTTGGGCTAAAGCCACAAGGCTGTGTTGTCCGAGGAGTTCCGCTAGGGCGTCCGTCGAGGATTCATAGAGATCCATGGCGACCCTTGGCCAGATTCCAATGACCAAGGTGGGAACGAGCAACGTCAGGCCAATCACCAGTTCTCGGGGACGCATGTCGTCGATCATTGCCAGGGCCGGAATCCTCGGGCCGAAAAACACGCGTCGGCACATCGACAGTAAATAAATCGGCGTGAGAACGAGACCGATCGCTGCTAGGAGCACCGTGATTGATCGGAACAGCGAGGTAAAGCTCTCNTGACTGGTGACACCAAGGAAAATGGTGATCTCGCTGATGAAACCACTCATGCCTGGCAGGGCAAGGGAAGCCAATGAGCTGGCCAGGAAGAAGGCGAAGGTGATGGGAAGTGCTTTNGCCAGACCACCCATGTTCGGAATGGAGAGGGTTTTGGTCCGTTCGTAGAACACTCCGGTGAAAAAGAACATGGCCGCGGCAATCAGACCATGGCTCACCATTTGAAGCATGGCCCCGCTGATCCCGAGGGCATCGATTGCCCCGATCCCCAACAGGACAAAACCCATATGGCTGACGGAGCTGCAAGCAATTCGGCGCTTGACGTTGTCTTGCGCGAAGGCGTTCAACGCGCCATACACGATGTTCACAATGCCCAAGATCACCAGAGCTGGNGCGAGTTGAAGGTGAGCATCTGGAAGCATCTGCACGTTGAAGCGCAGCAGGGCGTAGCCGCCCATCTTTAAAAGCACCCCAGCCAGCAGCATCGAAACGGGAGCGTTGGCTTCGCCGTGGGCATCTGGAAGCCAAGTGTGCAGAGGGAACATCGGCAATTTCACGCCGAAGCCGATCAAGAAACCGAGGTAGCAGAGCAAGCCGAAGGTGCCACCAGGGGAGCGGGCTGCCAGCTCGGTGAGGTTGAGGGTGAACGTGTCTCCAGATAGCGCCAGTGCAAGGCCGCTAATCAAGATCAGCAGTGATGCCACCGCTGTGTAGAGGATGAACTTGGTTGCGGCGTATTGGCGGTTTTGACCACCCCAGATCGCAATCAGCAAATAAACGGGGACGAGCTCGAGTTCCCAAGCCAGGAAGAACAGCAGAAAATCCTGNGATAGGAAGACAAGACCCTGGGCTGACGCCTGGACGAGCAGTAAGGCGAAATAGAGCCGAGGTTTGAGCTTGATCGACCAGCTGGCCGCTACGGACAGCAGGGTTACAAGACCGCTCAAGACCACAAGAGGTGCCGAAAGCCCGTCGGCACCCAGCGACCATTCCAGGCCAATGACCGGCACCCAACTCACGCGTTCGACGAGCTGTAATCCAGGCAGAGACGAATCGAATTGGGTGGCGAAGGCCACCATCATCAAAATCAGATCTGCCAACAACACCACCAGGGTGATGTTGCGGGGTAGTTCAGGGTTTCGCTCCTCGTTAGCCGGGAGCAACGGCATGATCAGAGCTGCTGCAGCCGGCAGCAAAACGATCAAGGAGAGCCAGGGAAAATCTGTGGTGGACGCGGCCAACATCGGCAGATCGGCGTCCATGGCACTCCCGAGATTTGTAAACAAAGCTATCAGCCCAAGTGCCAAGTTTGGGTAGTTCTACTCAGGACTTGCTGTCTGCCAGTGGCTCCCGGACGTCTGAAGATTGAGCACCGGCGCACGACTGGCGACTCCAACGGCTTCCCATGCCCTCACCATGGCGCGACTGATCGCGGTCCCTTTGTCCGCAGAACACAGAGCCAGGATGCTTGGCCCTGCTCCGCTGATGGCACACCCCCAAGCCCCGGCATCGATCGCAGCCTTGCGCACCTCTTCACCGCCTTTGATCAAGCGCCAGCGGTAAGGCTCGTGNANNCNNTCGTGCATNCCNTCGGNGATNAGATCNCCNTTNCCGGTNCNNAGNCCNTGCAGCANCANNGTCAGNGCNCCCAGGTTGGTGACTGCATCGCTGACGGGAATCGTTTTGGGCATGGCCCGTCTGGCCTCGCTCGTGCTGAGCCGGATCGAAGGAATGGCCACGACCGCCTTCACGGCATGGGTCCATTCGCAGCGAACCACGCGCCATCGCTGGGATGCAGCTTTAGCAGTCATGCAAAGACCGCCCAGCAGAGAGGGCACCACGTTGTCCGGATGCCCCTCGATGTCGATCGCTAATTCCAATAATTTTTCCTTGCTCAAGGGTTCTCCCACCAGGGCATTTGCCCCCATCAGACCAGCCACGATTGCCGTGGCACTGCTGCCCAGACCACGCGCCGGTGGAACGGCCAGTCGAACCCTTGCTTCGAGGGCCACCGGTTCAATACCCGCCGCTTTCCAGACCCGTTGAGCAGCTCTGTACACCAGATTGTCCGGCCCGCCTCGTAGGTGGGTTCCCTCTGAACCTTCGATAATCAACTCAAAGCGTTCGCCACTGCCTTCGATCCGCTGCATGGCAAAGCGGTTGTTGAGATCAAGGGCAGCGCCCAGGCAATCGAAACCAGGGCCAAGGTTTGCTGTTGTGGCGGGCACGTCCACCACAACTTTTTGGCCAATGCGCGGCTGCGCCATGCCTGCTGATCTACTCAGGACAGTGTCCCACCCGACTCCGCAAGCATTCGTGCACGGCAAGCTGCGCTGAATAAACCCGCCTGGGGATCAATCACCGCTTTGATCTCTAAGTCGTTGATAAAGCTCTTGAATCGCCCCTTGGCACGCATGGCATCCAAGAAGTGGGCTGACTGCAAGCCCGCGAGTTGCTTGGCGGCGGTTCCACCTCCGATCCATAGACCACCGGTGCAGAGCTCCTGCAGTGCCAGGTCACCTGCGGCACACCCATAGGCCGACAACCAGAGTTCAAGGGCACGCTGCATCAATGGATCTCCTTGAGAGGCCGCTTCACTGACATGGGCCGGTAAGTCGTTGGCCATGGTTTGACGCCATTCAGTCGCTAGTTCTCGCAGTGGATGCGTTTGGGCCTCAGGTTGATGCAGCAGCCAGTTGGCGATATGTCCCAGCCCAGTGCCGCTCACCACGCGCTCAATCGACAGCCGTTCGATCCCGAGGTCCTGTTTCAGCCACTCGGACAGTTGCCATTCCTCGAGATTGCGGGGAGCAAATTCGCGATGTCCCCCTTCGCTTGGCAGTGCCACCAGCCCTTGGTCGGACTGGACTCCTCGAGCCATTCCGAGACCTGTCCCAGCACCCAGAATCGCGACGGGTCCAGCGTCTTTCGCTCCCTCCTGGAGCACCACCTCTTGGGTCTGATCGAGGTGTGGCAGTCCATAAATCAACACCCCGAAATCATTGACCAATTCCAGCCGTTCCATGTCTGCGGCTTTGGCGAGGTCGTCCTCTTGCAACTGCCAGGGGAGATTGGTGATGGACGCCCGTCGATCGCGGACTGGTCCGGCCACCGCGATGCAGCCATAACTTGGTGGTTTGATGGCGTCGGGTCGACCCCTTACAAAATCATTGAGCATCGGCTCCAGCGATGACCATTCGCTGGAGACGTAACGGTGCTGATGGCGTTGAACGAGAACACCGCCCTGCACCTCATAGATCGCAAGCAATGTTTTCGTGCCCCCCATGTCACCGGCCAGGAGCGTTGTGACGACCATCAGCTGCCCTGGTTCTGCGTTGTTCCCAGGCTGAACTCAGCGAACGGGATCGGCAACTAGAACAAATCCAGTGGCAAAGGTCCCCAGGTGGTTGACGGTTGGCTTGCATCGTCGCCGTGTCCACTGATCAGGATGCCTTCCCCTAAGCCATGTTCGATTCGAATCCGAATTGACCCCCCGTTTTGGTTGGCTTTAAGGAACACCGGTCCCGTGTCTTCGGGGGTTTCAAGCAGGTTCATCTCGTCCCATCCTTGGTAACGCTCGAGACGGCGCAGAGACGCCAAGGCGGCATCTGCGGATGGTGCCATCACGCCAATGGTGAACCAACTGGCGTCAGCCATGGCATGAGCCAGCTCCTTGCGCAACGCCGTTTGTGCAATGTCGCTGAGCTCAGGCGCTGTCCGCAACCGACCGAGTTCCTTCAGAGAAGGGATGGCGTTGTCGTTCATCGATGTCAAACGCTGAGGCCCGGCTGACGGTTGTCGTTGGCTTCTTGACCTCCCTTCAGCAAATCGCTCACCGCAATGACTCCGAGGTCCCCATCGCGACGGCTGCGAACACTCACCGCATTTTGCTCAGCCTCTTTGGCGCCGATCACAGCTAGGACAGGGATCTTCATTTGTTCACCAGTCCGGATGAGCTTGCCCAGACGGTCGCCGCTGCGATCGGTCGTCGCACGGATGCCCGCTGCATTCAGCTGTTGCTTCACCGATTCCGCATACGGAAGAACCTCATCGGTGACAGGTAAAAGGCGAATTTGCTCCGGTGCAAGCCAGAACGGGTAATCACCTGCATAGTTTTCGGTCATGATTCCGTAGAACCGTTCCAATGAACCGAAAATGGCGCGGTGAATCATGATTGGACGCTGCTTGGACCCGTCCGCAGCGATGTAATCGAGCTCGAAGCGTTCAGGCAGGTTGAAGTCGAGCTGAATGGTGGAGCACTGCCACATTCGTCCGATCGCATCTTCAATTTTGAGATCGATCTTGGGGCCGTAGAACGCACCGCCGCCTTCGTCAACTTTGTAGTCCCAGCCTTTGCGGTCTAAGGCTTCGATCAACCCTTTGGTTGCGAGATCCCAAACGGCGTCTTCACCGATTGATTTCTCGGGGCGAGTTGAGAGGTTGATTTCGTAGGTGTTGAAGTCAAACGTGGAGAGAATTCGTTCGGTCAGATCGAGGATTCGAAGGATCTCATCGCTGATCTGCTCTGGAAGGCAGAACACATGGGCATCGTCTTGGGTGAAGCCGCGCACACGCATGAGTCCATGCATCACGCCCGGCCGCTCATAGCGATACACCGTTCCGAGCTCTGCCCATCGAATCGGTAGCTCGCGGTAGCTGCGCAGTTTGCTCGCGTAGGTCAGAACGTGGAACGGGCAGTTCATCGGCTTGAGCTGGTACTCCCGCTCATCCACTTCCATCGGCCCGAACATGCTCTCGGAGTAGAAATCGAGATGGCCTGATGTTTTCCAGAGGCTGATGTCTGCCACGTGCGGCGTGTACAGCAGTTCGTAGCCGCCTTCGAAGTGAGCCTGACGCCAGAAATCCTCGATGAGAAGACGCATGCGGGCACCCCGTGGATGCCAGAACACAAGGCCTGCTCCAGCCTCATCTTCGATGGAAAAGAGGTCGAGATCTTTGCCGATCCGGCGGTGATCGCGTCGGAGAGCTTCTTCCTTACGGCGTTTGTGTTCAGCGAGTTGATCCGGGGTTTCCCAGGCAGTTCCATAAATCCGCTGGAGCTGGGCTTTGGTTTCGTCACCACGCCAGTAAGCACCGGCGACGCTTTCCAGCTCAAATGCCTTGGGATGGAGCTCCTTGGTGTTCTCCACGTGGGGACCGGCACAGAGATCCCACCACTGATCCCCAAGTGTGTAGAGGGTGATGGGCTCTTGTAGGCCCGCGAGAATTTCGAGTTTGTAAGGCTCGTTCTGCGCTTCGATCCGCCGTTGTGCTTCCTCTCGGCTCACCTCAATTCGTTCGAGGGGCAGCTTTCGTCCAATGATCTTGCCCATCTCTTTTTTGATGGCCTTCAAATCCGCTTCGGTGAAGGGATCAGGGTTGTCGAAGTCGTAGTAGAACCCGGTCTCGGTCCAGGGTCCAATCGTGACTTGCGCCTTGGGAAATAATTTTTGAACCGCCATGGCCATGACATGGCTCATCGAGTGGCGGATTTTGAGCAACTGCTCGCTTTCGCTGGTTTTGGGAAGAGTTATTGGCGCTGCGGGGGCAGGAGTGGTTGCTGCAGCGCTGCTCAACGTTCGACGGACGGGGCCCGCCATCCTATGGGCGTGCCCTGCGCTGATCAATGGAGAAACAACCGGATCCTGAAGCCGGCGCGCTTCTTGAAACGTTGCTGGGCTCGCTGCTCGACGATTTTGAGCACTGGTTCCGCCGCGGCGAGGAGCTCTTGGAGTGCTGTCCTAATTCTGTTTTGGGTGAAGCGGAACAAGTTCATTTCCGCGCACGCCTTGAGGAAGGTCAGCGTGCGATTGCAGCAACAAGGGTGTTGGTTGCTGCAGCATCGGAGCCGATGGCTGTCTCGATGGAAGCGATGTCGCCTTGGCACGGTTTAGTAACCGAGGTTTGGGCTTTGTCGGCTCGAGTTGCTGCTGCCCGACGCTGATCAAGCAGGTCTGTTCTGGCGTCGAAGGGATTGCAAGTTCTCGCTGTAAAAACGCGCCAGCTCCTGGTGGGTTTTGACCGGTTGTCCGTAGGCACTGCGACCGCTGATGTTGGGGAACGAAGCCCACTCGGGCGCGAGTCGCGCCATCGCGGTTTTGGTGAGGCCGCTGCGATCGATTTCTTTTAAAGCGCCTCGGCGCTGGACGAGGTGGAGTGCGGCTTGGTCTTGATGTTTGGGTTCAAAGGTCTCCAGATCGAGTTCCTTGGCCACTCCCTTCCATGTGGCAGGCAGGAACTGATAGGCCCCAGCTGCGGCACTGGCGTACCGCTTGATCACCACTGTTTCAGGATGCCGGGATAAGTCGTGAAACTTTCCACCGCCGTACATCACCTGATATCCCTGATCAGTTCCGTCTTTCCACGTTCCCTCTGCGTAACGGATGGTGTTCAGAAGAGCCCGCCGCTCCGGGGTGAGCTGATAGGGGCCATCGCTGGCAACATTGGCCAGCAGAGCGCGGCTGACCAACTGGGTTGTGTCCCGTCTGTGGGAACCGTCGTGATTGCTCGGAGCGAGTGCACCAGCGTTGACAGTCATTGCAAGACCTGCAGCGGCAAGACCGGACAGAACACTTGCTTGAACCGACAACGAACCAAGGGACAGACGCACGCAACAGAGACGAAGTAGACGGTCAAGTTGGTGGAACATCACCCCCTTGCGCGAGGTGGCTCATTTGGGGGTTGACCTTTATTGAAAAGTGTGTGTAGTCATCCTGGGTAGCGGCCCGAGATCCCTGAGGAGCGAGTCGTGGAGGCGGTCGTCTGCCCGTGATGGCGGTTTGGCGGCTCTAATCGTGGTCACCAAGGATTGATTAGCTCAGCTGATCAATCCTTGGTGACTTGATTAATGGCGTGGGGAAAATCCAAGGGACTTGCGAACGCGTTCCAGTGTTGCGTTGGCAACGTTTTCAGCCTTCTGGCGCCCCTGATCCAGCACCTGATCGAGTTCAGCAGGGTCATTCATCAGTTCGCGATGTCGGGCTTGGATTGGTTCCAGAGCTGCGACGGTGGCCTCAGCAAGCAATGGTTTGAACGTTCCCCAACCCATCTCAGCGCATTCGGCTGCTGCTGCCTCTCGCCCTTGTCCGCTCAGGATTGCGTAAAGGCTCAACAAATTGTGGGTTTCCGGTCGTTCCGGATTGTCGAATTCAAGCCCCATCTGTGGATCGGTCTTGGCGCGCTTGATCTTTTTGGTGATCAACTCAGGCGGATCCAGCAGTGTGATTCGACTGCCTTCATTGGGATCGCTTTTGCTCATCTTGCTCCGGCCATCCGTCAGGCTCATGACCCGGGCGCCTTCCTTAAGGATGAGTGGTTTGGGGACGTTGAGCACCGGAAGCTCTTCACTGCCGAAGCGGGCGTTAATGCGCTGCTGTGCGATGTCGCGGGCCAGCTCTAAATGTTGCTTCTGGTCTTCCCCAACTGGGACTAAGTCGGCGTCATAGAGAAGGATGTCGGCAGCCATGAGGACCGGATAGTCCAGCAAGCCAACGGAGACGTTGTCTCCTTGTTTGACCGACTTCTCCTTGAACTGAATCATTCGCTCCAGCCAGTTCAGAGGAGTGACGCAATTCAGGAGCCAGCAGAGTTCACTGTGCGCTGCAATCTGGCTTTGAATAAAGACGGAACAGCGTTCTGGATCCATGCCGCAGGCCAGATAAAGCGCTGCGGTGCTTCGGGTGTCTCCGGCGAGTTGAGCTGGATCATGGGGAACGGTGATCGCATGAAGATCAACCACGCACACGAATGTGTCGTGGGTGTCCTGGAGGTCGACCCAGTTCCGAATCGCTCCCAACCAGTTGCCTAGGTGAAGAGCACCAGTGGGTTGAACGCCGGAGAGAACCCGAGGCCGTGGCATGGATCAGGCCTCGGCTTCTGCTGGTTTGGTGTCGTCGCTGGCTTCCGTGCTGGTGTCGCCGTCGACCGGGGCTGAATTGGCCTCATCAACAACCGCTGCCGGTTCTGCTTCTGCCGCGGCGACTGGTTCGCTGGGCTGGGGCTTGGCAGGGCGAGCAAACGGATCGGGACGAGATCCACGTCCGCCCTGGCGATCGTCATCAAAGCGTCGTCCACGGCCACCCCCATCACGGCGACCGCCGCCACGAGGTGCTTGTGAGCGCTGTTGGGCAACCAGTTCGTCCAGCTGACCGTCTTCGAGCATCTGGCCCAGGGTCCGCACGGCAAATCCGAGAACGGCAACTGTTGAGCGCAGATTGAAGGCTTCCTGCAGAGCGCGTGCGGAGCGCATTTCGTTGTCGCTCAGCCGGATGCGGAACCCACCGCCTTCACGGTTGCCACCCCGACCACCGCGTTGGCCGCCACGACTCGAATCACCCCGACCACCGTCGTTCTGCCCCCCTTGTTGCTGGGGGTCGCTGTAGGAATCACTCATGGCCCCTTGGCCTGGAATCAGGCGCAAGTGTGACGCATCGTCGGAGAAATGTCGGCGATCCAGTGCAGCCTGTGGAACTCACCCTGGTTTCGCCGAGGGAGAACGACCATTGGTATAGCGGGTTGACCGTTCTCGACTTTGGTCCGATAGGTGCTGACCAGCTCCAGATAGTGCTGAAAGGTCCAGTCGTGTCCAGGCTGCTCACGGCTCAGCCAGTACTGGCGCAGTGCGCGACAGCAGTCCTCCATCCCGAAGTCCTGCCAACAGTGTTGTTGTGCGGACAATGGATCAAGTCCGTCGGCAACCAAGGCGCGAAAGCTGGCCAGTTCCGGTGCGTCCTCGTTGACATCCGGAGGCAGCACTTGGTTGAGATTCCTGAGAGGAACGTGCGACAGGCGCAGCCAGCAACGCTCATGAAGCAGCACGGGTAACGACCAGCTCCAGGCCGGTTGTGCGTTCAATCGCTCCAGAATCTGCCCTAAACCCTCGAGTTGCGTGCTCGTTAACGATCGCAGCGGGTCCGTACTGGTGGTTGCCTCAACCATGGGTCCCGCTGTAGGTGATCTCTTGTTCCACGTAGTCCTTGGGTTCCAAATGGATGGTGCAGCGCACCGGTCCGAAGCGTTGATCCAGGCGATCCTCCACCAATTCGGTGATTCGGTGGGCCGTCCTGAGGTCATCGGCCTCCACGATCATGTGCATGTCGATGAAGACCTGTTGCCCCAGGACGCCGCGGCTGGCGATGTCGTGGCAATTGAGCACTCCAGCCACTNGCATCGCTTCAGNGTGGATTGATTCCGGTGCGATCGCAATGTGGTCGACCAGCCAAGGCAAGGTCCGTTTCAGAACAGACCAGCAGACGCGGATGAGGAGTAGAGCCATCGGAATGGCCAGGGCGACATCCAGCCAGCTGATTTCAAACAACAGGGCTCCAGTCATGCCAATGAGAACGACGACGGTCGTCCAGACGTCGCTGGCGGCATGTTGCGCGTCGGCTTTGAGCAGAGAGCTGTTCAGACGCCGTCCTTGCTNGTGTTCATAGGCCGCTAACAGCAGATTGAANCCGAGGGCGATNAACAACAGCACGAGTTCGTTGGACGTGACTCGGATCGGTGGCAGACCCTCGAGGAGGCGTTCNCCTGCTCGCAGCAAAATTTCCAGAGCGGTGAACAGGATGAATCCGGCGATTCCAAGGGCTCCAATGCCCTCGTATTTGTGATGTCCGTAGGGATGATCCCGGTCCGGTTTGGGATCAGAGAGTCGGTTCGTAATCAATCCCGTCAGGCTGGACAACGCATCTGTAGCGCTGTGCATGGCATCGGCGATTACGGCCAGTGATCCAGTGATCAGGCCGACCGACAGTTTGAGGAGGGACATCGCCAGATTGATCCCAAGGGCTGTGACCAGAACACGCCTGACGGAGCTGCGTCGATCAGATCTGGCTACGTCCGCTCCCGCTGCCATGACCATCCCTTGTCGACACTCTTAAGGGTATGGAGAAGTGAGCAGGCTGACCGCTTGAGCTGGTGCCAGCGGCTTAGCTGAGCTAGGACGACTCACGCTTGCCCTTAACCGCCGTTTTGAAGCTGCCGGTTCCGCTGCTCCATTTGTTGCCCAAACGGACGATGGGTCTGAGCTCTCTGGCGCTGGTCGGTGGCGGTTTGATTGCAACGCAGTGGTTGGTCAGTGACCTCTTCCATGTCCCAGGCGGGATCGGCGTTTTGGGTCTCGGCGTCGGGGTGTGGTGGTTGTCACGTCCCTCAAAACCTGCCCGTTTCCAGCCACCNGAAACCCTTGATGCCTGGATCAAGCGATGCCATGAGGTGTTGCAGCAGCTCGAGTCGTTTGAAGGAGAGGCGACCGTGCGCGTGGACGCATGGAGGCAGCAGCTCAAAGCCATTTTGGAGCGACAGGGGCCTCAGCGACTCGCCCTTGTTCATGGCACGACAAAGGCNTTGATTCGATCGGAGGATCTCATTCATGGTCTCCGAGGNACTGCTCCTCTTGAGGTGTCCGTTGCCCATGGCCTTGAACTCGCGGATGGCTCTCGTCGTTGGCCAGAGACCCTGATAGCCCATGACCGCGTTTTGTACGTGTTGGACGCACCTCTAATGGCGTCTGATCTGCTTTGGCTTCAGGAACTCCCTGACGACTGCCCGGCCTGGTTGCTCGTTCGTGGAGATGTGGATCAAGACCTCGAGAGGTTGGCNTNCGAACTCTCCCAACAGCTTCCTGAGCGCTGGCGCAGTCATCTTTTGCTTTGGTCCGGGGTTGAAGATCAGCTTCGACCGGTTTTGACGCCGATTCGCCAGACGCTGAAACAGCCCGAACGGGTTCTGCATGACACCTGCCAGCGTCAATTGGCCTCTCTGCATCGTCGATGGCAGCAGGATCTTGAGCAGGTGCGTCGGAGCCGCTTCACCGAACTGCAACGTCGGACGCAGTGGGTTGTTGCCGCAGGCGTGGTGGCGTCTCCTCTTCCGAGTGTGGATCTTTTGGCCATGGCTGTGGCGAATGGGTTGATGCTCAGGGAAATGGGAGACATTTGGGGAACTGAGCTCAAAGGAGATGTCCTGCAAGCTGCAGCCGGTCACCTCGCTCGGGCTGCCTTGGCGCAAGGGGTGGTCGAGTGGACGAGTCAAGCTCTGCTCGGTCTGGCCAAGCTTGATGCCGGCAGTTGGTTGGCGGCAGGTGCGATGCAGGGCCTAAGTGCTGCTTACTTAACGCGGGTTGTCGGCCGAGCGATGGCGGATTGGTTGGCGTTGAATGCTGGTGTTGCTGAACCGGATCTTGAAGCGCTGAAACAACAGGCTCCTGTATTGATTGCCAACGCTGCTGAACAAGAGCGCATGGACTGGGGACAATTTCTGCAACAGTCCAAACAGTGGGCGCTTAATAGTGCTTCATGAAGCCTTCATCAAGTGCTTAATGAAGTTTGATTGAGCAGTGATTCGTAGTGTTTAGATGTGATGTAGAGGACGAACTGTTCCATAGGCTTGTGGCGCTTGTCTTCCTCTTTGGAGGAGAAGCCAATCCGTCTTCTTTTCGCACATGTCCACCGCAATTCGCAGCGGACGCCAAAGCAACTGGGAAGCGTTCTGCTCCTGGGTCACTGACACCAACAACCGCATCTATGTGGGTTGGTTTGGCGTCTTGATGATTCCTTGCCTTCTGGCTGCCACCATTTGTTTCATTGTTGCGTTCATCGCAGCACCTCCCGTCGATATCGACGGCATCCGTGAGCCCGTTGCTGGCTCTCTGATTTACGGCAACAACATCATTTCTGGTGCTGTTGTTCCTTCCAGCAACGCAATCGGCCTGCACTTCTATCCCATCTGGGAAGCAGCATC
>NZED01000008.1 GCA_002690325.1 Synechococcus sp. ARS1019
TACAGCGCCCCAATTGCATTCACATCGACTCGAATCAAGGAGTTCAGCCAACAACTCGCTGAACGCCATTGGGGAAATAATCAAGGAAACTGGGCTTTTCTTGCTTCGATTGATACCAAGCTGCTCGACCTTGGTGTTGTTCCTTCAAAACCTTGNTGAAGACAACTCTTCAGAGNTTNAGTTGATCAGAATCAACAGCCATTTGTTCATCGGCAAACAAAGTTTCTTCTAATTCTTTGCGTTGCTCCATTTGACGGAGAAAGTATCCAGTCATCATTGCTGAGGCCAACATGTTGGCTAAATTGTCACGATTCGCGGTGACTTTTACTTCAAAATGCTCACCGGGAAGCATTCCCAATAANCCCTGAACGTTGTGCCGGATGATGTCTTGAATATCGTTGCTGGCTGACTTGGCGACCCGTTGGAGCGTATCGGGAGATTGCTCCTGGAGGTATTGGATCAGGCTGTTCCCGGCTTGACCCTCACTGCTATCGGTGGTCAGGAACTCGGGGTTAAACATCCCGTGTTGTCTGCATCACGGACCTGACCATAACGCAACCCCTTGAAATCAACCGGAACTTAAGGTTTCGGAGATCCGTATCTGACCGAACCGATTCAGCGGCCAGTAGCGCAAAACGGCAGTGCCAATCACGTTTTCGTCCGGCAACGGCCCCCACAGATGAGAATCGAGGCTGGCGTTGCGGTTGTCTCCCATTAACCAGAGCATGTGCTCCGGCACGGTGAAAGCGTCCATCTCGTAGTCGATCGCTTCGGCAATCCACGGTTCGTCAACAGGACTGCCATTCCTGATCAGCTGTCCGCCTTCAACCGCAATGGTGTCGCCGGCTTGGCCCACCAGCCGTTTGATCAGTGCCGCTTTCGGGTCGTAACCACCAGCGGTGAGCCGCGTTGGTGGGCTGAACACCACAACATCACCGAGATGCAACTGATGGTTGAGGCGTGGACGGATTTTTTCGACCAAAATCCTGTCCTGCAATTGCAGGGTCGGCAGCATCGAACCCGATGGAATCCAGCGCGGTTCAATCACGGCCCAGCGCAGCAGCAATGCTGCGAGGGCCCAAATCAACAACCCTCGCCAGAAGCTCCAATCGATTCCGGAGGATGAACCGGGCGTCTTCGGTGAATTCGATGAAGGGGGCATGGCTGACCGAAGATCAGACCAGCCTGACCTTTCACCCTGCCCACCGCCCGCGCCAATCTCGAGGCCTCGCTGCAACTGCTCCAAACCCTGTGTGCCCAGGGACTTCAAGATTTGGTGCTCTGCCCGGGAAGTCGCTCTGCACCGCTGGCCCATGCCGCTGGTTTGCTTGCGGAGGCCAATGCTGTCCAGCTGCACACCGCGATTGATGAACGCTCGGCCGCGTTTCTGGCCCTTGGTATGTCGACGGCGATGGGGTTACCAACGGCGGTGGTCACCACCTCAGGATCTGCCGTTGCCAATCTCTTGCCTGCCGCGGTCGAGGCCGACCGCTCTTGCCAACCCTTACTGCTGATCACCGCGGACCGGCCCGATCGCCTCAAAAACTGTGGCGCCAATCAAACGGTGAATCAGGAGGCGTTTCTGCAGCCGGTCTGCCGCTGGTTCGGCTCCGGCCCTGGGGCTGGGTTGAACCTGCTGGCATCCGAGCGTGTCGAGGAGCTTGCCATCAGGGCTTGGGAGTCCACCTTCAATGCAGAGGGTTGTGCACCAGGCCCGGTGCATCTCAATCTCCCCTTCGACGAACCCTTGCATGCCTCCGAGGAGGACCTGCAGCAGCTCAGCAGCAGCCTTGGCCTTGATGGCCGCCCGGTTCCGCGTCGACCAGCCACCACCGCTTGCGATCACGTCGTTCCGACGTTGAACGCCAATCAACCTGGTGTTGTGGTGGCGGGGCCTTGGCGTGGATTGGCCTCTGAACGTTCCGCTTATCAAGAGGCTGTACGGCTGTGGTGCACAGCAACCGGATGGCCTGTGCTGGCAGACCCGTTGGCGCAATTGCCAGACGACTGCCCTGGCTGTGTTGACCACTGGGAGCTTCAGATCGACCATTGGTCTCCGCCGGAGCCCCTTCAAGTGCTGCGGCTGGGCCCGCTTCCTGCCAGTCGACGCCTCGAGCGCTGGTTGCAGTCCACGGAGTCGCGCCAAGTGTTGGTGAGTGAAAGGGAGCCTCGCTCTCTCGACCCCCTGGGTCGGGCCCAACAGTTTTCTGGGGGAATGGTGCAGTGGCTCGCCCATCAATCCCCCTTACCCACCTCTTTGCCTGGCTCCGCGGTGATGGCAACGGACGGACTCTGCAGAGAGGGCCTCAGCCCTTGGTTGGATCAGCAATTGCCCCTCGTGGGTCCTGTCACTGAGCCGGCGTTGGCCCGTGGCCTGGCCACGCTCCTCCCCAGTGGCTTGCCCCTGATGCTGGCGGCCAGCTCGCCGGTCAGAGATTGGCTGGCATGGTCGGGTTCCTTCCCGGGTTCGACCGTTGGGACACGGCCTTGCTTCAGCTTTCGGGGCGCCTCCGGACTGGATGGAACGCTGTCGCTAGCGATGGGGTTGGCCCTAAAAAAAGGCCCGTTGGTGTTGGTGTGTGGGGATCTGGCTCTCTTGCATGACAGCAACGGCTGGTTGCATGCGGCTGGTCAGCGTCCACCGTTGCTCGTGGTTCTGATTGACAACGCTGGCGGTGGCATTTTTCAGCAATTAACGATTCCGGTGGATCCCCCTGAGCGTTTTGCGCGTTTGTTTGCGATGCCTCAGGCCGTGGATCCCTTGGCCTTAGCGGCTGCCCATGGCATTCCGGGGCGGCAAATCAGCTGTTTGGAGGACCTTGACTCGGCCCTGGCATGGGGGCTGCACCACAACGGACCTGCCCTGTTGCGCGTCTGCACCAACGCTCGTTCTGATGCTGCGCTTCGGCAGCGTTTGCGAGCTGCCGCTCAGAATGAAACTCTGTTGGAGTGATCTCGATGGCCCCCCAGCGCTCGGTGCTTCCAGGACCAGTCAGCGCCGATTGGCAGCCTTGGGGTGACTACGAAGACATCCTCGTCGACCGCTGTGAAGACGGCATTGCTCGGGTTGCCATCAATCGACCCGCCAAGCGCAATGCCTTTCGGCCGCAGACGGTGGCTGAGCTTTGCGATGCGTTCACTCGCATCCGAGACGATCGCCAGATCGGCGTTGTGTTGTTCACCGGGGTGGGCCCCGCTGAAGATGGTGGCTATGCCTTCTGCTCCGGTGGCGATCAGAGTGTTCGAGGCGATGGTGGCTACGTCGGTGAAGACGGCCTACCTCGTTTAAATGTGCTCGATCTGCAGCGGATCATCCGCAGCTTGCCCAAGGTCGTGATTGCGCTGGTCGCCGGTTACGCCATGGGCGGCGGGCAGGTTCTCCATCTGCTCTGTGATCTCAGCCTGGCGGCTGAAAACGCTGTTTTCGGACAAACAGGGCCAAAAGTTGGCAGCTTTGACGGTGGCTATGGCTCCGGTTTTCTGGCTCGCGTTGTCGGTCAGCGCAAGGCACGCGAGATCTGGTTCCTCTGCCGTCGCTACGGCGCAGAAGAGGCTCTCAGCATGGGGTTGGTCAATGCCGTTGTTCCCCTCGAGCAACTGGAACGTGAAGGTGTGCATTGGGCCCGCGAAGTACTCCAACACAGCCCAACGGCGATTCGCTGTTTGAAAGCAGCCTTCAATGCCGAGACCGACGGTCAAGCCGGCATTCAAGAGCTCGCGGGCCAGGCCACTCATCTTTTTTATCGAACCCAGGAAGCGCTCGAAGGTCGCAACGCGTTTCTTGAAAAACGCGCACCAGACTTCTCCGACACCGGCTGGTTGCCCTGAGGCTCGTCATCATGGGCGCGTGAGTGCGTCCTGCCGTGCTGCCCCTTCCGATTCCGGAGATGCCGCCTCTGATGAGGGCAGCATCCATCGATTCACTGCTTCAGGCCGTGGCCAGCGTGCCGGCGGACTTGCGCAGCCTGCCCGAGCGTCACATCGTGATGCTTCGTGGGAGTCGTCGCTTGCTGCTGCTTGATCAAGGCTCGTTGCGGGCTGCCTTCCCTGTCGCCGTTGGTATGCCTGGTTGGGACACGCCCACCGGTCGCTTCAAGGTGCTGGAAAAGATCAAAAAGCCCATCTGGGTGCATCCCGTGACCGGTCAACGGGTGGAGGAACAGGGACCGGACAACCCCCTTGGCAGCCACTGGATCGCCTTTCACAAGGACTGTCTTGGTCGTGATGCCCATGACGGAGACCGTTGGATCACGATCAAAGGGTGTACCACCACTGGCTTTCACGGCACCCCTCACCGTTGGACCGTCGGTCGAGCGATTTCCCATGGCTGCGTGAGGCTCTACAACGAAGACGTCAAATCCCTGTACCGGCAGGTGTCCTTAGGAATGCGCGTGACGGTTCTTCCTTGAGTCGATTGCCTCGTTCGGCTGAACAATTTGCCTATAAAGTCGCTGCGCCGGAAGAAGAGTCATCCCATGCGCATCCTGTTCGCTGCCGCGGAATGCGCCCCGATGATCAAAGTCGGTGGAATGGGCGATGTCGTGGGCTCATTACCACCGGCCCTGAGCAAGCTTGGCCATGACGTCCGGCTGATCATGCCGGGCTACAGCAAGCTCTGGAACGTGCTGGATATTCCTGAGGAGCCGATTTGGCGCGCCCAGACGATGGGCACGGAATTTGCTGTTTACGAAACCCGTCACCCCAGCAATGGGATGACGATTTATTTGGTTGGCCATCCGGTCTTCGATCCAGAGCGGATTTATGGCGGAGAAGACGAAGACTGGCGCTTCACATTTTTTGCCAGTGCGACCGCTGAATTTTCGTGGAACGTCTGGAAACCAAACGTGCTGCATTGCCATGACTGGCATACCGGAATGATTCCGGTCTGGATGCATCAAGACCCCGAGATCAGCACGGTCTTCACCATCCACAACCTCAAATACCAGGGCCCTTGGCGTTGGAAGCTTGATCGCATCACCTGGTGCCCCTGGTACATGCAGGGCGACCACACCATGGCGGCGGCGCTGCTTTACGCCGATCGCGTGAATGCCGTTTCCCCGACCTACGCCCAAGAGATCCGCACGGCTGAGTACGGCGAAAAGCTGGATGGATTGCTCAATTTCGTCTCCGGCAAGTTGCGCGGCATCCTCAATGGCATCGATTTGGATGCCTGGGATCCATCCACTGACCGTGCTCTGCCAGCGCCTTACAGCGCCTCTGATCTCAGTGGCAAGGCCGTCAACAAGAAAGTTCTCCAGGAGCGCATGGGCCTGGAGGTGCGTGATGAAGCATTCGTGTTGGGCATGGTGAGTCGCCTGGTCGACCAAAAGGGCGTTGACCTACTCCTGCAAGTTGCCGATCGTCTGCTGGCCTATACCGATACCCAGATCGTTGTTCTGGGCACTGGAGATCGCGGACTGGAATCGGGTCTCTGGCAATTGGCGTCCCGCCATCCAGGGCGTTGCGCCGTGTTCCTCACCTACGACGACGACCTCTCACGCTTGATCTACGCCGGTAGCGATGCGTTCTTGATGCCGAGTCGTTTTGAGCCATGCGGCATCAGTCAACTCCTCGCCATGCGCTACGGCTCTGTGCCGATCGTGCGCAAGGTCGGCGGTCTCGTCGACACCGTGCCGGCCTACGACCCAGGCGCCAACGAAGGAACAGGCTTCTGTTTCGATCGGTTCGAACCGGTCGACTTCTACACCTCACTGGTTCGAGCCTGGGAGGCGTTCCGCCATCGCGAGAGCTGGCAGACGTTGCAGAAGCGCGCCATGACGCAGGACTACAGCTGGGATCGTTCAGCGGTGGAATACGACGTGATGTACCGGGATGTTTGCGGCATCAAGGAACCCACCCCCGATGCAGCGGTTGTTGAGCAGTTCTCACAGGGACAGGACGCTGATCCTTCAAGAAGTGCGGCGGTGCCAGCGCTGGAGTCGTTGGAACCCACGGTTCGACCGGGATCAACCTCGGGTCGTAACCCGCTCAATCGCCTGTTTGGACGTCGTAGCGCCTGACCTTGGCATCGGAGCTGGATTCCACAGAGGCAGATGGGGCCGCGCCAAGGGACCTTCCAGCGCCCTATGTGAGTCCTTGGTCTGAGCTCGGTCGGACCCTGAACGCGCTTGTGGCTGATCTGCAGTTGAGAGCTCAGGAACTCTTGCGGCGCAACCGTGAGGGGTCTCTGCTGCTTCCAGGATTTTGGCCTCAGGACTTAGCTCCAATCTTCTGGCCATTGGTGTTGGTTCTCGGGATTGGAGCGGTGACTGTGTTGGCTTGGTTGGGCTTTCACTCCTGGGCGGATCGCACTCCTCAAACGCTCCCTCAGCCAGACCAACCTGTGATGGCAGAGGAGCCATTGCCGATCGATCCCGATCCGGTGGTTCGTTTCGACGACAGCCCGATTGAGGACTCAAGTTCCCCTGAAATCGATGGTGTTGAACCAAACGAGAGTCCTGTGCCCTTAGAGCTTGAGGTTGTGCCAGTGGATTCATCGCCAACACCGGATCCATTGCTGTTGAACTTGATGGACGCCAGAGATCCCCAATCTCTGTTGTTGGCTGCGGAGCCAGACCCCGCTGACGATCTGATTCAACTGCGTCTGGCCGCTCAGGTGTGGTCAACGTTGTCGTCGATGGAGCAACAACGTCTCGCCGATCAGTGGCAGGAGCGTCTCAGTGATCTTGGTTATGAGCGCCTCACACTGGTTGATGTCGACAATCACCCTTTGGGTCGCTCAGCTCTTGTTGGGAACGGCATGATCCTTGTGAATGCCGATCTTCATCCCCGCCAATGACGCTCCTGTACCGGCAGCTCGTTGATTTATGGGGTGCTCCCAGTGGTGGAACGATCAGCCCCGATGCAGAGGTTGGCTCGATCTGTACNGACACACGCCAATTGATTGAGGGGAGCCTGTTCGTTCCNTTGATCGGTGAGCGTTTTGATGCCCATCGCTTTTTGCCAGACATCCAAGCGCTGGGTGCAANAGCAGCGGTGGTGGGCAACAGCTCCGACGTNTCCNTTCCTGCGGGCTTGTTGCATTGGCGTGTTGAGGACACTCTTCTCGCCTATCAACAACTGGCTTGCTTGGTTCGTCGCCAGTTGTCGGCACCGGTGGTTGCCGTGACGGGATCTGCGGGAAAAACCACCACCCGAGAGCTCATCCGTGGTGTCTTGGCCAGTCTGGGACCGGTTCATGCCAGCTCTGCCAACAACAACAACGACGTTGGTGTTCCGCTGACTCTGTTGCAAAGCACGTCTGACGACCGTTCCGTTGTGATCGAAATGGGCATGCGTGGGCCCGGCGAAATTGCACGGTTATCGCGATGCACAGAACCCGACTTGGCCGTGATCACCAACATCGGTACAGCTCACATCGGCCGTTTGGGCAGTCGAGAGGCGATTGCAGCGGCCAAATGTGAAATCACTGCGGCCTTGAAACCGGAGGGTGCCGTGATTATTCCCGCAGGAGATTCGTTGTTGGACGAGGCGCTTGCTGCGGTCTGGTCTGGACGGATCATTCGGGTTCGTTTGGCTGACGATCCAGACGCCGATGCTGATCTGATCGGTTGCCTGGAGCATGACCGCTTGAGCATCGGCAATCGTTCGATTCCCTTACCCCTGGAAGGGCGTCATAACGCCAGAAATCTTCTGCTGGCCTGTGCTGTTGCGACAGAACTTGGCGTCCCGGCCTCCTCACTGGACTCGATCACGGTGAATGTTCCCGGCGGCCGCAATCGCCGTGTTCAAGTGGGGTCCTTAACGGTGCTCGACGAGACCTACAACGCCTCACCAGAAGCCGTCCTTGCCGCATTGGATCTCTTGGCAGCCGCGCCGGGTCGTCGTTTTGCTGTTTTGGGAACGATGCTCGAGTTGGGGGACAACAGCGTTGCTCTCCATCGATCTGTTGCCGCTCATGCAGCCACCCTTGGCTTGGATGGTCTAGTCGTTGTCGCCGATAGCCCTGAAGCCACGGCCATGGAAGACGCAGCAGCAGGGCTACAGCATCTGTTCGTGGTTCAATCTCCAGAGCAGGCTGCACTGCCCTTGCAGCAATGGCTCCGCCCAGGAGACACCGTGTTGCTCAAGGCGAGTCGGGGTGTTGCGATGGAACGCCTTCTCCCCCTATTGCCTGATCTTTGAGATTGACCGAACACAATGTCAATCTTGAACGATTAATAGCCCCTCCCAGTTTTTCAAATTTCCTCGAGATCTANGCACGNTTTGACCATCCTTCTTTNGTGAGTTGTTTGGCACGGCCAATGGCAAGTGCCCCATTNGGAACATCCTTCGTCACCGTTGATCCGGCACCAATGGTGACGTTGTCACCGATTTGGATGGGTGCAACAAGCACTGAATTGGCACCCGTTTTGCTATTAGATCCAATCAAGGTTCGATGCTTGTTCACACCGTCGTAATTGGCTGTAATCGTGCCAGCACCCACATTGACATTTTCCCCTAAAGACGCATCGCCGATGTAGCTGAGGTGATTCACCTTGCTACCTGCAGCCAATTGACTTTTTTTGATCTCGACAAAATTTCCAATTTTGCAGTTATCGCCGACGTCGGCTGAAGGCCTCAGGTGCGCGAATGGACCAATGGCGACGGTATTTCCTACACGTGCATCACAAATGACGGAATGAACGGCGGTGACCTCATTGCCAAGTTGTGAATTTTCGATCAAGCAGCCTGGCCCAAGGCGACAGTGATCACCAATGCTGCACTCACCTCGGAGATGGGTCTGAGGCTCGATCACAACATCCCGTCCGAACTGACAGTTCTCGCTCAGTGTGCAACTCAATGGATCAGTAAATGTCACCCCTTCGGCCATCCAATGGTCGCGCAGGCGTTGCTGCAAAAGGGTTTCGCACTGGGCCAATTGAAGGCGGTTGTTGATGCCATTCACTTCGTTGGCATCGTCGACCTCAACGTGGATGGCCTTCCCCAGCATTCCAACCGTATCGGTGAGATACAGCTCACCTTGATCATTGTCCGTATTCAGTTGGGGAAGAACATTGGCCAGTGCGCGCCAGTTGAAGCAATAAATGCCGGCGTTGGTGAGTGAATTCCCTCGTTGTTCGTCTGTGCAATCACGATGTTCGATGATTCCCTCAACATCGCCGTTCTCGCCCACGAACACGCGTCCGTAGCCCGTTGGATCGTCCAGACGAGCCGTGAGCAAGGTGACATCAGCACCACTCAACCGGTGCCTGTTGACAAGCAATTCGATGGTTTCCGCTCGCAACAGCGGAACATCACCATTGAGAACCAATAATTCTCCGTCAAAACCCTCTAAAGCAGGCAGCAGCTGCTGAACGGCATGACCGGTTCCGTTCTGGGGTTGTTGAAGAACAAATTCCAGACCAGGCACATGCGCCAATTGCTGCTCCACCTGCTCCGCTTGGTGGCCAACGATCAGCAAACGGCGATCGGGCTCCAGCGTTCGTGCGCTCAGCAAGACACGTTCAACGAGCGTTGCCCCTGCCAATGGCTGAAGCACCTTGGGTAGAGCACTCTTCATTCGGGTGCCCTTTCCAGCGGCCAGCACGGCGATGGCAAGCATGCGTTTCAGCGTTGCGATGCCGGGAATCTACCGGCAGATCCATTGCAACCAGCCACGAGAGCACGTTGTGATGATTGTTGTCTCACCAACCATCTCGACTGTTCAACCAGCCGCTCAATGACGTGAGATCCTCTGGACCATCCGTTGCAATGCAGAACGCAACGATCAATACAGCTGTATTTAGCTTTGTTCAACGGTAATGGCTTGAACATCCAAGGGGTTTCTCAGCCTGAAACAGTGGTCCCACTTATCGAGAAGTCATGATGATCAGACTTGATCGGCGTGTTGTCGAAACCCCTATGGGATCAACGATTGATGCGATCCAAGGCGGCGGGTATTGGATCTGTGACCGCGATCACAACTGTCGTGAAGTTCAAGGACTTTGGGAAGCTGAGGAGTTTGTTCGTGAACGAGAAAAAGGGTTGAACCCGGCCTAATCGGACGAGTCAACGTTGCTGCTTAACCGTGATGATCATCACGACTGATGAGTCTCCGATTCGATCATTTTGCCGCACTATCAATCGAATGAGCCGATTGCTATTTCTTTAAGCGTTCACTTTGGTAGTCAGTAAATTCGAGATATAACGCTTTTGCATCTTGTGGTTGTTTAACTTGAATCAGCATTTCAATGCGCTCCTTCCACCATTCGGTGGTCTTGGCTTCGATCTCCTGGCTCGGCATGCGACCAAATGGTTGTGTCATCGAATCAACGCGGTCAGCAGACCTTAAGAAGCGTGATTGATCAGTGCTCAACCTACTTTGCATTCAGTAAGTAGTGATTGAAACGAAACATCAGAGTTTCGAATCAAGTGATACGGAACGACAGCTCGCGTGTTGTCCTTGTTCAACTCGAACCTTTCATCCTTGATCGTCTGGCTGAATTCCAATGGCTATCCATTGGTTGAATGTACGGTTTGATACAGAGGTAAAGACACGTAAACAGATTTTAAGGTTATTGAGCTCATCTTTTAACTTGAAGTTCATCTGAAAAATAACAATGGTCGATTCAATCCAGAATGTACGTATCCCCTCGCACCTTTCTGGTACGTTGCGTTACAAGCAATACAAATGGAACAAGAAATCAGACCTGATGCGTGTTGCAAAGCAAGTGGCTTGTGGCCAAAAAGAGGTGATTTGTTTTTTGAATGAGCCAATCAAGTAACGCGTGATCACCAAAATTTCTCTATTGATTGATGCTCCTTCACTCAATTTCTCCCACAAAAAGACGCCACTAAAAGCGGCGTCTTAATTGGCTAACGAGTCAGCGATGGGTTAAGCGGCAATATTGTCTAGAAGTTCGTGGTTAATGCCGCGGTANGTCATCTCCTTTTCGTTGTGCCCGAGACGCTCAAGATAATTCATTCGATGGTATTTAAACTCCCGCTGACCCTCCTGGCGACTGGGGGCTTTGTAGCGAACACCCCTGTAGGTCAAGATGGTTGTGGTCATTGGGGCGGCTTTAAAAGTTTAATTTCCAACAGGGAAAGTATAAATGCAAGCCTTTTGTATCCCGAGGAACCAAGTCAAGCCTTGGCTTTGTTCAGTCTGGTATTTGTTGATACCAAAGCTGCACTGAGCGCGCAAACTTAGTTCATGCAAGCCTGGGAGGATCACCAAGTCAGAGGCTTGCGGTTAAGTAGCGCCTGCCATCGCAGACGTCACAGAGACTCGAACCGTCTGCTCAAGCCTGCCTTGATGGCTGTTAGGTCACAATCTTGTCGTTGATTGGAATAACCCAGAGATTCACAATCGAGTTGAATTATTTCAATGTGATCAAACGCATTGAGGATGTCTAGAGTTAAGCATTGAGTGATTTCTGATGAATGCATCGTCATTGCGGCGTTTTGTTCTGACGTTGCTGACCGGTTATCTCGCGATTTTTGGAGTTAGACAGCTTCCCTATGAGTTTGATAATGAGTGGCTTGTTCTGATTCCTGTTTTGCTTTTGGTTTATGTGATCACAACCTGGCTTGATTCTAAACTGTTTGGAGAGAACTCTTCAAGTTCTGATCAGGTTAAGAGGCAAGCCGTGAGCAAGGCTGTCAAGGAAAAAAAGGGGTTTGGCTGATTGGATTGCTCCCCGGATCGTTGGTGCTGCTTGTTAAGGCCGTCTAATCAATGGATGGTAATGATAAATACCTTATTAGCAGGTCAATCATTGTTCCGATCAGTTCATTGGGAAGGGGACGCATCGACTTAGATATGGCAAACAACGTCGTAACCTCGACTGGAATGTCGATGTCGTATCAATCGCTAGCGTTATGCATTTTGGGTAGCTTTGAATACGAAAATTGTTGCTTCAATGATCGAATGATCTGTCGTTCAGCAACGGATTCCCAAACTCAGTTGTGCAGTGGTGATGGTCGGTCGTTTTTGGGTTTGTTGAGCCCGTTTCTGCGTTGCCAGGAGTTGGTGCTTTCCAGTCCGCAGACCCGTTGTTCGGCGTGCCGTCGTTGGATAATCTCGGCTGCGTGATCACGTCCGGATGGATCCCTAAACGGAACTGCAGCACGCGTTTTGAGGTGTTCAAGTTCTAATTGACTCAACGATCGCCATCCGTCGCCGGAGCTTTGAGCGTGCAAAAGCGGTGGTTTGATAGCCAATGTTCCACTACTCCAACCCTGCCGTTCACCCGGTGCTGGAAGCAGTGAGCGAAGTTCCAATCCCGCACGCTTCAAACTAGTTCGCACCGCTGCAGATCGGCTGTAGGTCAATAAACGACCTTCAGGGGCAAGTCGATCGCCCAACCGTTTTAAAAACTCTTCTGACCACAACTGTGGGCAGCGTTGTGGTGAAAATGCATCGTGAAAAATTAAATCGAAGCTCTGCTCCTCTGGGATGTTGTCCAAGCATTGCCGTGCATCGCCAAAAAGAAGAGTCCCCTGTCCGTCGGCGTCCGTCCATTCACTGCATTGGTCTAGTGACCTCAAGCGATTGAAGGTTGAATGGGTCCAATGATTGATGAATCCGGTATTAGCCAAGGCCAGCCTTAATGGTCGGGCGTCGATCTCAAGGCCCCACCACTGCATCCTTGAAGTTTGCCCGCTTAATGAATCCCACAATGCTGCGCTGTTGTAGCCCAAGCCAAAACAAACATCTAAAACACGAAGGGTGTGGTCTGGCTTGAATCGTTGGACTTCTGCCGGACGAACAAACTTCGCTCGGGCTTCGTTGAGCGCTCCAGCAGAGTTGTGAAATGCTTCACAAAACAAACTGCTGTGCAAGCTGAAACTTCCATCCAGTGTGGGGAACTGATCGAGCTCTCCAAGCCCCTGATCAAGCAGTTCAGCGTCTGAGGCGGGCAAGGTCGTTCCAGAACGTCGGATAGGACACTGCTGCAGCCTCACTGCGGTTCAGCGTGGAGTCGCCTTTGGCCAACATGGAGGCCACTGCCAAACTCATGGCCACCCGGTGGTCTGTTTCGCTGTCCAACACCGCACCCTTCAGAGGGTGACCACCGTGGATCGTCATTCCGTCTTCACGTTCCTCGATGGAGGCACCCATCGCCGTGAGTTGACGAGCCATCACTGCCAAACGATCCGTCTCTTTGACTCTTAACTCAGAGGCGCCAGTGATCTGACTCTCACCGTCACAGAAACAAGCTGCCACGCTGAGAATCGGCACCTCATCCACTAAACGGGGCATCACGTCTTCATTAATTGAAAAGGCCTTGAGAGGTCCATGGCACACATGGAGATCACCGACTGGTTCTCCAGCAACATCGCGTGGATTGAGAACGTCGATCTTGGCTCCCATCTGATCAAGAACTTCAAGGATTCCTGTTCGGGTTGGATTGAGACCGACGTTCTCAATGATGAGATCCGAGCCAGGAATTAAGGCTCCAGCAACGAGCCAAAACGCTGCCGAGCTGATATCGCCAGGAACCACGACGTCCTGCCCTTTTAAAACTCCTCCAGGTCGCACACTGATGTGGCGTCCCATTTCTCCACCCACTTGAAGATCGGCGCCGAATGCCTTCAACATCCGCTCGCTGTGATCGCGAGATTGAGCCGGCTCGATCACCGTGGTCGCTCCATCAGCTGTGAGCGACGCCAGCAAAATCGCTGATTTCACCTGAGCACTCGCCACTGGTGTGCCGATGACAGTTCCGCGGAGCTGTTGACCTTGAACGGCGAGTGGCGCCAGATTTCCACCGCTGCGTCCACGCACGTCAGCACCCATCGACGACAACGGCTGTCCAACCCGGCGCATCGGACGTCTGCGCAAGGAATCGTCGCCATCAAGGATGAAATGCCGCCCAGCTTTCCCGGCCAGGAGACCCAACATCAGACGCATCGTCGTCCCTGAATTGCCGCAGTTGAGGATCTCGGTTGGTTCCTGCAGACCATCCAGTCCAACCCCTTCAACCGTGACGATCTGACCGTCTTGAATTGGGCTGATGGTGACGCCCATGGAGCGCAGNCATGCCGCCGTGCTGAGTGGATCCTCAGCAGGAAGCAAGCCATCGATGGTTGTTGTTCCTTCCGCGATTGCTCCGAACAAAAGAGATCGGTGCGAAATCGATTTGTCGCCTGGAACTTTGACGCGACCGACAAGAACCCCACCTTCTGGCAGCTCGCGAGGTGAAGACTGGCTGCTGCTCGTGCTCAAGGCCGCATGGACTGTGATGCGGCGATCCTATTTGGCTGTGCTCTTGATCTTCTCCAGCAAACGGTCCAGGGCATATCCGAACAAACTGGGGTCTGGGTCGTCCAGACCCAGGTCATCGAGTCCAAGTTCCGACCATCGATCAGAGACCCGTTGCTCAAGATCTTCGGGACGGCTGAGCGGCTCCCCCCAGTCGTGATTTTTTTCAGGACCCACTTTCGTGGTCGCGTCGATGGCTAACCGGCCACCCAAACCCAGTTGCTCACTGGCAAAGTCGAGGCTGTCGAACGGTGTGTCCTTCAGGGTGAATAAATCCCGTTGAGGGTCGACCTGTGCGGCAATCGCCCACACCACCTGACGCGGATCCCGCACATTGATGTGCTTGTCCACGACGATGACGAACTTGGTGTANGTGAANTGGGGCAAAGCACTCCAAAACGCCATCGCNGCTCGTTTGGCTTGTCCCGGGTAGGCCTTGTCGATTGAAATCACCGCCAGCTTGTAGCTGAGTGCTTCCATCGGTAGGAAGAAATCCGTGATCTCAGGAATCTGTTGTCGGAGAATCGGGGTGTAGATCCGGTTGAGAGCGATGGCCAACATCGCTTCCTCTTTGGGTGGCCGACCGCTGAAGGTGGTGAGAAAAACAGGATCCTTGCGCTGGGTGACGCAATGAAAGTGCACCAGAGGTGAATCTTCGACACCGCCGTAGAACCCCATGTGGTCTCCGAAGGGTCCATCGGGGAGCACCTCACCAGGGGTAATCGTTCCTTCCAGCACCACTTCACTGTGGCTTGGCACCTCGAGATCAACCGTCTTGCANGGTGTCAGCAGAACGCCCTCACCGGCATAAATTCCAGCAAACAACCATTCACTCAGCTGCACTGGAATCGGCGTCGCCGCTGCCATCACCAATAAAGGGTGAACGCCAATCGCAACAGCAACCTCCAATTTCTTGCCCATCGCCGCTGCTTTACGCAGGTGGCCGGCGCCTCCACGCACACTCAACCAGTGCACCGTCATGGTGTTGATCGACTGACGCTGCAGGCGGTAGACCCCAACGTTGGGCACACCGGTTTCCGGGTCTTTGGTGATGACCAAGCCCAGGGTGATGACGCCGCCGGCATCCCCCGGCCAGGGACGAATCAACGGCAGCGCATTGAGATCAACCGCGTCACCCTTCATCACCTCCTGATGACAGGGAGGCAAAAGGTCGCGGTCCGGTCTCGCCTTGATCAAATCCCAAAACACACGAGCAAATTGTTTGCCCTCTTTGATGCCTTTTGGTGGCCGTGGCTGTTGGAGAAGAGCCAACCGTGAGCCCAGTTCTTCGAGTTGCTCGGGGCGCTCGAGCCCCATGCTCCAGACGACCCGCTCCACCGTGCCAAGTGTGTTGACGGCAACCGGCATGGGTGAGCCGATCACGTTTTCGAACAGCAAGGCCGGGCCCCCAGCGGCAAGCACCCGATCCGCAATTGCCGCCAGTTCTAAGTCGGGATCGACGGGTGCCGTAATTCGCCTGAGTTGACCTCGTTCCTCCAGAAGCGTCAGAAAACTGCGCAAATCACGGGGTGCCGGGCCAATTCCGAACAGGGCCATGGTGCGGTTGTGGCGCAAGCAATCTCAGTACTGTGTCGCACGTTGTTGATCAGCGTGGCCTTGCAGCTTTCTTACTTCCATGTGCCGGCTGAAATGCCCACCGATTTGCAGCCCAAAGCCGCGGTTGTCATTGATGTGCTGCGGGCGACAACAACGATTGGTTGGGCATTGAAGAACGGTGCTGAAGCTGTTCAGGCCTATGCCGATCTGGACCAACTGAGAACCGAGGCTGCCGCTTGGCCGGAGGCGTCACGTCTTTTGCTCGGTGAGCGGGGTGGAGCGATGCTCGAAGGGTTTGATCTCGGCAACTCTCCCGTTGCAGTGACATCAGACGTCGTGGGCGGAAAGCGTCTGTTTATGAGCACGACCAACGGCACCAGAGCCCTCGACCGTGCCCGTTCTGTGCCGCTGTTGGTGACGGCCGCTCTCCCGAATCGCCGAGCAGTCGTTGAAAAGCTCTTAACCGAAAAGCCCGAGACCGTGGCCATCATCGGCAGCGGCTGGGAGGGCAGCTATTCCCTCGAGGATTCGCTGGCTGCCGGTGCCGTTGGTGCCTTAATGCTCGAGCTCTCGAATGGTGCCATCGATGTGGCCAACGATGAGATGACCGCCGCTCTGGCTCTCTGGTCCCAGTGGAAGCATGATCCCGAGGCGTGTCTTCGAACAGCCAGCCATGGCCAACGCCTAATTGGATTGGGAGACCACGATGCGGACTTCCGTTGCTGTGCCGCAGTCGATCAACTTGATGTGGTTCCGACACAGCATGAACCTGGTGTTCTGCGTTTGGCTTCGTCCACTTAAATTTGAGCTGTCTGACACGTTTTTGTGAGCGATTTCCTGGCGGCGGCGATTCAGCTCACCAGCACGCAAGACACTGACGCCAATTTCGCTGCGGCTGAGGAACAGATTGACCTCGCGGTGCGTCGTGGGGTTGATCTGATCGGCTTGCCTGAGAACTTCGCCTTCATGGGCGACGATGCCCGCCGACTCGAGCTGGCTCCTGCTCTGGCTGAGCGTTGCCGATCTTTTTTGATCACGATGGCTCGCCGTTATCAGGTTGTTCTGTTGGGAGGTGGATATCCCGTTCCGGTGGGTGATGGCCAGCACACCTACAACCGGGCTGAGCTGGTGGATCGAGACGGTCAGGTGCTGGCCAGCTACGACAAGATTCATCTGTTTGACGTCGATCTTCCCGACGGCAACACGTATCGGGAATCGGCAACGGTGATGCCCGGGGATGCGTTGCCGCCAGTGGTGGATGTGCCTGGCCTTTGCCGGGTGGGTCTGTCCATCTGTTACGACGTGCGCTTTCCTGAGCTCTATCGCCATCTCGCCGGCGCTGGTGCCGAGCTCCTGATGATTCCCGCCGCGTTTACGGCCTTCACTGGCAAGGACCACTGGCAGGTTTTGATGCAGGCCAGAGCCATTGAGAACACGGCTTATGTGCTTGCGCCTGCTCAGACAGGTCTGCATTACGGACGTCGCCACAGCCACGGTCATGCCCTGGTGATCGACCCATGGGGAACGGTCTTAGCGGATGCCGGCCAGCAAACTGGTGCTGCCATTGCTCCGGTCAATGCATCCCATTTGGGTCATGTCCGTGAGCAGATGCCGAGTCTTCGGCATCGGCGCCCAGCGCTGATCTGATCGCAATGAGTCGGGCGCGTTTTCGCCGGCTGGCCTTGCTGGCCGTGTTGTTGTTGCAACCACTGGTCTGCTCGCCTTCCCCGGCGAAGGCTGCCAGTGCTCTCGCAGCTTGGGCTTTAACCGAGCAGGGGACCCTCCAGCTACGAACGGGTCGTCATGCACGACTTGAGGCGTTTTTTCAGGGTCCAAGCGATGGGAAAGGTACCCGGGTTTGGATCGATTTACCCGGTGAGTTGAAATTCCCAAGACGGGTTGCTGGCCGTGGTGCCGTCAAAGAGATTCGACTTGGCAAACCCCGACCGGGCGCAACACGGTTGGTGATCGAATTTCAACCTTGGGTTCAACTCAACCCGAATGACCTCACCTTGCGAGGCACGGCTGCTGATCGTTGGGAACTGGCCTTCAAAGGGTTGCCCTTGAAAGGTCTTGATGACATGGGTGAGGGCGATCTCACTGGTCGCAGCGCGTGGAGTCCATCGATTCGGATTCGCCCAAGTCAGGTTCCGGTCGACCCATCGGGTTTGCCGACCGTGGCGCAGAACCGCTATTCCGTCGTGATTGATCCTGGCCACGGTGGGCCGGACCCTGGTGCAGTCGGAATTCGCGGTTTAAGGGAAAGCGATGTTGTTCTCGATGTGTCGTTGCAGGTTGCTGCTCTGCTTCGTGCCCGTGGCGTAACAGTGAATTTGACCAGAACTCGGGAGGTGGATGTTGATTTACCTCCGCGGGTTTCACTGGCCAACCGATCCGGAGCGAATGCCTTCGTCAGCATTCATGCCAATGCATTGAGCATGAGCAGGCCCGATGTGAACGGGGTCGAAACCTTTTTCTTCTCCGATCCGCGTTCAGCGCGCTTAGCGGCTTATTTGCAGCAGCAAATGATGGCTGTGTCGGGTGGGAGCCCAAATCGTGGCGTGCGTCGGGGGCGGTTCTTTGTCATTCGACGCACGACAATGCCGTCAGCCCTTGTGGAAATGGGTTTCGTCACGGGTGCGATTGACGCTCCTCGTCTGGCCACCGCAGACCATCGTCGTCGTTTGGCTCTCGCGATCGCAGCCGGTGTTTTGAACTATCTGAAGTTGGAGGTGCGGTGACGGCGGTTCTCGGGTTATTTGATAGCGGTGTTGGTGGCTTAACCGTTCTTCGCCGAGTTCTCGAGCGCCATCCGGATGTGACGTGCGTCTATCTCGGAGACACCGCACGGGTTCCTTATGGCAACCGCACTCCAGACGAGATTCGCGTGATCGCTGCTGAAGTGGTGGCCTGGTTGCGCAGTACTGGGGTGACGACAGTGGTGATGGCCTGCAACACCACCAACGCCTTGGCAAGGGATGTGGCGGAAGGTCGAGCCGGTGTTCCAGTGATCGGTCTGATTGGAGCTGCCGCTTCGCTGGTCGACGAGTCTCGAGTGGGGGTTTTGGCGACACCTGCCACGGTTCAGTCATCGGCGTACCGGGTCAGCATCGAGGCACTCCGCCCCGGAACACTGGTCATCGAACAAGCCTGCCCAGCCTTTGTTCCCCTGATCGAAACGGGTGATTTGTTGAGTGACGATCTTCGCCAGATCGCGATGCGGTATCTCGAGCCTCTCCTCGAGGCCTCCGTTGAGTCGATCGTTTTGGGTTGTACGCACTATCCATTGCTCGAACCTTTGTTTCGGCAACTCCTGCCCGCGTCCGTTCGCTTAATCGATCCTGCCCTCGCGGTGGCACGTCAGCTCGATGCCGTTCTCGGCCCCCCATCTTCTCTTCCTGGACAGGGGGTTTCGCTGGACCATTGCCGTCTGTGCGTGACGGCAGATCCCACTGGCTTTGCCGCTAGAGCCACCCCTTGGTTGGGTCAACGTCCAGAGGTGGAGCTGATTCACCTGCATCCATGAGTCGGAGGCCACTAGGATCGCGGCGCAAGGGGTTTTCATGATCACCGTCACCGAATTACTGGAGCCGGTCGAACAGGACCTCGAGACTCTTCTTGGCGATCTCCGAAGTCTGATTGGGGCGGGACATCCCATCCTCCAGGCTGCGGCAGAGCATTTGTTCAGTGCCGGCGGCAAACAGCTGAGGCCAGGCATTGTTTTGATGGTTTCTCGGGCGTTGTCGCCGCAATCGGATCTCACGCCTAGGCACCGTCGCCTGGCGGAGATCACCGAAATGATCCACACCGCTTCACTCGTCCACGACGACGTTGTTGATGAAGCGTCGACCCGTCGTGGCGTTGCAACCGTTCACAGCCGCTTTGACCCCAGGGTGGCTGTTCTCGCAGGTGATTTCCTGTTTGCGCAAGCCAGTTGGCACCTGGCCAACCTCGATGACTTGGAGGTCGTCAAACTGTTAAGTCGCGTGATCATGGATCTCGCGGACGGCGAGGTGAAGCAGGGCCTTTATCGCTTTGACACTGAGCAAAGCTTCGAAACTTATCTCGAGAAGAGCTATTGCAAAACCGCATCACTCATTGCCAATAGTGCTCGAGCAGCAGGCGTCCTCAGCGGATGCGACGAGCAAAAGTTGGACTCTTTGTATCGCTATGGGCGGCAACTTGGCTTGGCGTTTCAGGTGGTGGACGACATCCTCGATTTCACCGGCAGCGACCAACAGCTCGGCAAGCCTGCTGCAAGTGATCTAGCGAGTGGTTATCTCACCGCTCCAACGTTTTATGCCATTGAGGAACAACCTGGGCTGAAAGATCTCATCTCAAACCAGTTCAAAACAGAGGGTGATCTCGATCGTGCCTTGTCCTTAGTCCGTTCGTCGAAAGCGATTCAGCGAAGCCGTCAGTTGGCGGAAACCTTTGCTCGGGAAGCCCGCGAATCCATCGCTTGGCTCGAAGAATCATCCTGCAAACGTGCGCTGTTGGAGTTACCCGATTTCGTGCTCAGTCGCTTGTATTAACGAGATCGTCGATGGCACGCTGAAGCGTCTTAATCGTTCGGGGATTTCCATTCAGCTGTTCTGGTTTCGTTGAATCCAACACCCAGACCAGACAGCCTGCCGCTAAGGCTGACGTTCTTCCCGCTGTTGAGTCTTCGAAAGCCCAGCACTCAGAGGTTGCACATCCCAGTTTCTGAGCGCCGAGCACAAATGGATCAGGGTGCGGTTTACCGCGAACAAGGGCTGGATCATCTCCATACACCCTTGTTTGGATCAGGTTCAGCCAGGGATGGGGACGCGATTTAAAGCTGACGGCTTCTTCTGAACTGCTCGTCACGATGGCCATCGGTAGACCATTGTCATGGCCATAGCGCACCAGAGTCTCAGCTCCTGGCATGGCTGGAGCCTTGGGCAAGTGGGCTTTGGCGTAAGGCTGCTGGATGGCCAGCAAAGCATCTGCACCCACAGGTTTTGCTAACCAACGATCGACTTGCTCGGCACAATCTTGGCGTCGACGTCCGCGCAAGCTCAAGACCTGCACTTCACTCAGTTCGAGCCCGTAATGGCGTGCAGCGACCGTCCAAGCCTGGCCATGGATGGGCTCGGTGTTGAGCAGCAGCCCATCGAGATCAAACAGAAAAGCAGCGGGGTGGTGGTCCATCGAACCAGAGCATCGCATTTGGGCTTGCCGTCGGTTTGATACGGCTGTGCAGACCAGATGAGTTCTGACCAGTTCGCTGACTAGCCTGACGGACAGCGTGTTGTGGCTGATCCCGTGACTGAGTCCAAGACGACGATCGAAAGCGTGCTGCAGGAGCAGCGTGTGTTCGATCCGCCTGCGGATGTTTCAGCAAAAGCCCGGATCAGCAGTCTGGAGGCCTATCGAGCCCTGGCTGATGGGGCCCGCAAGGATCCAGACAGCTTCTGGGGAGATGCAGCTCGCAAGGAGCTGCATTGGTTTGATCCGTTTCATACCGTTCTGGATTGGTCTGACGCACCCTTCGCCCGATGGTTCGAAGGCGGCACAACCAACCTCTCCTTCAACTGCCTCGACCGTCACCTTGATGGTCCCACCGCTGATAAGACCGCTCTGATCTGGGAGGGGGAACCCGGAGATGTGCGTCGGTTCAGCTACCGCGAACTACACGCTGAGGTCTGTCAAGCAGCCAATGCACTGAAGTCCCTGGGTATCGGCAAGGGGGACCTGGTTGCGCTCTACATGCCGATGGTGCCTGAGGCTGCGATCGCGATGCTGGCCTGTGCTCGGATTGGAGCACCCCATTCAGTGGTGTTTGGCGGGTTCTCCGCAGAAGCCCTACGCGATCGCATCAACGACGGAGACGTCAAAGCCGTCATTACTGCCGATGGTGGTTTTCGTAAGGACAAGCCAGTTTCCCTGAAACCGGCTGTGGATGCTGCTTTGGCAGATGGGGCTTGCCCCACCGTTCAGTCGGTTTTGGTGGTGCAGCGCACCAAACAAGACACTTCCATGCAACCAGGTCGTGACACGTGGTGGCACGACCTGGTCCCAGGGCAATCCAAGGACTGCCCTGCTGAGCGGATGGCCAGTGAAGATCGTTTGTTTGTCCTCTACACATCCGGTTCCACAGGAAAGCCGAAAGGTGTGGTGCACACCACTGCTGGATACAACCTTTGGGCACACCTCACCTTTCAGTGGATCTTCGACATTCGCGACGAGGATGTGTTCTGGTGCACGGCTGATGTCGGCTGGATCACCGGTCACAGCTACATCGTGTATGGACCCCTGTCCAATGGGGCGACCACGGTGATGTACGAGGGAGCGCCACGCCCATCCAAGCCCGGCGCGTTTTGGGAGTTGATTCAGAAACACAACATCTCGATCTTTTACACCGCTCCCACGGCCATTCGTGCGTTCATGAAGAGTGGCCGAGATGTTCCCGATCAGTACGACATGAGCAGCCTGCGGTTGCTTGGAACCGTCGGTGAACCCATCAACCCAGAAGCTTGGATGTGGTATCGAGAGGTGATTGGCGGCAACCGTTGCCCCATTGTTGATACCTGGTGGCAAACCGAAACCGGGGGCGTGATGATCAGCCCCTTGCCGGGAGCCACGCCGACGAAACCTGGCTCTGCAACGCTGCCTTTACCAGGCATTCAGGCCGACATCATCGATGCGGAAGGCAACAGCTGCAACGCCGATGAAGGTGGATATTTGGCTGTTCGCGCGCCATGGCCAGGAATGATGCGAACGGTCCATGGCAATCCCCAGCGCTTCCGTGAGAGCTATTGGGAACACATCCGCCCGGCGGATGGCTCTTATCTTTACTTCGCTGGTGATGGTGCCCGTCGTGATCGGGATGGTTACTTCTGGGTGATGGGTCGTGTTGACGACGTCATCAACGTCTCTGGTCACAGGTTGGGCACGATGGAAATTGAATCTGCCTTGGTGAGTCATCCGGCGGTGGCAGAGGCTGCTGTGGTCGGCCGTCCAGATGACCTGAAGGGGGAAGGAATTGTGGCTTTTGTCACCCTGGAATCCGGACGGGATTCGTCAGACGAACTCATCGCTGAATTGCGAGCCCACGTCGGTCAGGAGATCGGTCCGATCGCCAGGCCAGATGACATCCGTTGCAGTGATGCGTTGCCCAAAACGCGCAGCGGCAAAATCATGCGTCGGATCCTTCGCGCCCTCGCCTCAGGCCAGGAAGTGAGCGGGGATACCAGCACCCTGGAAGATCGTTCCGTTCTGGATCGACTGCGGGGCTGATCGTCTAAGACGCCACGGCCCAGTCGTGAATGAGCTCGGCCAATTTGCGGCTGGTGGCTTGTTTCTGGGGGTCATCGGCCCAATCACCCACAAGTGATCGCCTCAGGCCAATACTTGCTGGAGTGAGGTGATCACCGCGGCATTGCAAAATTTCGCTTTGGTCACCATCGCGAGCGTTGAGCGTCGCAATTAAATCGCTGCTCTGATCGAGTTCATCATTGCCAAAACGCACGACCAGATTGCGTTGCTGCAAGTAGTGGGCTTGTACTAAACGCAATGTTTCTGCAGGGGATGGGCTGAATTCGGTGACCACACCGAGCCTTGGTGCGAGATCCCCAAGAAAAGGGATGGATCGCTCGGCATTGAAATTGTTGAAACTCAGTGCGATCAGCCCATTGCTGCGTCGACCACCATCGGGCGCCAGAAGATGAAGTTTGCAGCCCAAGCTGTGGCCGACACGCAGGGCCACCGGTGTCAGGCCAAGACGGTCCGCTAATGCTGTGCGAGCTGAACGAAACTCAGACCAGGCTTGGCGTGCTTGGGCTTGGTGGTCGAATCCTGGAACGTATGACCATGCATGGACTGCAAGGTCCCGTGCCGCAAGATTTTCTAAGAGACGGCGATAGCTGACCTGTGGTGTTGCTGCGAGGTAGCTGCCGCCGATGAATTCCACCAGAGCTTGAGGTCGGGGCGGCAACAGCTGCCATATCGACCCGCGCTGCCGCCAGGTGGTCATGCGTTTGTGAGTCCAGTGAGGACTTTTTCAGCGTCCGAAACATGGGCAGGTCCATCCAGCAAATTGCTGAAGATGTGCCGTACGACGCCCTCCGCATCAACGATGTAGGTGACCCGACCGGGGATTAAGCCCAATGTTTTGGGAACCCCCATTTGTTGCCGCAAGGCGTTGCCGCGATCGCTCAGCAACGGGAAAGGAAGGTTGTAGCGCTCTGCAAAACGCCGATGGCTGACATTGTCATCGCCAGAGACACCCCAAACATCAGCTCCAAGCTCCTGAAAACGAGCAAAGCTGTCGCGAAATCCACAGGCCTCCGCTGTGCAACCTGGTGTGTCGTCCTTGGGATAGAAAAACAACACAAGGACGCGTTGACCTCGATCAGCGCTCTTTCGCATGACCCCGTCCTGATCTTCCAGACTGAAGGAGGGAAGTGAATCGCCGATCGAAACGGCCATGGTTGTCGCAGATTGATCAGCTGACCTTAAGAACACAGACCCTTGATCGGGTTGGAGAATGGAGTTGCGTTGGTGGTTGCCTGAATGGAGGATGAGATTCACCCTCGAACTGCTCCGACACAACTTGATCTACTCAACGTGTCGCTTGAGCCGGAGCGCCCCAAGAGGTCTCAGCCTGCAGAACCCTCAAACCAATCCCAAACGTCAGTTCCAACAAAAGCACTAGCTCCACCAACCGTTGCGATCGAAGCCGTGGTGAGGTCCAAGGTCGAGACCCTCTTGATCATTGATACGGAGACCACAGGACTCGACCCAGAACACGATCACTGTGTTGAGGTTGGCGCCATCTTGTTTGATGTCCGCTCCCAATCCGTCCTGCACCAATTGTCTTTTCTGCTGCCGGTGCAGAGCAATGCGGCAGAGCCGATCAATCACATTCCAGCTTCCGTCAGTCGATGTCCGCAACCCTGGCGGCAATCTCTCGACCTTTTTGTCGAACTAGTGGCGGCGGCAGATGTCCTTGTCGCGCACAACGCAGCATTTGATCGCCAATGGTTCGGTTGCGGCGAACTCCCTGAGATTGCAAAACCATGGCTGTGCACCATGGAGGACATTTGCTGGCCCAAAGACCGTCAACTAAAACCACGTCCATCCGTTCGAGACCTTGCCCTGGCGTATGGAATCCCCGTCTGGGCAGCCCATCGTGCACTGACCGATTGCATTTATTTGGCTGAGGTGTTGGCCCGTTGCGACGACCTCGAAACCTTGTTGGATCGCGGTTTGGAACCCCGGCAATGGATGCGCGCCAACGTGTCCTATGCCGATCGTTCTTTGGCCAAGGAGGCTGGATTCCGCTGGAACGAGCCTGTCAAAGGCAGTTGGACGAGGCGGTTGAGTGCCAGNGAAGCCGAAGAATTNCCCTTCGACACCAGCGTCGTGGATGCAGAAGCGCTGAACTTGCCATTGGGATAGCTCTGCTCATTTGCTTCAGCTCTCCGAAGTGACTGCGTTGTTTTGCCTTGAATCGCGTGAGTGGGGTCAGGGTGAATGCATGACTGCTTTCATCCACAAGCCAATAAGCGCTCCGCGGTCAAGGTTGCGAACGTGGCAACAGGTGAGAACTTGGGCGCGACTCATTCGCGAAGCGGAAGCCCTCTGGCATGTGGACGTCCGTGCCTTGCACAGGGTGGCCGCATTGGAGCTGTCTCAACTGTTGAATGAGGTTCCTCCAGAGCAGAGGAGGAGAGTGAATCGCTGGTTGGTGCGTTACTACGTCTCTACACGGTTTCATAGGGATGAAGACGCCAGAGGCTTAGCCGATTCTTAACCTCCCTTAGCGTTCGTTTAACGACAGACGTCACCACTTGGTTCTATGAGTGGTTCTGACCGACACCATTTGAACCGGTGCCTAAACAGAGCCTCAGCAAGTCGATCCTGATTCTTCCCGCCTTGCTGGCCCTCGGAGCCTGCACAACCCAATCGACCACTCAGGGACGGTTGAATGGTTCAGGCGCCACATTTCCGGCCAAGGTTTATCAAAGCTGGTTTTCCGATCTGGCTAAGTCTGGTGGACCACAAGTGAATTATGCAGCCGTCGGCTCCGGTTCTGGACGCAAGGCATTTATCGATGAAACGGTTGACTTCGGAGCTTCCGATGACCCCATGAAGCCTGAGGATTTGGCAAAAGTCTCCAGGGGAGTGGTTCAGATTCCAATGATCGGTGGCACGATCGCATTCGGGTACAACAAGCCAGATTGCGAGCTGAAATTGACCCAAGAGCAAGCTGTGCGAGTGGCGTTGGGAATGGTGAAGGATTGGCAGGAATTGGGATGTAGCGCTGGTGCTGTGACCTGGGTCCATCGTTCCGATGGATCGGGAACAACCAAAGCATTCACCAATTCAATGCAATCCTTCTCTCCAACCTGGACATTGGGCTCTGGCAAGTCGGTCAAATGGCCGGCTGGCGTTGGGGCTAAGGGAAATTCTGGTGTGGCTGGTGTGATCGAGAATAGGGAAGGTTCCATTGGATATTTGAACCAATCCTTTATCAATGGAAATATCAAGGCTGCTGCACTGCAAAATAAATCTGGTGAATACATTATTCCTTCCGAGGAATCTGGTGCAAAAGCACTGAATGGGATTGAGCTGGATGACAATCTTGCAGGGAGTAATCCAAATCCCACGGCAACAGGTGCTTATCCAATCGCAACGTTGACTTGGCTGCTTGCCTACAAAACGGGCAACGGCAACAAGACAGAAACTCTCAAAGAAGCCTTCAGCCACATGTTGTCTGATACTTCACAAAAGAGCGCTGTTGAGCTCGGATTTGTTCCTCTCAAGGGAGATATTATTGAAAAATCACGGGCAGCTGTTGAGATGGTCGGCAACTAATAGGCCAATTCAAATGCATGAAAAGAAGGGGGAAACCCCTTCTTTTTTATTGGATGATGATTTGTGCTTTTTAGTCATCCCTTAAACAAATGTTTTTCTTTTCTTAAATAAGGACAAGTCAATGTGATTTAAATTACTCAAGCATCAAGGATCTTGCAATGGTTGCGCTTTCCTCAAGAGAAGTTCCTTCAGGTCGCAGTTACTATAAGGATATTCTGGAGGAAAATTTTAATAATCGATCAGTTGTCCATTTAAGGGCCGGCTCTGCAGTCCCTCTTCTAAGAAAAAGTATTTGGATGGTCGTGAGGGGAATGGTGAGGCTGGGCTCAGTTTCTATCAATGGAGACGAAATATTGTTGGGGTTGGCTGGGCCTAATGAAATATTTGGTGAATCCCTCAGCAATGTTGAAGCCTATGAGGCCGTGGCGATGACCGATTGCGATGTCCTTTGTATTTCATTGTCTGAGATTAATGATTCACCGAGTTTGGCATTGGCAATGTTCCACTCAGTCAGTGCAAGATATCGTCAAGCTGAATCAATATTGGCATTACTATCTCTTCGATTGATCGAAGATCGAGTCAAAGCCTTTCTTGAACTGATTGCGTTGGATTATGGTCAAATTTGCGAAGAGGGATTGCGACTTAACTTACGCTTAACCCACCACGAGCTGGCAAGTGCTTTGGGTACTACACGGGTGACGACAACNAGGGTTATTGGTCAGCTGAGAGAGGAGGGATGGCTCATGATTGATTCGTCTCGGCATTTCATTNTTCCCAGTCTTTGACACAGAAAACGCAGAGCTTGAATGTGATCTGGAATACCTTATTTAGTCGCCTACANGTATCATATGTACGTTCACTAAGTTAAAATTAGACCGACAGTTAACTGTCATCCTCTTTCCGTGTGAGGAATCCCATGAAGCTTTTCCAGCAACTGCTGGTGGCTCCTGCTGCCCTGGGCCTGTTGGCTCCTGTGGCTCAGGCCGCT
>NZED01000009.1 GCA_002690325.1 Synechococcus sp. ARS1019
GAGGGTGGTGGTCATGAGAACGGAAAAATATGTCCCCGAAAGGACGGTTAAGGAAGGGCAGGAAGCCCTGCCTGCCGTAATTGTAAAGCAACATTGCGACTCGTGTACGGATATTGCGCAACCACCAACCGACTTCCCTGTTCGGGACTGGGGGGCTCAGAAAGATTTAAGATTCTTCGGTTCCCTAGGGGATTGCTTTGGTTCTGATCCGCTGGCTTCACGACGGCCGTCGCTTGGAGGCCACCGTTCCCCTCTCGGAAGCTCGTCATCGGCACAACGAGCTCATCTCTCAAGGCGCCATCGTCTATTGGAGTGAGCGCCTCACTCCCGCGTAAGACCCAACGTTCAGAAGCCCAACCCTGCACCATGGCCAGTCGTCACGTTTTAAGGACCGCTGGCTTGTCGCTGCTGTTCATCGCCGGCTGTACAGGACCCAAAACCGGGCCGATACATCCTGTGGATGGCGGGTCCAGCCACCAACTCGGTCAAATCGAACAGCGACTCGAACAGNTGGANCAAAAACTCAAACTGGTCGAGGGAACGTCAGAGANAGACAGCAAAACGCCCGCGGGNCCACTGCGATCTCTCACCCTTCGACTCGGGACAACGGACGATCGATTGAGGATGTACTGGGCAGACGGTCAGACGAGCGATTTGTTGTGCAACGAGGAAGGCCAAGGCATCTGGGCATGCGGTTGAGTTGTTACCCCCGCATCAGCTCTGCCAACGCAGCGATCCAGTCCCCCAAAACAGGCCACACTTCGCGCTGTGTGACGGAGAAGGCAATCTTTTTTTCGACATAGGCGGCTTCATTGACAAAAACAGGGATGCCGCCATCGAAGGCTGACTGAGGCGAAGCCGGCCAAGGATCCGATGAGCATCCATCAAACATCGGCTGCCCCGAGCGCAAAGGTCGCCAGTCGGAACCCAGCACATCGTCATGCAACACAGCCCTTGGCTGATCGTCCTGATCACGGGGAAGATCGACACTCCCGAGATGGCGATGGACCACCAAAGACCTGGGGTAACGAGGCTCTGCTTGGCCAGCTGCCGCCAAACTCGCTAAGCAGGTTTCAAGGGCAAGGCGCGTTTGCCGAATGATGCGTAGATCCAAAACGCCTTGGGGAACAGGACCGACCTCGATGACGAGCCCGCAGGGCCAGGATTCAACAAGAAATCCCGTCTGAGCAGAGTCGGCCTCATGGAGGTAAACGGGCAATCCCAAGGATCCCTGCACCAGTGATGCCAAAGCAAGGTCAACAGGCCTTCTGCCATACACAACCAAGCAATTGCCCATCGCCGCTGTGGTGCTGTGGAGGTCAATGGCCACCTGACAAGGAACGCGCCCCTTAGGGCCATACGCCGCGATCAGCTCTTGAGCACGAACGACTTCCAATGGACGAGGCGCATCTCCATCCAGCGCGAGTAAATCAGCGCGGAAACTCCTGTTCAGATCACGGTCGATATAACGACAACTCGCCTGACGGGCTGCAGGGTTGCCGATCACGGGGTTAACGGTCAGCTCTGAGCTGTTCAGCAGCTCAGGATCTTGATTCCATCGATCCAACAGCCATGGCGCATTCACTTCATTGCCATGGGTTCCTGCAACCACCAGCACCGAAGGAACCGCCATCACGCCCTGCAAAGAGATGCCTGACTGAAGCATGGGCGGCAGTGTGGTGACAGCTCATCAGCGAAGCGATGGCCATCCCACCCCTTGTGGTCCAAACCGCTCGATGCGGATGGCATTGGCAGTGGCAGCAACTCATGGGTGGCCTTGGCCCCGCGGATGCAGAGGGCAATTACCAACGTCCTGTCAGTGATCACCTGAACGGTGAGATCCCAGAACAGAGCGATCTACAAGCCCGCAAAGCCAAGGATCTCCCTCTTCTCATCGTGGGGCGCAGTTGTCCTTGGGCCCATCGCACTTGGCTCGTCCACCGTCTCCGGCAGCTCGCCAGCCAGCTGACATTGTTGATGGCCAGCCCCGACCACCAAGGAGGGCGCTGGGTCTTGGCCCCAGCGTGGGAGCAGTGCAACTCACTGCTCGATGTCTATCGCCATTGCGGCGCACCTCCATCCCATCGAGCCACGGTGCCTGTGCTCGTTGATCCGACCCGTCCAGCGATCCTCTGCAACGACAGCGCTCCATTGGTGGAACTGCTCAATCAATGGCCCAGCACGGAGACCGAGCTCGACCTTGATCCGCCAGCGCTCCATGGGCAAATCGAAACGTGGCAGACCCTTTTGCAGCCAGCCGTTAATGACGGTGTCTATCGCTGCGGATTTGCGCGCACCCAAACAGCTTTTCACCGCGCCGAAACGGCTTTATTTGATGCTTTGAAGAACGTGGAGATCAACCTCCAAGAAAGCGGCCCATGGCTGTGTGGCGACCAATTGACCCTTGCCGATGTGCGCTTGTTTCCCACCTTGATTCGTTGGGAAACGGTCTATGCGCCGCTGTTCGGCTGCAACAAGCAGCCCCTATGGCAATTTCCAGAGTTGTGGAACTGGAGACGACGTTTCTTTCAGATTCCTGGTGTTCAGGAGACTTGTGATGCCACGGTGTGGCGGCAAGACTATTTCGGAGCCTTGTTTCCTCTCAACCCAGGGGGAATCGTTCCTACCGCACCAGAATTGTCCAGACTGGTCATGAGCGAGATTCCGCGATGACTGCCGCATCCGATCCTCAATTCCAGGGCGTCTACGGCCCCTACACGATCACAGCGGTGGACCGGCAAGAGGTCAAGGAGTACCGCATCTCGTTATTGATTAGCGGACTGGCCCTGACTGCGGGGCTTGCGCAGTGGTGGTTGCTGGGAGGGAACTGGGCCTGGATTTGGCTGTTTCCACTCGGCGGTGCCATGGGTCTGGCACTGCAGCGAATCCACATTTATCTCAAGCCATTGCATCAGATGCTCCNAGTGTTCTGGCTTCTGGGATGCCTGGGCTGGATCACAGTGATGGTCGTCAACGGCCCGGAGCAAACGTTGAACCAGATCGCAGAGCAACCGTTGTGGATTCTGGCCATCGGCCCCCTCTTTGCCGCTCTCGCAGGAATCGGGTTCAAAGAGTTCTTTTGTTTTCAACGTGTTGAAGCAATCGGCCTCACCCTTCTGCTTCCCCTGGCACTCCTCGGACGACTGCTGCAGTGGATCGATGAGCGGATCTGCCTGGGACTTTTGCTGATGGCTTCAACTCTTCTCGTGATCCTGGCGCTACGCAAATTTGGCAATGAAGCAGCGGCAGATGTCGGTGATAAGAGCGTCTTTGCTTATCTAGACGGCCAAGTCTCCGCTGACACACCGTGAGTTTGATCAGTTTGGTGGATGCGGCCAAGGATTTCGGGATCCGGACCCTGTTTGCCGACCTCGATCTNCANATTGGTGANGGNGAACGTCTGGGCCTGATCGGCCCGAATGGCGCCGGTAAGTCCACACTNCTCAAAGTGTTGGCNGGACAGGAACCCTTAGGTCAGGGTGAGCGGCGCTGTTCCCCGCGCCTNCGNGTGGCGCTCGTCGGCCAAGACACTCNGGTGACCCCTGGGCTCACGGTGCTGGAGCAGGTGCTGGAAGGGTGCGGAACAAAACGCGACCTACTGCTGCGCTTCAGTGAACTCAGCGACGCCATCGCAGCCAAGCCCGACGATGAAACCCTTCTGGCCGAGCTGGGTGTGCTCAGCCAACGCATGGATGAAGAAGAGGCGTGGAGCCTGGAACAACAATGCAGAGAAGTCCTGCAAAAACTAGGCATCAGCGACCTGCAGCGATCCGTTGAGGCGCTCTCGGGTGGTTATCGCAAACGCGTTGGATTGGCCTCTGCACTGGTGGCTTGTCCAGATGTGCTGTTGCTCGACGAACCCACGAACCACCTTGATGCTGCAGCGGTGGAATGGCTTCAAAGTTGGCTCGATCGCTATCCGGGTGCACTGGTGCTCGTGACCCACGATCGTTATGTGCTCGACCGTGTCACCAAGCGCATGGTCGAGGTTGATCGAGGCCGTGCCCGCACCTACCAGGGCAACTACAGCACCTATCTCCAGCACAAGGCCGACGAAGAAGCGTCGGAAGCAGCCTCGGCTGCCAAGTTTCGTGGCGTTCTCCGTAGAGAGTTGGCCTGGCTTCGGCAAGGGCCGAAAGCACGCAGCACCAAACAGAAAGCGCGCCTCCAGCGGATCGAGGCCATGCGAGAAGACAAGCCATCGCAAGCCAAAGCGGCCTTGGAGATGGCCAGTGTCAGCCGACGCATTGGCAAGCAGGTGATTGAGGCCGAGGCGCTGGGCGTCACAGCCGACGGCAGTGATGAGGGCAGGTCACTCCTCCAAGACTTCACCTACAGCTTCAGTCCAGAGGATCGAGTTGGAATCATTGGCCCGAATGGCAGCGGAAAATCGAGTGTTCTCGACCTGATTGCCGGACGGNGGACAGTCACCCATGGATCACTCCGATTGGGNGAAACGGTGCATATCGGCTACNTGGATCAGCACACCGAAGCGTTTTTGCAGGGCAAAGGNCTCANCCGCAAGGTGATTGATTTTGTCGAAGAAGCCGCCAGCAGGATCGATCTCGGTGGCGAACAGGTGACTGCATCTCAACTGCTGGAGCGCTTTCTGTTTCCTCCGGCCCAACAGCACAGTCCCCTGTCAAAACTCTCAGGTGGTGAACGCCGTCGACTGACCCTCTGTCGAATGCTGATCCAAGCGCCCAACGTTCTGCTGCTCGACGAACCAACCAACGACCTCGACATCCAAACCCTCAGTGTTCTGGAGGATTTCCTCGAAGATTTTCGAGGCTGTGTGATCGTCGTCTCCCACGACCGCTATTTCCTCGACCGAACAGTAGATCGTCTGTTCTGCTTCGAGAACGGTCAACTACGACGCTTCGAGGGCAATTACAGCGACTTTCTCGAGACGCAACGGCAGAGCGAGCGAGCGTCGCAAGAACAAGANTCCAAAGCTGGATCGAAACCGGTGGGGAAGCGCAAGGCGAGCACACCTCCCGCACGCAAGCGCCGCAGCTTTAAAGAAACGCGCGAATTGGAAAACCTTGATCGTCAGTTGCCCGTGCTGGAAACACGCAAACAGGATCTAGAGGCCGCAATCAGCGCCAATGGGGCAGANATCGCCAAGCTGAGTCTTGAGCTCGCCGAGCTGATCTCCACAATCGAGACCTCAGAAGAGCGCTGGTTGGAATTGAGNGAGCTCGACCCTTAAACCGCGNGCAACAACGGACGGAGATCCGATTTGGGCGGTGCCCCTNCGTCGGCTGAAGTTGTCAATTCGGCCTTATATTTTTCAACGGCAAGAGATTGATTTGATGAAATCCATCGACGAACACATCAAAAAAGATCAGACCGAGATTGAGGCGGCCAAAGCGTCTGGTGATCAGGCGAAAGAACGGCATTTCACCGATGAACTGAAGTCCCTCGAGGAGTACAAGGAGCACAACCCCGAGGACAAGCACGATCCAACTCCTCTGGAGCTGTACTGCGACGCCAATCCGGACGCTGACGAATGTCGCGTTTACGACGACTGATTGGTTTGAACTTGGCGATAGAAACCGCTGCAACAGCCTCTATCGCCAACCAGTCTCAGAGTTCTTCGTCGTATTCAGCAGGGCTACCCGTCAAGGAGCAAACGACGGCTTCCTCTTGACGCATTTTCTGAATTTTGGAGATGGGACGTCCCATCTCACGAAGAACAGCGATTTGCTGTTGAGTTTGACAACGGGCGATGACGTCACCGCCTTGGTCAAAGCAGGTGTAGTAGGTCATGGCATGCGCAGTTCTGCTGCTTCCGTTATGGCAAGGCCATGGTTGCCAATCAACCATCTTTCAGCCTGTTCGGATGATTTTCAGATTTCGAGGGTGGTCCAGACCGACTCCAACAGAGTGTCCAGACCGCGACTCATTGCAGCGGAAACTGTCATCACCGAGCGACCACCGCTGGCGGCCTGCAAATCCTGAATAACGTCCGGCAATAAGTCGTCAGGCACCAATTCCTGCTTGTTTAAGACCAGCAATCGGGGACGATCCACCAANCCATGGCCATAGGCCTCGAGTTCTTTCTCGACAATTTGCAAGTCTTTGGCCGGATCTTCGGCACCTGCATCAACGAGGTGGATCAGCAATCGGGTCCTTTCGATATGACGCAGAAAGTCGTGGCCAAGGCCAGCACCCTGNGCAGCACCGGCAATGAGCCCGGGGATATCAGCAAAGACTGTGCCATCGCCACTGGGACGACGCACCACGCCCAGGTTTGGGATCAGAGTGGTGAACGGATAATCAGCAATTTTCGGACGAGCTGCCGATAGCACCGCAATCAGCGTGCTCTTCCCAGCGTTCGGCAAACCGATAATTCCAACTTCAGCTAGAAGCTTGAGCTCCAACTGAACGGGCCATTCCTCNCCGTCGCGGCCTTCCGTGAACTTCTCTGGAGCCCGNTTTCGATTGCTCAAATAATGAGCATTGCCAAGGCCGCCGCGGCCACCGAAGGCAACNACAAGCTGCTCTCCANCTTGGGTCANNTCTCCAAGAAGNATCCCAGAACTGAGATGACGGACTTCGGTTCCGCACGGCACTTTGATCACCAAATCCTGGCCTGAAGCTCCGGTGCACTTGTTCGGCCCGCCTCGGCGTCCGTCATCGGCAGCAAAGAGGCGCTTGTATTTGAAATCCAAAAGGGTCTGCAAGTTCCCATCTGCCTCGAGAACAACATGTCCGCCATGCCCGCCATCACCACCGGATGGACCTCCGGCAGGCACGTACTTCTCGCGACGGAATGCTGCGATGCCATCGCCACCACGGCCGCCACGCACAGTGATGCGTGCCTGATCAATGAACTGCACGGCGCTGCCGAATGGATCCAGCTATCAACCCTAAGATTTCGGTGCTGCACGAAACCGCTTGGCCGGCGTCCGCTTCGAAGCCCTGAGCAAGTCTTACCCAGGCCGTAAAGGCGCGCCCGAGGTGGAGGTGATCCGCGCACTGGATCTAGCCATTGAGGATGGCGAATTTCTGGTCCTGGTTGGNCCCTCGGGATGTGGCAAAAGCACCTTGCTACGACTGCTCGCGGGCCTCGACACGCCAACGTCCGGAGAAATCCTGGTCGGATCCCAGCCGATCAGCCAGTTACGGCCTGCGCAACGCAATGTCGCGATGGTGTTTCAGAGCTATGCGCTCTATCCCCATCTCACGGTCAGGAACAATCTCAGCTTCGGATTGCGGCGCAGCAGAAGGCGCAATGTCATGCAGCAGCTTCAGGACCAGCTGCATCAACTCACGAGGAGCTGTCCCAGACCGATCAGATTCCTCTCTCCCCGTGAAGAGACGATCACGAGCAGGGTGAATGCAGTCGCCCGAGCCCTCGAACTCGAGCCACTTTTAGATCGTTTGCCCAAGGAACTGTCTGGCGGCCAAAAACAGCGGGTTGCCCTGGGCCGAGCCATGGCGCGGCAACCTTCGGTCTTCCTGATGGATGAACCGCTCAGCAACCTCGACGCCAAGCTTCGCAACAGCACAAGAAGCAGAATCGTTGAACTCCAGCGAGAGCTTGGAACAACAACGATCTATGTNACCCATGATCAGGTCGAAGCGATGACCATGGGNCACCGCATCGCTGTTCTCAACNAAGGNAGGCTGCAGCAACTTGGAACTCCCATGGAGCTGTATCGCTGGCCCTCCAATTTGTTCGTCGCACAATTCATCGGCACACCGCCGATGACGTTGTTGCCGATTCGCGTTGGAGCTGGCAACACACTTGTGTTTNGTGACCGGCGTCTACNGATCGACGGTCCTCTGGCCACAGCGATCGCCAATCGTGAAGGCCAGATGCTCACGGCTGGGCTCAGGGCCGAGCACTGGAGAATCGGTCCTGCCACCAATCGCAATTTGGAAGCCGACGTCACCCATTGCGAGGTACTTGGCAACGAACAGATCATCACGTGCCGACTTCAGCCCAGCGGAGATTTCGTCCAGGTGCGTTTGGACGCCGATCAGAGCATCACCAGTGGAGACAGCGTGCACTTAGATCCTGATCCAATGGGATGGCGCTTGTTTGAAGACGACGGTCAAGCCGTTGTGATTCCGGATGAGCTCACGGACGAAGGGCCACAACTTCCGGTGCTGCCCTAACGCACCCACACCACACTGCAACCGGGCCCGCCGTCCCCTTGCTCAGCATCGGTCACACGTTCCACATAGGAGACCGTGTCCAACCAAGCTCGAAGCCCCCTTTTCAGCTTGCCTGTACCGATGCCGTGAATCACCCAAAGAGGCCCAGATGCAGACCGAAGTTGCTCTTCAACGGCAGCCTCTGCTTCATGCACACGCATGCCACGGACATCCAAGGTGTTGCGACTGGTCCGCACCTGAGAACCACCACCAGCGATCCGAGCATGGACCTTCACCACGGGAAGCGAAGGTTGCTGTGGCTTGCGGCCATCCAAGCTTTCAACAGCGTTGAGATCAACGGTGGTGCGCATCACGCCACAACGCACCGTGAGCTGGAGACCATCCTCAGAAATCGAGAGAACCTCAGCCGCCTTACCTAGCGCAAGAAGCCTGATGCGGTCGCCCACATCGGGCTGCCATCCCGGTTTGGGTTGCCGTTGTTCCGGAGCCGGACGATGGGTGCCTTCCAAGCGGCGAAGACGCTGACCCGCCTGTCGTGCTGTTTCTCCATCGGCCCGTTCATCCCGTAAGCGACGAATCAAGGAGCGCACTTCCTTTTGCCCCTCGCGGATCGACCGTTCCAAACGCTGCCGTCCCTGTTCCTGACGTTCTGCCGTCTGCTGCTTTTGCTTCTGCCACCGCTGGAGCAACTCATCGTGGAGCAACTCAGTGCGCGCGAGTAAAGCGGCAGCATCTTCGGCAGCAGCCTGCTGTCGTTGCCGTTGCTCTTCCAAGCCTCNGATCACGCTGTTCACCTCCCCATCTCCTGCAGGCGCCAACAGCTCTCGGGCCTGATCTAAGACCTGCCCATCCAGACCAAGCCNCGTTGCAATCGCCAAAGCATTGCTGCGTCCGGGAATGCCCCAAAGCAACTCGTAAGTAGGCGACAACGTTTCAGCATTGAACGCAACCGATGCATTTTCAAAGCGATCGTCGTTGTATTTCAGAGCTTTCAATTCACCGAAATGGGTGGTGGCAACGGTGAGCCGCGCACGATCCGCCAACGTCTTCAGCAAAGCTGTTGCCAAAGCGGTGCCTTCACTGGGATCCGTCCCAGCACCCACTTCGTCCAACAGCACCAAGGCAGGAGATGGCCCGCGATTCAGCGAGTCAAGAATCCGCCCAATCCGTTTGACATGACCACTGAAGGTGGAAAGGCTCTGCTGCAGAGACTGCTCATCACCAATATCAGCCAGCACCTGGGCACACCAAGGCAATGATGGCTGCACAGAGCAGGGAAGCAGCATGCCTGCGCGTGCCATCAGTGCGGCGAGGCCAATGCTTTTCAAAGTCACTGTCTTGCCGCCAGTGTTGGGCCCAGTAATGGCCACCACACGCAGATCGTTCGAAACATCGACACTGATGGGAACAACAGCAGGGCCATCGGAGCGTTGTTGTTGCCACACCAACAGGGGGTGACGGAATCCTTTAAGCAGAAAAGGCGCATCACCATCGCTCTCAAGCTTGGGAGCCATGCCACCCAGCCAACGGCCGTAACGGGCACGTGCCAAGGCGAGATCCAACTGAAGCAGCACCTCCACAAGCACGGTGAGCGCGTCTGCTTCCCCAGCCACGACTGCACTCAACTCNGCCAAAACTCGGCGTTCCTCGTCCCGGATCCGTGCATCCAGCTCTGTGAGCTTGTTCCCGATACTGAGGACGGAACGAGGCTCAACGAACAGGGTGCTNCCGGATGCCGAACTGTCGTGAACCTGACCTGGCACTTGCCCAACAGCTCCTGCCTTCACCGCAAGCACAGGACGGCCATGGCGTTCCGCGATCANCGTGTCCTGANGAAATGGAGCGAAACGACGCAGCAACTGCTGCAAGGTGTCGCGACGGTCCTGACGCAAGCTCTGCCATTGCTGACGGAGCCCAGCCAAGGGGATGCTGGCCCGATCAGCGATACGGCCGCCCTCTTCGATCGCGAACTTGAGCCGCTGCTCGAGCTCAGGCAACGTGACCATGCTCTGGATCAGAGCTGTACAGACCGGACGCAGCTCAGCGTCATCGATCTGACGCCGCAAGCGACGTGCGGCCGCTTGGGTATCCGCTACGGCTAACAACTCCTCACCGGAAGCGACCCCGCCTTTGACGCAACGCAACAGAACAGGCTTGAGATCCTGGACACCTCGGAAGCTCAGACCTCCTTCACTCAGATCGTCCAAAACCGCCATCTCGACGGTTTTGGCGAGAGTCGTTTGGCTCTCAGCCAACGACTGAGGGAGCGTTAGTGCACGAGCAGCGTCCCGCCCCATCCGCGTACTCGCGAATTCCGCAAGGTGTTGGCAAACCCGCGGCCATTCGAGCAAATCGAGGGTTTCCCGTTCAGCCTGCACAGAACCGAGCGAGGCTTCAGGACTGATTGGAGGGGATACCACCGGGGGGTTCATACAACATTTCCAGCCAATTGCCTTCCGGATCCTTCAAGTAGAAGGAGGCCGTGCCGTCCCTGTGGTCATGAACAGCACCGACATGAATCCCGTCAGCCTTCAATTGGGCATGCACGGTATCCACTTCGGCTCGGTCTTGGAAGTGAAAAGCAAAGTGAGGACCGGCAGCCTTATAACCCGGCCCTAACAAAGCCAGCCCGTCGCGACCCGGACCGGCCTCGAGGTAACACCAGTCCTGGGCTTCCCAGACCAGGCGCATGCCTAACCCCGTGTAGAAAGCCACAGCACGGTTCACATCCTGAACACGGATTGCAACGTGTCCAAGCCGGTCAACGGATGGCATGGATCAACCCTCGCGCAACCAAGCTGCTGCGTCACAGGCGTGATACGTGAGAATGAGATCTGCACCTGCCCGTTTGAAGCAAAGCAGCGTTTCGAGCACGACTGCGCGTTCATCAATCCAGCCCCGTTCGGCTGCCGCTTTAACCATCGAGTACTCACCACTCACGTTGTAGGCGGCGATGGGAAGTTCCGACTCTTCGCGAAGGCGATGGATGATGTCGAGATAAGCGAGACCAGGTTTAACCATCATGATGTCGGCCCCCTCTTGTTCATCGAGCTGAGCTTCTGTGATCGCTTCCCGGGCATTCGCGGGATCCATTTGATACGTGTCCTTATTGGTTGGAATCGGCTTGTTTCCGGCAGCTCGCGGGGCTGAATCCAATGCTTCTCGGAAGGGTCCGTAATACGCAGAGGAATATTTCGCGGTGTAGCTAATAATCCCGACATGTTCGAAACCCTCCTCATCCAAGGCCTCTCGGATGGCTCCAACCCGCCCGTCCATCATGTCGCTTGGGCCAATGAGATCAGCACCGGCTTGAGCCTGAACGACAGCCTGACGGCAGAGCAGTTCAATCGTTTCATCGTTGAGAACGACGCCCTCTTCGCTCACGATGCCGTCATGGCCATCGCAGGAGTAAGGGTCAAGGGCGACGTCCGTCATTATCGCCATTTCCGGAACGTCGCGCTTGAGCTGGCGGATCGCCCTGGGAATCAGGCCGTTCTCGTTGAAACACTCGGCTCCGTCCTCAGTTTTCAGTCCCTCTGAAACCTTGGGGAACAGAACGATGCAACGCACGCCAAGATCCCAGGCACGCTGCACCTCACCGGTCAACGCCGACAAGCTCCAGCGACTGGCACCAGGCATGGCTGAGATCGGCTCGATATCCGCACCTTCATGGACAAACAGCGGATAGATGAAATCCGCTGCCGAAAGGTTGTGCTCACGAACCATCCCCCGCAGTGCTGGGGTGCGCCGAAGACGGCGGGGGCGGTAAGTGAGCTCCATCAATCGCTGGTAAGAGCTGATGATCGTAATCCGAGGAACCGTTAGAGGGTTGCCGAACGAAGCCAGTCTTGGCGAGGGCTTTCCTGACGATGGGCTCGAAGTTGCTCGAGAAGACGACGCTCTTCTTGGGACCAGTTCGTCGGGAGCTTCAACGTCAACGTGAGCAGAAGATCACCACGACCAGAGCGACCTGGCCAGCCTTTCCCTTTCAAGCGCAAACTGCGACCGGGAGACGTACCAGCAGGAATGGAGACCTGAGCTTCCCCATCTGGAGTCATCACGCTGACGTTACCGCCCAGAGCCAATTCATCGAGGCTGACCGGTAAATCTGCTCGCAGTTGGTCGCCATCAAGCCGCCAGATCGAATGGGCTTGAACGGTGAGATTGAGGTAGAGGTCGCCGCGACGGCCAGTACCGGGCTGAAGGTTGCCCTTGCCTTTGAGGCGAAGTCTCGACCCAGTTTTGACGCCAGGAGGAATCCTGACTTGAACCCTCTCGTCATTCACCGACAACGTTCGCTCACCGCCACGGAAGGCCTCTGCAAAAGAGACGTTGACTGTGGCTTCAGCATCCAAATTGATCGGAGCGCGGGACCCTGAGGGGTTGCGCGCAAAACCTCCAGGGAATCCGCCGGCTTGGAACCCACTCGCACCGGCTGGGCCCCCAAAGCGTCCAAGGAGATCGTTGATGAAATCATCAAAATTGCCGTAGCGACCGAAATCGACGTCCATTCCTGGGACCCCGGCCCCAGAGCCCATTCCGCCGGCTTGATTCCAATACTGACCGAACTGTTCGTACTTACGTCGCTTCTCAGGATCAGAGAGCACTTCATACGCTTCGCTGATCTCCTTGAACTTGGCTTCGGCAGCGCGATCTCCAGGATTCACATCTGGGTGATATTGCCGTGCGAGTTTTCGAAAAGACCGTTTAATCGTGTCGGTATCGTCCGAACGCTGAACACCTAAAACCTGGAAATAATCCTTGTATCCACTGCCGGCCATGGTGCGGGGCAAGCGCTAACGCAGGACTTCCATTGTCCAGCAAACGAAAACCCATGGTGTGCAAACCATGGAGGGATGCCCGTACGGGAGTGAGCGACCTAGCGTCCAGTGCAGGCGAACACTGGAGATCGAGATGGTGACAAACCAGACGAACGGCCGAAAGCGCAACCAAAGAGAGTGGTTAATAGCGCTCGGTGTTGCCCTCTCCATCGGGGGTGGGCATGTGCAGGCCAAAGAATGGCAAGGAACAATCGGTGAACCGCTCAGAGATTCAACGGAACAAGCACTGGAATTAGCAAGACAACTCAGCAATGCTGGAGCACAATTTTTTGGCTCATGGAAATGCCCAGCCTGTTTTCAACAAATGAGCATGTTTGGCAAACAAGCAGGCACACAAATCAACTATGTGGAATGCGGCAAACCAAAAACAAGGCCTAAAGAACGAGCACTTTGCGAAGAAGCAAATATCAGTGCCGTACCGACCTGGACGCTTCCAAATGGAGAACGCAAAGTAGGCATTCAGCAACTTGAAGAGTTATCGACATGGGCTAAATCAAATCAACAATGAGGCTTTATGACCGATTCAACACCAGCAATCTCCGCGGTGACCTTCTTGGCGGATTAACAGCAGCCGTTGTCGCTCTTCCTTTGGCCCTCGCCTTTGGCAATGCAGCACTCGGGCCTGGTGGAGCGATTTACGGCTTATATGGAGCCATTGTGACTGGATTCATCGCCGCTATTTGCGGCGGAACACCTGCACAAGTCAGCGGCCCGACTGGGCCCATGAGCGTCACCGTGGCCGGAGTTGTGAGCAGCTTGGCAGCGGCGGGAGTAGCGCGAGACCTAGGAGCAGGAGAAATTTTGCCAATGGTGATGGCAGCTGTGGTGGTCGGCGGCCTCCTAGAAATGGCACTCGGAGTTTTAAAGCTAGGCCGATACATCACCCTGGTCCCCTATTCCGTGGTTTCGGGATTCATGTCGGGGATTGGATTCATCATTTTAGTTTTACAAATCGGACCATTTCTTGGCATCCAGACAAGTGGAGGCGTCATTAGTTCGCTGAGCCAATTAACACTGACGAACTCAGTGAATGGAGCTGCCATTGGGATCGGAATGATGACATTGGCAGTTGTCTTTCTCACCCCAGCAAGAATCAGGCAATGGGTGCCATCACCATTGCTGGCGCTACTGATCGTGACGCCAATTTCGATTCTGTTCTTCGACCAAGATGCAATGGCACGCATCGGAAGCATTCCCGAAGGCGGCTTGCAATTCAGATTTCCAGAATGGAGATATCACATCGTTGAAATCCTTAAAGCAGGGGGAGTTCTGGCACTCCTTGGCGCCATTGATTCTCTTTTAACGTCTCTTGTTGCCGACAACATCACCCAAACAGAGCATGATTCCAATCAGGAGCTCATTGGCCAGGGCATTGCCAACACAGCATCAGGATTGCTTGGCGGCTTGCCTGGGGCGGGAGCAACCATGCGAACTGTCATCAACATCAAATCAGGGGGTAAGACACCACTCTCAGGAATGACGCACTCTGCCGTTCTCTTGTTGGTGTTAATTGGCGCAGGAGGTCTGGCAGAACAAATCCCCACAGCCTTACTCGCAGGAATTTTGATCAAAGTCGGGCTGGATATTATCGATTGGGGATTTCTCTTTAAGGCCCATCGTCTGTCAGCCAAAACAGCAGCATTAATGTATGGCGTCCTGCTGATGACAGTCTTTTGGGACTTGATCTGGGGTGTACTCGTCGGAATGTTTGTAGCGAACTTACTCACTGTCGACAGTATTACTCAAGTCCAACTGGAAGGCATCAAAAAAGACAATGCCGATGGGGAACGTCTACGACATCAATCCATTGATCAAGTCATGATCCTGAAGCTGAGAGGCCCCTTGAGCTTCGGAGCAGCAAAAGGGATCAGCTCCAGGATGGGACTGATCAAAAACTACAAAGCGCTGATCTTGGATTTAGCCGATGTTCCCAGGGTTGGCGTCACTGCATCACTCGCCATCGAACGCATCGTGCACGAGGCCGAGTCACATACACAACAATGCCTCATTGTCAGCGGGACAACAAAAGTTGTGGAGCGACTTAGACGAGTAGGGGTCACTGGGGACTTCATCGACTCAATGGACGCAGCAATCGAGAAAGCTATAAAAATTGTTAGAGAACCAGAGAGAGGCTCTGATTAAAGCTAGCTGGCAAAAACTGCCTGAGCATTAATTAGATCCTGTAAAGGTAAGTAAATAACAGAAGAAGCACTAAAAGCATTGCTAGAAAGAATTGACGGCATGTTCTATTTAGCCGTGGCAGGGCAACGGCTGCCCTGAAATCCCCCACGCTGCATAGGCCCCGCAAAACCCAACCATCTGCAAACGCGTTGCTCTGGTATGACATTGACACAAGCAACCCCTGGAACAAGTCTCAAAGGTCGTCCACTTGAGCCGTCAGGGACAGCATTTCGGCGATACAAAGGATCTGCTCACCCCTTTGGCAGCACACCGACGGCTGAAGGAACAAATTTCTCACTATTTAGTGCGAATGCAACAGCAGTTCAATTGCTGCTATTTGATCATCCAAGTGATAAACAACCAACCAAGGTCATCAACTTAGACCCAGGAGATAATCGCAGTTTTAATATCTGGCATGCCTTCATCGAAGGTGTCAAACCAGGTATGGGATATGCCTATCGCGTCGATGGTCCTCGAGAACCATGGAATGGGCACCGGTTTAACCCAGAAAAAGTACTCGTTGATCCTTATTCAAAAGGCAATTCTCTCGAATTGTGGGAACGGGGATCAGCGTGCTTACCAGGCGACAACGTCGAAACCAGCATGCGAAGCGTGGTGATCGACCTGGAAGACTACGACTGGGAGGGAGATCAACCTCTCAATAAAGAGATGTCAGATAGTGTGATTTATGAGATGCATGTCGGTGGCTTCACCAAGAGCCCCACAAGTGCAGTGAAGCACCCAGGAACATACCTTGGGCTCATTGAAAAAATCCCATACCTCCAATCTCTTGGCATCACTGCAGTTGAATTGCTTCCGTGCTGCAGCTTTGACCACACAGATGTGTTCAAAGAACATGACGGGAAAAAACTCGTCAATTATTGGGGATATAGCACCATGGGGTACTTCGCCCCACACCAGGGTTATTGCGTAGCTGAATCAGCCAATAACCACATCAGTGAATTCAGAGATATGGTCAAGGCCCTGCACAAAGCAGGCATCGAAGTCATCCTCGACGTGGTCTACAACCACACCGACGAAGGCAATCACCAGGGCCCAATGTTCAGCTTCAAAGGAATCGATAATTCAACGTATTACTATCTAACAGGTCCCGACGGGTCAAAGGAATTTTATTACGACTACACCGGCTGCGGAAACACCTTTAACTGCAATCATCCAGTCGGAGAAAAGTTAATTCTTGACTCTCTACGGTTCTGGGTAGAAGAAATGCATGTGGACGGATTCCGATTCGATGAAGGATCCGTGTTAAGTCGAGGAGAAGATGGAGCACCGATGGAGCATCCTCCAGTGGTCTGGGCGATTGAGCTCGACGACATTCTTGGCAAAAGCAAAGTCATTGCAGAAGCATGGGATGCGGCAGGGCTCTACCAAATTGGTTATTTCCCTGGAGCCCGATGGGCCGAGTGGAACGGTAAGTATCGAGATTGCATCCGCAGCTTTATCAAAGGTGAACCGGGCATTATCAGCGAGGTGTCATCCCGAATCACAGGAAGCTCAGATTTATACCAGGGGCGCCATGAACAACCCGTCAATAGCGTCAATTTCGTCACCGCCCACGACGGATTTACGCTTTACGACCTCACGGCATATAACGAAAAACATAACTGGGCAAATGGCGAGGGAAATAATGACGGAATTGATGACAATCTAAGCTGGAACTGTGGAGCAGAGGGCGATACCGATGATCAATGGATCAACGACTTAAGGAAGAGACAAGTCAAGAACTTTGCAGTCATCCATATGCTCTCAATGGGAGTTCCGATGATTGTTGGTGGTGACGAATACATGCGAAGTCAAGGGGGAAATAACAACACCTACTGTCATGACAACGAAATCAACTGGTACAACTGGGACCAGATTAAGAGCCCTCAAAGCCAGGAGATGATTCGCTTCTGGTCCATGCTCATCAAGAAAAGAACACGCTATATCAACCACTTCAAAGGTCGGTACTTCACAGGAGAAACAAATAAATATGGATTAAGCGAAGTCGCATGGCATGGAACACAGCTGAACAGTCCCGGCTGGGATGACGGCGAAGCACGTTGCTTTGCAGTGACATATGGAGATACAGCTGAAGACACTGATCAAACAGCCAACATCCACTGCATGTTCAATATGTACTGGGAGGGAATTGAATTCCAACTCCCGGAAATACCTGGATTGAGCTGGTATCGCTCCATCGATACAGAGCAAGCATCACCAAATGATATCTCTGAGCCACAAAACATGGTCAAGGTCACTGGAAATAGCTATATGGTTGGAGGCAGGAGCTGCGTAGTTCTTGTCAGCAAAGCCACATGAGCTAGCCATCACCGCCTCTTAAATAACCTCAAAACCCCACTCATTTTCTACATCCATGGCTATCCAAAACCAACTTGATTTCCCCTTTTCAGATCTGATTGCTGGCTACATCAGAAGTGTTTCCTATCCAGAAACTTTTGACTGCAAAGGTGAGGTCGAACTAGAAACATCCGATGGTCGGATGTTCACCGTCAAGATCACAGATGCTGCCTATGCAGAACTTGTCAGAAACCTTGGCGAGCCATTCCAAATGGCCCCAGACCTCGGTCATATTCTCGTCGAAGATCGATTTATTCATGTCTATGGTCTGTTTTATCCAGAAAGCGACCGGCTGAAGTTTGAAGCCAAGCATCTCTTGCTATTCGGCAGGGACAAAGATGACCTCCGCTTTGAAGAACAAAATTGGTGGATTCACCAAATCCAACAACTGTTGAACTTCTATCTGGAAGCACAATTCCAAGTTGTCGAAGGCGAAAAGATCGACTTCAAGAAGTTTCGAACTGACCTCAGTGCAGAAGGGAAGAAGCAAGACGGTGTCCAAAACCTAGACACCATCTCTCGCCTGGTCTATGGATTTGCTACCGCTTACATGATCACCGGCGATGAGCGTGCCTTAGAGGCAGCCGTCAATGGTACTGAGTATATGCAGAGGCATTTTCGTCATCAAAATAAGAGCGAAGGCATTTGCTATTGGTACAGCCAAATTGATATCCAAGACAATGGCAGTGTTCGGAAATATATGGGATCAACCGCTGGTGGGGATGAAGGAGGCAATGCCATTCCTTGCTATGAGCAAATTTATGCTCTGGCAGGCCCCACTCAAACTTGGAGACTGACAGGTGGTGATGCCATTCGTCATGACATCGATGACACAATCGCTTTCTTAAACCGTTACTACAAGGACCATGGTCCGTATGGGGGCTATTACTCCCACGTTGACCCTGTGACGTTCGATGCAAAAGCAGAGTCACTCGGTGTCAACAAAGCGAAGAAGAATTGGAACTCGGTTGGTGATCATGCTCCTGCATATTTAATCAACCTCTATCTAGCAACTGGCGAAGAGAACTACGCCAAGTTTCTCGAAGACACCTTCGATACTATTTGCGAGCACTTCCCGGATTATGGCTACAGCCCCTTCATGAACGAAAAGTTCTACGAAGACTGGACGCATGATCTGAAGTGGGGAATTCACCAAGCCCGTTGCGTGGTGGGCCACAACCTGAAAGTGGCTTGGAACCTCACAAGAATGCACAGCTTGATGCCCAAGGAGAGCTACAAAACATTTGCTCACCAAATTGCAGACGCCATTCCAGGTGCAGGCTGCGACAACCAGCGCGGTGGCTGGTACGACATGATGGAAAGAACACTCAAGGATGGCGAAGAGAACTATCGCCGNGTNTGGCACGATCGCAAAGCCTGGTGGCAGCAGGAACAAGGGATCCTCGCTTACTACATCATGGCCGGCGTTTACAACGACAAGCCGGAATATCTGCGCTTTGCACGTGAAGGAACTGCTTTNTACAACGGCTGGTTCCTCGACTATGAGTCTGGCGGCATTTATTTCAATGTTCTTGCCAATGGTCAACCTTATTCCCTTGGCTCTGAACGTGGCAAAGGCAGCCACTCCATGGCCGGCTATCACTCATTCGAGCTTTGCTTCCTAGCAGCGATTTATTCAAATCTGCTNGTCAACAATCAGCCGATGGACTTNTACTTCCGTCCTGANCCNCAGGGATGGCCAGACAACAAACTTCGCGTGGCTCCCGACNTGCTTCCAAAAGGAAGTGTCGAACTGGCTGANGTCTGGATTGAAGACAAGCCTTACACCGATTTCGATCGTGAAAACATGATCGTTAATCTNCCNGAGTCGGATAAGTCTCTACGTGTTCGAGTNCGCATCGAACCTGCAGGACTGGGCTTTAGCGCAGACTTGATGAGTTTCGAGAATGGCATTGGTCAGTTCGCACTCGATGGAGACCTCTCCAAGGAAAATCTGCCNCNTTTCAAAAAAGAGATGGAAAAACTCAGTGGTCTTCAAGGNATTGTCCTTGATATGACCAATCTGAAGTCTGTGGATGACACTGGCTGGAACTACCTGTTGTTCAGTGCCCAACAGCGTGGCGCATCGTTCTCCGTCAAACTGAAGGGNTTNAATCCTGNANTCTCCCAAGGCCTCAAGGATGCCGAACTCGCCGAAGAGTTTGAAGTNATCGGCTAAGAACATCCCGCTGCTCAAAACCCACTGGGCTCCATAGAATCAAAAGACGCCTTCTCCAAGGCGTCTTTTTTTCTGCACCAACAAGCACTCACGAACTGCACTCGCCGATGAAGAACAACTCCGAAAGATTGGTCACGGCGTTAAAGCAAGATCCGGGAAANATTCAGCTTCTTGTCGAAACCGCAAGGAGTTTCATCGGCTCAAACAAAGCNGAAGAATTTCTCAGCTTATTCGAACTGATTTACAAAAAAGANAACATCCAACAATTACCACCGCAAATTATTTTCAGCATTGGGCAAACAGCTCTGCAATATCAACGATGGAATTTGGCCTGTGATCTCTTAAGTATTTTGCAGAAAGCGGATCGATCTTCACCACCTCTGATTAGTCCGTTAAGCGAAGCCTTGATCAAAGCAGGTCGATTAAGTGATGCCAAACAAGTTCTCAAAGAAGCGATTCACGGGCAAGCAAAACCAGATCCTGAATTACTGAGTAATTTAGCCATCGTGCTTTCTGAATCAGGAGACTACGATCNGGCNGAAAAAACATATCGACAAGTTATCGAGATTNGNCCTAATGAATTNCTAGGTCACTACAACCTCGGTGGGTTCCTTCGCCAAATCGGACGAGAGCATGAAGCAATTCAATGCTATAAAACTTGCCTCACTATCGCCCCAGGAGCCCCAGAAGCTCAAAATCAAATAGACGCCATCACAAGAAAAGCAAAAGCCTATACAGACGCATCCCTCCAAACTGCTAAAAGTGAAAACTCTATTCTCTCAGAGATATATCATTTAATTGAGCAAAAGGATTGGGATAGAGCAATAAACCATATCAAAACCAATGGCAATCAATTGGATGATATCCGCAAACACGCAGCCATACTCGAACTACCTCAAGCCAGCCAAAGTCTAATCAGCAATCCAGACTTGTATGACCCACACTTGCAAGTAAAACGGACNCAATTGTTTGAACCAAANGACAAGATCCTTGAAGCCCTCACCTCCCTGATCAAAGACGAGGAAAGTTTGATCTGGAATCGNGCTGGCAAACCAACGCGAGAGGGATTTCAAAGCCATGAGCTCTTAACGAACCCCNCAAANAATCCAGACTTGGATTATCTNCTGAAGCAATTAATCAANGTNGTATCAANANATCGCAGCGATGAAATNGAATCNCTGACAGGGNATTGGCATGATCCNATCAGCCTGAGTGGNTGGGCTGTTGTGCTTCAAAATGGAGGATACCAAAAAAGACATATTCATCCAGAAGCNAAATATAGCGGCGTTTTNTACGTGAANGTTCCNANNATCCCNNAGCATACNTCAGCGAATCAAGGTGATTTGTGCTTTTTCGGATCCGCAGATACATCAACACTTAAACTAGGGCCATTGCAGGGAAGCGTCGTCACTTTCCCTAGTTATATCCCACATGAAACAATTCCATTGATCAATGCAGATGAACGAATATGCATCGCATTTAATGTTCAATAGATCTAATTATCTATCCCACAAATCACGAAAAAGACTTGAACCTCTAGGGTCTCCTCAAGGGAATCAACCTTGAAGTGATTACGCCATTGGTCAGGAATCAGCAAATAATTCCGATGAGCACATTTCAATTCTCCGTCTACCGCAGCAAAGAGAATACCACTTTGCTGCGGACAATAGACTATTAATCAAACACTGATGAGTTTCAAGAGTTCATCAGAAGCAAACACATCGCGCACGAAGGTCAACTGCTCACTCTTGTAATAGCATCCACCACGGTGACCACGTCGGACCCAGCAAACACTTCCCTTGGCGACTTGTTCATGGGTATCGTCATCGAGACAAATCCATTCGAAGTGAGTAAATTCGCCCCAGATTTGCACGATTGGCCAAACCATCGTCACATGTGGCTGCGCAATAATTGCCCACCAATGCTTTTCCCTTTTTTGCTGCTCAGTGACGCCATGAAATGGACCATCTTGACAATGGTAAACAAGGTCAGGGCGATATTCCATCGTTAGAAGATCACCACGGCCCTGCCGTAGAGCTTCACAATGGGTCGGCCAAAACTCACGATTTTCTGCCTCAATTTGCTCAAGGGTATAGTCAGGACCAATCTCAGGAAGCTTGTCTTCCTGCATCCGGCCAATTTCTGCAGAACGCTGAATCAACTTAGCTTTCATCTCGTCACTCACAAGTCCGGTGCGAGAATAATCAGCAGCAAGTCCCTCGTAGTAGTTGCGGCGTGCCATGGATGACGTAGAGCGGGTAAAATTCAGGCATCGAAAGCAATCATATAAATGAAAGACACTCAATACCCTTTACAAGCTAGCCATGNGAACAATATCGTCAACGTACCTCTTGCGAGAGAATACGAATGTTAGTCGCAGCNAATTTAATAGACACTTAAGGGATCAAGCAACAACAAGCAAAGAAAGCAAGCCTCCACCATCTCAACCCTTAAATGCAACAATGAATACAGTTCGAGGTGCAGGCATACAGTCATATTATGTTCAGAATCGTAAAAAACAGGGATTAAGGAAATAGCCACAATTGATTTGACTGGATTGAAATTTTCTATATTTAAACAGTCAGACCACTGCACGGGTCGACGAGCCAATCCCTTCCTCTATTCGGTATCCATGCTCTTATCTGCACACGGTGAATCCAAAGGGAAAATCGGTGTCTTTATCGAAGATCACTTCGATATGACTGAGTATCGTCTCTTCAATAAAAGATTTCCAGCTGATGGATATGATCTTGAATACATCACCAATCTTTGGGGAAACCCAACACTCCAGTACGGTTCAAATCCCGACAACGGCTGGGTTGAAGAACATCTCATCGTTGCCAAAGACGTGAAGGATGTTAATCCAACAGATTACAAAGGCTTCCTTCTCATTGGAGCCTATGCAACAGACCGGCTCCGCTACTCGGTTAAACCTGAGAAGGGCAAGCCCAATGATGCTCCAGCAGTCGAGCTGCTCCGCAAGATTATGAGCAGCCCTGGAGTCAAAGTAGGAACAATTTGCCATTCACTATGGCTACTTTGCGCAGATCGGGCATTGCTTGAAGGTCGTAAAGTCACTTGTGCACACAACATCATCTGTGATGTTGAGAATGCTGGTGCCGACGTTCAATATGGCGATGATGGAACTGTTGGCAGCGTTGTGGATGGTGACCTCATCACAGCAAAGCATCCAGCATTCACCGACGAACTGATTGATCTTTTCTTGAAAGCAATCGAGTCGTAAGACATTGTCAGGGTGAGAATTCATTCTCACCCTGACATCAATCAACCATAAATCGACCGGTATTTATACCAGCACTGTAGGAAGAGGAGGTTGATATTGTTTATCTCCATGGTCTCTTTGGTAAGACGTGATGCCGTTTGGATGCCAAACACCGGGTGAATCAAGATCTTGGGCTTTCTTGACGATATTAAGCTTCGACCTGACCTCATCGATCGGCAGATCTTTATAAGCAAAGTAATCAATTCCATACATCACATCTTGATTACAAATTCTGCCTCGTCGAATCGCATCGGCCACACGTTCAGGCATGCCAGGCAAGTCAAGATGACCTTTGTCTGCATTCAGAACACCACCACCCCATGATTCAAGACGACCCGTTTCAAACAAGCTGACGATAGCTACCAGAAAAGAAAAGCCTTTGACATCTGGGATAGCGGAACCAATGAAGGAAAATACCTCGAGCTCGCCTTCAATCGTGGTGTTGTAATCACACAGAAGATGAATCCAATCATGTTGAGCAATCGAAGGGTTGACACTTCCCTTCTGCCCCGTGAAAACAAATCCACGACTTTGGTAATACTCCCAAATATTGCGTCCTAAAGACCCTGATGAGCAATGTTCTAAAGACAACCATTGATTCAAGAGGACCGGATCATCTTCGTCGACCTCAAAAGGATCTAGAAGAGTTTTATTCACACGCATCATTTGTCCACCTTTTTTGACCAGCTCTGGATCCCCCATATACCCCTTACGATGAAGATCAGAAGCGGCGATTCCATAAGCTCCTTGGCTGTATTCACGGGCAATGTCGATGAAGTCATCGTCAACATTGAGAACGTCTGCAACCAGTCTGAGCGTTTCTGTTGCTTGTAGCGGTAATGGATCAAGAACTAATTCTGCAAGGGTGAAGAGCTGAACGAGTCTGTGACGGGTCGGTTCGGCGACGCCAGAAAACTCTTCTTCAAGCTCAGCAAAGCAACGATCATCAATCGATGCATCCGCAAGGTCGNGATCAACACTCAGTAAAGACGTGCCAATGGCATGAACCAAATGNATCTGAGTCAGCCCAGAAACGCGCCGTTGATCTGAGTGCCGGGTAATGCAATACAGACATTTCAGAGCAAGTTCACGTTGGNGGTCGCTAAGANCCTTGAAATCCGGATCAAGATGGNTCACAACGAAGGNTTAGCGAACGCGAAAGTGNTNATCACAGACTATTCAAACTCCTAAAACGATACGGATCTATCGATATTTTGAAACACCAACTGAATGCATTCTGACGTCTTCAGGTCTCGCCAGAGTGCCCCGCAAAGCAAGAGCTTCTGCTTCAGCTAAGTGTTCTAAACGCTCAATGATCTGCACCCGTGGCCAACGCTCTTCAGCCAACGTCCAGTAGATCCCAAAATGGCGTGCCTCACTACTCAGAAGATCGGCATAAAGCTGTCGAAGCTCTGCGTCTGGACTGTGTTCCGCCAAAAGAGCCATTCGCTCATGGGATCGAGCCTCAATCAACCCGGCGACCAGAAAGGAGTCGAGCATCCGCAACGGCTCTTCCTTTCTGACTTGTTTGGCCAAAGCACCTCCATATCCCGATGACTGGAGTGGTTCGAGATACCGCCCCCGTTGCTTCAACAGCGCCAACACCTGCTCGAAATGCTCTAGCTCCTCGCGAGCGAGGGGACTCAGTACTTCACCGAGGCCCGGTTCGCAGAGGTAGCGAAACATCATTTGCGTGGCGAAACCAGCAGCCTTTCGTTCGCAATGGGCATGATCAATCAGCACCTCCATCGGCCGGGTATTGGCCTGCTCGATCCAACTCCAACTGGTGGGAGCTGCGAGCCATCGAATGGATGCAACTGTCTTGTCAGGAAGCGACGTTGTCATTCCTGTTGGTGAAGGTGATGGATTAACCCCTGGAGAGCAAGACCGTAGCTCTGCGCCCCGAAGCCGCACACAACGCCAAGGGCGCGCTCGGCGAGGTAAGAGCGATGACGAAAGGGTTCACGAGCGTGGGTATTACTGAGATGCAGCTCCACATAGGGAATCGCCACGCCAGCAAGCGCATCACGCAAGGCAATCGACGTGTGGGTGTAGGCGCCAGCGTTGATCAAGATGCCCTGGCTGACACCCATCGCCTGATGAATCCGCTCAACGAGGGCCCCTTCAAAATTGCTCTGGAAGCAATCCAGTTGAACACCCTGCTTTAAGGCTTCAGCCGTCAAAGAAGCCTCAATCGAGTCGAGGGTGTCCGTGCCATAGATCCCAGGCTCGCGTTGGCCAAGCAAATTGAGATTTGGCCCATTCAGCAGCAGCAGGTGCATGACCTGGAGCCTTCAACAGCAACCCCCATCGTATGGATTCAACAAGAGGTGACTCGTCTACTGGTAAATTCTTGGGGTGTGGTTCGGGTCGGTGCCCGAGTGGTTAATGGGGGCGGACTGTAAATCCGCTGGCTCTGCCTACGTTGGTTCAAATCCAACCCGGCCCACCTCCACATGCCCTTGTAGCTCAGCGGTAGAGCACTCCCTTGGTAAGGGAGAGGTCACGAGTTCAAGTCTCGTCAAGGGCTTCATCACAGCACCCCGGCACCGGGTTCTGTCATTTCAAACAATCCTGGGAAGCGGCTCAGCTGATCCGAACGAAGGCGGATTGAGGTCCTAAAGAGCCTGGTTCGGAGAGGTCGCCTGTCGACCAAGCAACAGATGACACGTTGTCCGCGATGGGGACGGATGTTGTGCGACTGCGATTGATCACGACCTGAACGTCAGAAGCCTCACCCACCAATGCATCCAAACCGTCCTGTCGCCAGATCAAGCCGCTGCCCTGGACAACAGGCAATCGGCGACGCAGCGCTGTCAAACCAGCGATGAAGTCCCGTAGATCAACGGGCCAGTCGTCCTGCCAAGACAACGGCTCCCGTGAAGCGGGACCAGGCCCCGAGGCACGGTCGTCCTCTGGGCCTCCAGCCAAACCCGCCTCAGTGCCGTAGTACACGCATGGCGCCCCTGGCTGCAAAAAGAGCAGAAGCAGCGCCAGCTTCAAAGCTTCTACATCCCCAAACAGGGAATGCAACGCCCTGGGGACATCGTGGCTATCCAGCAAATTCATCTGAGCCCGATTCACCTCGGGGCGATACCAACCGAGGGTGGTCTGCCAAATCTCGATTAGGGCTTCGGTGCTCAGCGGATTAAGCGGATACTCCGGGTTGCGGTAGGTCTGGCGCAATTGATCGCCCGCAGCCCAGCACAGACTGCTCCAGCCCAGCCGGTAGTTCATCACACCATCGAAGTGATCACCGGTCAGCCAAGCCCTGGCATCACCCCACACCTCGCCAACGATCCANGCCTCTGGGTTCTGTTGGCGAACCACCTGACGAAACTCCACCCAAAAATCAGCGGGAACCTCCGCCGGCACATCAAGCCGCCAGCCATCGATACCGCGCTCCAGCCAGTGGCGACCAACCGCCAGCAAATGCTCTCTTACGCCCGGATCGGCATGGTTGAACTTGGGCAGATCCGGCAGTGCCCACCAACAGTCATACCCACAGTCTTCTCCCGCAGCNGGATAGGGATGAATGGGCCAGCGATTCACATGGAACCAATGGCGNTATGGGGACGATTCCCCATTCTCAGCCAAATGGTGAAAGGCCCAGAAGCCGCGGCCACAGTGATTGAACACACCATCGAGCACTAAACGCATCCCTCGTTGGTGCACAGCCGCAATGAGTGCATCGAGCGCTGCATTGCCGCCAAGCAGGGGATCAACTTGAAAGTAGTCGTAAGCGTGATAGCGGTGGCTGGCCGCTGAACTGAAGATCGGTGTGAGATAGAGGCAAGTGATTCCCATCGCCTGCAACCCATCCAGCGCCTCGATCACGCCGTAGAGATCGCCACCCTGAAATCCCTGGTCCGTAGGCGGACTCCCCCAGGGCTGCAAGCAGAGTGCTTTCTGTTCCGAGACCCGCCCACTGCGGCGAAATCGATCGGGAAAGATCTGGTAAATCACGGCATCGGAGACCCATGCCGGCGGGTCCTGAAAAGGCGTCGACTGGTCCATGGCCTTTGCAGGTGGCGATCCCCTCGCTAGCAGGGGGGAAAGGGAATGGCCATGTCAGATCAGCCTCTCCTGTTGGCATTGGATCAAGGCACCAGCAGCTCGCGGGCCGTCTTGTTCACCACCGACGGAGATCTCGTGGCAAGTGCCAGTGCTCCATTAGCGATCGACTACCCAGCNGATGGCTGGGTGGAACAGAACCCCCTGGAAATTTGGAGCAGCCAACGCCAGGCCCTGGACGATCTATATGCGGCTCTGAGCCCACAACAACGAAGCGCAGTGGTGAGCTGCGGCATCACCAATCAACGCGAAACCACCATCCTCTGGCGACGCAGCACTGGGCAACCCTGTGGCCCTGCACTGGTTTGGCAGGACGGCCGGACCGCTGCCATCTGTGAGCAGTGGACTCGAGAGGGCTTGGCCAAAACCTGGAGCCAACGCACGGGACTATTGCTCGATCCCTATTTCAGCGCCAGCAAAATCCGTTGGATGCTCGACCATTACGAGGACGCCGCAGCGGCTGCTGCGGCAGGCGACCTCTGCTTTGGCACGGTGGAATCGTGGCTGCTCTGGCACCTCACCGGACGGCAGCGGCATGCCAGCGATATGAGCAATGCCAGTCGGACCCTATTGATGGATCTCGAACAGCGTTGTTGGGTCAACGCATTCAGAGAGCACACAGGCCTGCCTGCAGAAGCCCTCCCGGAACTGTTGCCGTGCCAGGGGGACTTTGGTGAGATCACTCAAGGATTGCCCTTCGCAGGAGTACCCATTCAGGCCCTATTGGGTGATCAACAAGCCGCAACCCTGGGACAACTCTGCCTACGACCAGGGGACAGCAAGTGCACCTATGGAACGGGTGCCTTCTTGGTGATCAACACCGGCTCCGAAATTCGCCGATGCAAGTCAGGCCTCTTGAGCACCCTGGGCTGGACAGATGCCAATGGGACGCCCACCTATTGCCTGGAAGGAAGCCTGTTCAATGCCGGGACTGTGATCCAGTGGCTGCGAGATGGCCTGCAAATCATCGACGAGGCACCTGAGATCAATGCCCTCGCCATGGAGGTTCCCGATTCGGGTGGGGTGATGCTGGTACCAGCTTTTACCGGATGGGGAACACCGCATTGGGANCCGCAGGCGCGCGGACTGATNATTGGCCTCACTCGAAACAGTTCCAAAGCCCACATCGCCCGCGCGGCCCTGGAAGGCATTGCCCTCTCAGTGGCCAGTCTGGTTGAGCTCGCTGAGGCAGCCCTCGGCCATGGCCTGGGTGAGCTCGCCGTGGATGGAGGAGCCGCAGCCTCCGATCCGCTGCTTCAAGCCCAATCGGATTGCACTGGGCTCACCGTGCGGCGACCGTCCAACCTGGAAAGCACGGCGCGGGGAGTGGCCATCCTTGCCGGACTCCAGGCTGGAGTCATTCCTGATTTAGACGCTCTAGATCAGCAACGCCGCAACGGAGCCCAGCTCTTCCAACCCCACATCAACCAAGCCCAGAGGCAAAGCATGCGAGGCCGCTGGAGCGATGCCGTCACCCGCAGCCTGAATTGGCATGAGTAATCACAACGTCGACCTTTTGGTGATCGGCTGTGGCGCCAGCGGAGCCAGCGTGGCCTACGAGGCCACGCGCCGCGGACTCTCCGTGGCCGTTCTCGAAGCCGGTGANATTGGCGGAGGAACGAGTTGCCGCAGCACCAAATTGCTCCATGGAGGGGTGCGNTATCTGGAGCTGGCTTTCAAGACATTTGACCTGGCCCAGCTTCAGCTCGTACGGGAAGCACTCATGGAGCGNAGCCATTGGCTGGAACAAGCTCCTTTNCTCGCGAAACGNCTTGANCTAGCCCTNCCAACCAGCAGCCTTTGGGGGCAGGGCTACTACGGATTAGGGCTAGGCCTCTACGACGCTTTGGCCGGACGACGCAGTATTGGCAANAGTCGTTTGCTGTCACGCCAGCAGCTTGAAACCGCACTCCCGCAACTGAAAACCTGCCAAGGCGCCGTGGCCTATAGCGACGGCCAGTTCGATGACGCCAGACTCAATCTGTTGTTAGCCCGCACCGCAGAACAAGGCGGAGCCGTTCTGCGCACCCGTTGTCGCGTCGTGGGCATCGAGCAGCACAACAACGGCATGGTCCGAGCTGCCATCAGCGAGAACGCTGCGGGTTTGCAGGAACGCTGGAACGCCAGCGTGATCGTGAATGCGACGGGAATCAGCGGCGACGCCCTGCGACAACTGGCCCAACCCGACAGCACAACTCGGTTGCTGACCAGCCGGGGCACTCACATCGTGCTGGCGGACAATCTTTGCCCAGAAGAGGTCGGGCTTCTCGTGCCCTCCACCCGAGATGGCCGAGTGCTGTTCATGCTGCCTTTTTACGGGCGAACCCTTGTGGGAACGACCGATGAAACCTGCGACCAGCAAGACGCATCAGCCCCCTCAGAGCAGGAAGTCCAGTACCTGATGGCGTACGTACAGGAATGGTTTCCACACTCGGGGAAACCAGCGGTCACGAGCCGCTGGGCCGGCGGTCGCCCACTGCTCAAACCAGCTGGGGATGACCGCAATAGCAGCCGTGTAGTCCGGGAACACGAGGTAGAAACACTGTCGTGTGGGCTCATCAGCGTGCTGGGAGGGAAATGGACGACCTGCCGACCGATGGCCCTCGACACACTGGCCGCGGTGGAGCGGCAATTGGGACGGACATTGCCCCCAGCCATCTCCATGCCTCTACTGGGCAGCACAGACGTCACCGCATCGATCGCGCCTGGCCTGCGCGACCAAGCCAAGCGCTTGCAGGATGTATTGCCTGATTCCACCCTTCAAGCAGCACAAATCAGCCACCTTCAACACAACCACGGCCTGCAGGCCTTGCCCTTGATTGAAGGGGCCTCCAGCAAGGAACTGGAGCCCCTGAGTGCCGTGATCCCTGTTTGCAAGGCAGAACTCCGCCATGGCATTCGATCCGAGCATGCAAGGAGCAGCACGGATGTCTTGGCGCGGCGCTGCCGCCTCGCGATGGTGGATCACGAAGAAGCCGAGCGACTTCGACCCATCGTTGACACCTTGCTCGACGAAGAAGGTCTCACCATCCAGGCCAAAGAGGCCATCAATCTGTCGCTCAATGCTTAAACAAAGCTGTTCAACAAGTGCTTGCCAGGCAAATCAGCAGACCTAATCTGAAATCTGAACCACTCCAACCTTGCGCTGTTTAATTGTTGAAGACCAGCAAATTCTCCTGGACTTGCTGAGCAAAATTGTGGCTTCTTTCACAGAAGTCACGGATGTCTTCAAGGCGACAAGTTTCCAAGAAGCCAATGCGCTTCTGCAACGTGAGCCCATTGATCTCGCCATCCTTGATTTGCAACTCCCCGATGGCGATGGCAGCGATATCGGAGACATTCTGATCCGAAACAATCCCAACGCCCACTTGATCATCCTGTCAGGATCCGCTGAATCCTTCATTTGCCCGACCCAACTCCGCGACGCAGTGAAAGGAATCATCGATAAACGCCATTCATTTGAAGCATTAAGAGAGTGCCTTCATGACATCCTGAAGCCCCTCCATCAAACTCTAACGAGACGGCAGCAGGAGGTATTTCACCTCATTGGGGAAGGAAAAAGTACGAAAGAAATTGCACTTATTCTCAATAGCGCTGCATCCACGATTGAGTCCCACCGCAAAGCGATCTCGCAGAAGCTGAATATGAGTGGAGCCGAACTGATTCGCGAAGCCTCTTTAACCCGCCAAATCTTCCATCAACCATGACCCAACGGGTTCCCCTGAGTCTTGCCCAACAGTTGGTGAGGTCAACAGGCCTACAGCTCATGTTGGTCGCCAGCGCCGTGGGAATCCTGACCTATTCCCTTGGGCGAAATAGTGGCTTGCAGCGCAGCGAGCATCATCGCGCCACTCTTCCCGTGGTTCAGGTCACGGAAAAACTCAGCAGCAAATTACGAGAGCCAATCCATCTCAACGAGCTAAACCAAGCTGCGATCAAAGCCGACCCAACCCTCCTCACCAATTTCGACAAACTGGGGCTTCGCTTCTGGCGACAACTCAAATCCTTCTCAATCGATTACATCAATTACGGCGCAACCGATGGGTCTTTCTTGGGCCTTGAGAAAACGGCAGATGGCCAGCTCTTGCACAACGAAGACAGTGAAAGATTTGGTCGCGGACAACTCACAGTCTTCACTCTTTCTGCCGAAGGAATCCGTCAACAACAAGATGCCATTTATCCAGGCATGACCGCGACACATCAGGAAGCCTGGTACGTCGACACCGTTCGTGCAGGCACCTCAACTTGGAGCAGGATTTATGCCTGGGAGGACCAACCAGAGATCCATTCGATCTCATACAACACACCGATTTACGACGGCAAGCAACAACTCCTTGGCGTTATTGGTGTCGACATGGTGATTAGTCAGCTCAGCACCTGGCTGCAGCAAGCCTGGACAAATGAGGTCGGTCTCGCGCTCATTGTGGAAGCGGATGGCACGTTGATTGCGAGTTCAAACCCAGACATCACAATCACCGAAGGCCAGGACAAACCCCAGCGCAGGAATCTCAAGGACATCACGGCCCCTTTACCTCAAGCATTCAGCCGCTTGTTCTTCCAGTCGCCGACTCATTCGGCAGGCCAGCAAGAGCAACCATCCTTCAAAGCTGCCCCACAACTTCTTCATCAAGATGGTGCCGCCTTCATGTTGAAGGCGACACCTTGGGGGGGAGAACAGGGTTTGAACTGGGTTCTTCTCACAGCCATCAGCGCTGATAACGCCATCAGCCAGGCCAATCGCAATTTGGGGATTGCCATCAGCATCAGCCTTGCGGCCATGGCCAGTGCTCTGTTGATCAATCAACGGTTAATCAACAGGATCCTCCAGCCACTGTCTGCTCTGCAAACGGCGAGCAAAACCACTGAGGATCAGATCCGGCATGGCCGTGACCCAAAACCATCAACGCTGGGTTACCACTGCGAACTGGACCAGCGAAGCGGACGGGAGCTACTTGATCTGAATGCCGCGATTGAAGCCATGGTCAAGGCCTTTAACGACCTTGCCCAAGACCTAGCGCAGAAGGAGCAACAGACCCTGGCCCTGATGAGCAACAAGCTGAAAAGCAGCTTGGAAGCTGCCTCCATCGCCCATGAGATCAACCAGCCGCTGAGCATCATCAAACTCACCGCGCAGTCCCTGCTCCACCCGCAAAAGGCCCAGGAGCAAACACACCTGCCAGAGAGCATGCGCAACCAAATCGCCACGCTGCATCAGCAAGCCGAGCGGGTCGGCCGAATCACGGATCAAATGAAAGCGATGCTTCGCAGCGCGAGCGGCAGCCAAACCCGTTTGGACCTAAGGGATGTGATCCAAAGCAGCTTGACGTACGTCCGCTCAAACTTCAGACAGGCACGACCATGGATCAAAGCAGGAGACTCTGCGGAGGACACAACGACACCGGCATGGATCAATGGTGATGCGATTCAGCTGCAGATCGCGATCATCAATCTGCTGAAGAACGCGATCGAAGCCCTCAGCCAGCCAGCCGACCAAGTTGATCCCCCAGAAATTGTGCTGACCCTGAGCGAGCACTCAGATCACTGGTCGATTGTGATCAGCGACAACGGNCCAGGTTTGGCGGAGAGCGTCATCACGGACCAACCACTCGCCAGCAGCAAAGAAGATGGCATTGGCCTTGGACTCTTCATCGTGAGAGCGGCAATGGAGAGCCATCAAGGACGCTTCGAACTGACCAGCAACACCAACCAAGGCGGAACCGGAACCNGTGCCTCGTTGATGCTGCCAAAGCCGAGCTAAGCCGGGCAGCTCCCCAGAACTGGGGATTGCGACAGGGCACACCCCAGCCAAAGATCGGCATGGGTTCGTCGAATCGATGGTTACGGTCGAGCACCTCAGCAGCCTGGATTGCCTNATTTGGCTTCAGGCATGCCATGCCGTTGGAGAAGCCATTGGCCAGCACCAGACGACCGTGAGTCGGCACCAAAAAAAATGTGCTGAAGCCTTTTCCATNCAGGTCGAAAAAAGTGGTGGGGAATGGCGCATCAGCGGCGATACCGAATTGCTCCAACTCGAGCGTGAAGTGCATCAGGCGGCTCGACTTCAAGCACACCACCGCCTCCGGTTGGAAGCCAATGGTTATGGCACAACAACGCTGGGNTTGAAAGTGCCGCAGGCATGGGTCATCGGGCGCTCCCGCATCCAGCATGCACAGCACCTCAACCAGCTGTTGAAACAGCGAATCATTGATGCCTGGCTAATCGGACCACGGCGAGAGCGACCNGCCGATCNCTCGTTTCAGCTGATNCCCATCCAGCNAGGATCANAGNCTGCTTGCTTAGCGGTTCTGGCNGAGCACCAANCGAGTGAACCGGTGGTGNACCTCGTCAAGGCCCTGGAGAGCGAGCCAATCCCTNTGCCCAGAGACGGGTCATGAATCAGGCGCGACCTCCGGTTCAACCTCNCCGATCAACCACCAATTGAANCCATAGGGAGGCAGGTTGACGAACCAGTTTTTGCCAGCCAAGGGGAACTCACANCCCCACATCACTTCACGAGTCCGCTGCCCTTCCCATTCCGACAGATCCAGTCCGAGGGAGGCGCCAGCTGCCGTCACATTCGCCGCNACTAACACCGTCATCGCCTCGGTGAAACGCACGTAAACGAGCACTCCAGGGTGGGAGCTCGGCAGCAGCCGGAGATCTCCATGCCGCAGCGCGGGCAGAAGTCGACGACAGGTGAGCATGCGCCGGTGCCAGTTCAACAGGGAGCCTGGCAATTGCTTCTGCACCTCCACATTGACNACGCGGTAGTCGTANCCAGGGGCCGTAATCGGCGGCAGAACCAGCAATGGATCCGGTGCAGTGGANAATCCACCGTTTCTCGCCGGTGTCCAGGCCATNGGNGTTCGNTTTGGATCTCGATCGCGNAGCCCAGGCCAGTCGCCCATACCCAGTTCATCGCCGTAATAGAGACAAGGCATGCCCGGCAGGCTGTACAGCAAACCGTGGAGCAAACGGTTGGAGCGCGGGTCTCCGTTCAGCAGCGGGGCCAAGCGACGGTTAATGCCCCAGTTCAACCAATGCCCTTGTCCCTGAGGCAAACCAACCCGAATCGTCTGGATGACGTCCTGGGAGATGAGATGTCCATCCCCGAGCCAAAGCTCATCGTGGTTGCGTAACGGCAACGCCCAGCGTGGGCCGTTCACCGCCTTTTGAGCCTGATCCAGGCACGTCCGCAGCTGACCGGTATTTCCGCTGGCAATCGACGCAAATAGCTGAGCTGTCAAAACAAAATTGAACGCACCATGCAGTTCGTCGTCTGCCAAATAGGGCGCGGCCTCGTCCACAGGCTGAATCGCTTCGCCGAGCAGGAGNACCTCTCGTCCGTGAGCGTTCACCCTCTGCCGCAGCCGTTTCAAAAAGGCATGGGTTTCCGGCAACCCCTCACACCGCGTGCCCTCNGCTTCAAACAGGAACGGAACGGCGTCGAGGCGGAATCCATCCACACCCCGNTCCAGCCAGAAGTCCACGACCTCCAGCATCGTCTCCTGAACCCAAGGGTTGTTGTAGTTGAGGTCGGGCTGATGGCTGAGGAAGCGATGCAGGTAGTACTGCTCCGCCACGGAGTCCCATTCCCAGTTCGAGGATTCGAAGTGGCGGAACAAGACCGGAGCATCGCTGTAGCGCTGGGGGTCATCGCTCCACACATAGACATCCCGTTCTGGACTTCCCTGGGGAGCCCAACGAGCGCGTTGAAACCACGGGTGAAGATCACTGGTGTGGTTCANCACCAGATCNAGNATCACCCGCATGCCCTGGCCATGGGCTGCCGTCAGAAAGCGGTGAAAGGAGGCCAAATCCCCGAGGTCGGGATGAATGCCCTTGAAATCNGTGATGTCATATCCCCCGTCTCGCAATGGGGAGGGATAAATGGGCGTCAGCCACAACGTCTTGACACCAAGCCANCGCAGATAGGGCAATCGGGCCGCTAAACCTTTGAAATCGCCGATGCCATCTCCGTTCCCATCGGAATAGCTGCGAACGATCAGTTGATAGATGACGGTCCCGGACCACCACGGCAGCGCTGGTTTCATCCCTCGGATGCCGCTGCACCACTGCTAGACCCGACAGGCCAGAACGTCAGCCCCTGTGAGCTTCAGCAACCACCAGCTCAACCGGATGAAAGACACCGTTGGACGCGGTCTGACGCGCCCTNTGTCCTGGCGCAACGAGCAATTAGGGCGTTTATCCACCCTGCTCGAGGAGCATGAAACGGATGTCCTGGACGCCCTCGCCGCCGATCTTGGCAAGCCGCCCACCGAAGCGTTCTTCGAAATCGTCGCGCTGCGTCAGGAGCTGAAGCTCACCAAAAGCAACCTCCGCCGCTGGATGCGCCCCAGCAAGGTCTCGGTGCCGTTGTCTCTGCAACCAGGCCAAGCCCAGGTCATCCGGGAGCCCCTGGGATGTGTGCTGNTCATCGGCCCNTGGAACTATCCATTTCAGTTGACCTTGCGGCCCCTGATCAGCGCCCTGGCCGCTGGCAACACGGCTGTCTTAAAGCCATCGGAACATGCCTCGTCGGTGGCAGCGTTGATCGAGCGCCTGATCGGCAGCCACTTTGAACCGGATGTCGTCCAAGTGGTTCAAGGTGATGGACAGGTCGCCGCTGACCTGGTGGCGATGCCGTTCGACCACATCTTTTTCACCGGTGGCGGAGCCATCGGTCGCAAAGTGCTCGAAGGAGCAGCAGCGCACCTCACTCCGGTCACCCTGGAGCTCGGAGGCAAGAGCCCTGCAATGGTGCTGCCCGGTGCTGATTTAGACGTCAGCGCCCGGCGCTTGATCTGGGGCAAAGGGATCAACGCGGGACAGACCTGCATCGCTCCCGATCATTTATTGGTCGATCCTTCACTGAAAGAAGATCTCCTCAGTTGCATGGACTCTGCCCGTACGGCCATGTACGGAGAGGATCCACTCGAGTCTGATNAGCTGGGGCAAATCATCAACAGGCGCCAGTTCGAACGCCTCGCAGCGCTCCTCGACACAGCGCGGGCAGATGGCCGCATTTTGATCGGTGGTGAGATCAACCCAGATCAGCAACGGATCGCGCCCACCGTGATCCAAGTGCATGATCGCCATGACCCGTTGATGGCCGAGGAAATCTTCGGCCCCTTACTACCGGTGCTTGAGCTCAACGATTTCGACACCGCCCTCGCAGAGATCCGCCAAGGCCCCAAACCACTGGCTCTGTACTTATTCGGCGGCACTGCGCGGGAGCAACAGCAGACGCTTGAGACCACCAGCTCCGGTGGGGTGTGCTTTAACGACGTCGTGATGCAGGCCGGAGTTCCAGAGCTGCCGTTCGGCGGGGTCGGGGCGAGTGGCATGGGCAGCTACCACGGTCGCAGTGGCTTTGAAACCTTCAGTCATGCGAAATCCGTCCTAAGGCGGCCATTCCGCTTTGATTTCAAGCTCCGCTACCCGCCTTACGGCGTCGATCTCAACGTTCTGCGTCGGCTCGCCGGCTGATGAAATCAGGCGAAGAACTTCCCTTTCACCGCAATCACTCTGCCCCCCTGGCGCTCAGCGTCAGGCACCGTATGGTTCGGGCAATTGCTGGAGGTGCATGATTCGGATCGGTCTGGCCGCTCTCGTTCTCACAACACTGCTGCCCCTCACATCAATGGAGGCAGCCACGATCACCGTGAAATCAGGTGAAACGCTGAGCGATATCGCCGACCGATACGGCATCAGCGTGGGTGCCTTGATGCGGATGAACGGGATGCGCAATGGCAACTACCTCGAAGCAGGGAGTCGTCTGACCGTCCCCGGCCCGGAAGCAGGCTCCGGACGTCACCGAGTGGCAGCTGGAGAAAGTCTCAGCAGCATCGCGAGCCGATATCGCATCAGCACCCGTGACCTGATGAGCGTCAACGGTCTGAGGAATGCCAATCATGTGGAAGTTGGTCAGGTTCTCAAGCTGCCGACCAATGCTGTCCAGCCGAAGCCCAGCTTCAAACCAGTCGCCGTCAAAGCCATTCCCGGTGCCACCCAGCACACGGTTGCCAAGGGCCAAACCCTCACTCAGATCGCCAAGGCCTATCAGGTGCCTGTGGCCAGCCTGATCAACATCAACGCGCTGGGCGATCCCAACAAAGTCGAAGTCGGCACCACCCTCTATCTGCGTCGTCCGACGTCCACGTCAACGGCATCAAGCCTTGAGTCTCAGTCGGTGAGTGAGACGTCCACCGGCGCATCCAGCCAACCCCAGCCCAGCGTGCGTGTCATGTCGCGCACAACGCCAACGACAACGACACAGACCCCGACCCAAAAGCAATCAGCAAAAGTCGCTGCAGCGACAAAGCCCCGTAGCGCAACCACCCAATCGACAAGCCAGGTCATTGCCAAAAAAGCCGACTGGCGGACCTACGGTCCACTGCAGGTGGATTGGGCCAATTGGCAAACGATGGGCGGTAGTGAGGTTGTTCCCACATTGAATGCCCAGGGACAAGCCCTTTACCTCGCTGTGAATTGCTCTGCCGGGAAGCTCAATGCCACCGGTGCCGATGGCAACTGGAAGCAATGGTCCGGGCCTCAAAGCTCGTTTGAAAAAGATCTGTTGAAGGATCGATGTCAGGTCAAGGCCTGATTTAGGCGCAGTAGTCCAAGGGCCACGGGTCGTTGACATAGCGACGGCCACTGTCCCGGACATACAGCCGCTGAAGACCGTCATTGCTTTCACGAATCAACTCGTCTTGCACGAGACGTCGGGCCAACCACGTCCAGCGATCGCTTCGGCCTGGTTCATGGAGAGAGAGGTAGTCGCCAAGACGACGCATGTCGGTCCCGTCCTGATCCACCAAGTGGCTGAGGAGGACCTGTGCCTGGGGTGACCAGTCCTTTCGCTTGGATGGACTCGTGCAACGGTCGCAGCGACCGCAGGGACTGGAAAACTCTCCAACCGAGAGCAGCAAAGCTTGCTCTCGGCATAACCCTCCCTCAGCAACGGCTTCCATCCGCCTCAGCTGCTGTTGAGCCAGATCCAAACGTCGTTGCTCGGCATCATCACCGCCACGGCGAAGGGACGCCTGCATCGCCCAGCCGAGGCTGGTTCGATCCCCTGGAGAGAACAGCACAAGACAATCCGCGGGCTTTCCATCCCGGCCGGCTCGACCGGATTCCTGGAGATACCCCTCGGGGGTTGAGGGAAGGTCGAGGTGCAAAACAAGGCCGACATCGGCTCGATCAACGCCCATGCCAAAGGCCACAGTTGCGACCAGCACAGGCCGCTCTTGACCCAGGAAGTCCGTCAAAGCCTGGTGCCGGGCCTCTGGATCCAGACCGGCGTGATACGGCGTTGCCGGGATGTTGTGTTGCTGAAGCCGCTCAGCCCACTGTTCAACAGAACGACGGGTGCGGGCATACACCAGAGCTGCCCCTCGAGATGCAGCAAGCGCCTCAAGCACCTGAGGCATTGGGTCCTTCGGTCGACGCTGCATGACGTAACGGAGATTGGTCCGCCGTGCGGAACTCACCTGCACCATCGGGCTACGAAGATCGAGCAAGCGAATGATGTCGGCTCTCACCCGTGGCGCAGCTGTCGCGCTCAAGGCGAGCATTGGCACGCCGGGACACAAACGACGAATCTGACCGAGGCGTCGGTAATCAGGCCGGAAATCATGGCCCCAGGCGCTGATGCAATGGGCCTCATCCACTGCCAAGGCCACTAGTCGGCCCTCAGCAGAATGACTCTCAAGCATCTGCCGCGTCGCCTCCCCTTGAAGACGCTCGGGGGCCAGGTAGAGCAACCGCAGCGACTCATCCCGCAACTTGGCAAGCGCCTGCATACGCCGCTCTGGTGGCAATCCTGCATGCAGACAGGCCGCAGCAATCCCGCGACGCTGCAGTTGAAGAACCTGATCTTCCATCAGGGCCACCAGTGGCGAAATCACCACCACAAGCCCTCCTCGAATCAGAGCTGGAAGCTGATAACAAAGGGATTTGCCGCCGCCGGTGGGGAGAACGGCAAGGGAATCCCTGCCCTCGAGCACAGCTTCCACAACGGCTCTCTGACCACTCCGAAAAGCAGACCATCCAAAATGATGCTGAAGGGCGGCTTCCAGAGTCTCCAAACAGCACTATCCATGGTGCCTAAAGAATAACGACACCAGATCTGGGGTCACCCCACCGCAGGTGGATCGAGTTGATCGGGCGACTCCTCCACGATCTGCAAGCGGACCCGTTTCCCACCTGCCAACTCGCCGAGGGACACGCGCATCGTCACACCACTCAAGCTTTGAAGCGCGGTCAGCACGTCGCGTAAATACGGGGTACTGCTGCCGCTTTCAACCCAGAGTCGCTCTTGAAGCCCACTCAGCCTCCGCCAGGAGGTATGGAGCTTCAGCACCGATGCTTCCAAGGCCTGGGCCTGGCCGACGGCATCGGCCAGCAGCCCAAGGGCATCCAACCGCAAGGCCTCCTGCATCGCCTTTTCAAGATTCAACTCCCCTTGCTGAAACGCTCGAACAGCAATCCCAGCCTCCGTCGCCTTCGTGATCCATCGCGCCGTGCTGGTCACGTCCTTAATTCGATCCAGCTCAGGCTCGTCCTGAAGCACCTTGCGGAAATCATCCTGCTGTTCATCGGGCAACTTGGCCAGTTCGCGGACCAAGGGAGCCACCGCCTTCGAGGGAAGAAGGTTTTCCTGGGTGCGTTGCCGGATTTCTTCCGGCAGCAATGGGCTCGTCGCTGCGGTGAACTCGTCGGTCAGGCGGCGAACTTGTTTTCGAGTGATCTCTTGCCCCTCATTGGCCGCTTCTGAAATCATGACCTGCACTTCTGGAGACGCCTGAGCGGTTTCCATGAAGGCGCGTTTCGAGAATTGATTGACGCTGTCCTGCTCGAGCATCCCTCCACCCACGAGATCATCGGCAGATTCAGCCAATTGGATCAGTCCGTAAGCACGGGTTTTGCTGATTTCTTGTTCCCGCAACCACTGCAGGAAGCCAGCTCCTCGCCCTTCACCGCCTCGTTTTTCGCGATCACGAACGGCGCGAAGGATGCGACCACGCCAAATCTCTGTCTGTAAATCGAACCGATCACAAACGGCCCAGGCCTGCTCAAGGCGGGCCAGGAATTCCATCGTGCTGATGTCGTCTTGTTCTGGATCTGGGAGATCCAGTTCAAGCACGGGCTGATCAGGCACAACAGATCCAGTCAATGGGGACGACCAAGCAAGGGACGACATTCTGTGACGCAGCGTGTTCGTGCATCAGGTCAGGAGATACGCTCCCAAGTGCATCCCTACAGGCCCAGTAATGGCGATCACCCGCGGCGCCATGGTGCGCATCAAGCGTCCAGAGTCCTATTGGTACAACGAGGTCGGCAAGGTGGCCTCCATCGACACGTCAGGTATCCGCTACCCAGTCGTGGTTCGTTTCGAGAAGGTCAACTACAACGGCTTCTCTGGTTCGGAAGGCGGCATCAACACCAACAACTTCGCAGAATCCGAGCTCGAGCCCGCTTGATTTTTGCCTGAGCTACCTGAAGTTGAGACGGTTCGTCGAGGTTTGGCGGACCGTCTTCATTCCTTTGAAATCGAGCGAATTGAAGTCTGCCGGGATCGGGCTGTTGCCAGTCCAGGTGGGGTTGAAAGTTTTTGCGATGGGCTGACCGGTGCCACGGTTGGGGACTGGACTCGACGCGGAAAATATTTGATGGCCAATCTCGAGCCCAACCGGGGAGTTTGGGGTGTGCATTTGCGAATGACTGGACAGTTCCAGTGGCACGAGACAAGCTCCCCCCCCTGCAAGCACACACGGGTTCGCTTCTGGAATCCAGTCGGAGAGGAATTGAGGTTCGTTGATGTCAGAAGTTTCGGAGAAATGTGGTGGGTTCCCCCAGGGCAGGAGTCACACGCCGTGATCACAGGGCTAACGCGTCTGGGGCCGGAACCGTTCGAAGGCCACTTCAATGCCGAGTATTTGCAACGACAACTGGCTGGCAGCACGCGATCGATCAAAACCGCCCTCCTGGATCAATCCCTCGTTGCCGGTGTTGGGAACATCTATGCCGATGAAAGCCTGTTCCAAGCCGGGATTCATCCGCTCACGCGGTCCGGAAGCTTGAGCTTTGGGCAGCTCGATCGACTGCAGAAATCCCTGGTCGAGGTGCTGCGAACCAGCATTGGAGCTGGCGGAACCACCTTCAGCGATTTCCGCGATTTAGAAGGAGTGAATGGCAACTATGGAGGGCAGGCCTGGGTGTATCGACGCGGAGGCCAGACGTGTCGTGTGTGTGGCCAAACCATCCAGCGGGAAAAACACAATGGCCGGAGCACCCACTGGTGCCCCAGCTGTCAACGCTGATCCATAAGCGGCAATGCCGCCAATGCAGCGCGGTACGGCGCCCTCAACACCCCAAATTCAGTGATGATTCCGCTGATCAGATGAGCTGGCGTGATGTCGAACGCTGGATTCCACGCACGAACGTCTGCTGCCGCTATGGGCACACCGCCAATGGCCGTGATCTCTTGCTCAGAGCGTTCCTCAATGGTGATGGCGTCACCATCGGCCGTGGAACGATCGATGCTGCTGCCAGGGGCGCAGACATAAAACGGAACCCCGTGGGCACGAGCAGCAAGGGCAAGGTTGTAAGTCCCGATCTTGTTGGCGACATCGCCATTCGCAGCAACCCGATCACATCCCACTAAAACCACATCAACCTCTCCACGACGCATCAAAAGGCCGCTGGCACCATCGACGATCACGGTGCAGGGCACGTTGAGCTGCCCGAGTTCCCAGGCAGACAACGCAGCACCCTGGAGCCTTGGGCGCGTTTCGTCGAGCCAGGCGTGTCGCAAGACACCGCGGGAGTGGGCGGCAGCGATCACCCCCAGAGCTGTGCCAACCCCTGCCGTCGCAATCGCACCGGTATGGCAGTGATGCAGAGCCCGACAACCCGTGGGCAGCAGCCCCACGCCGTGATCAACCAGGGCCTGCGTAAGGCGACGATCGTCAGCCTCGATGCAGGAAGCCAAAGCGACGAGTTGATCAACGGCACAGGACGATGGAACACCGAGAGCTTCAGCCATTCGGTCGAGAGCCCAGCCCAGATTCACGGCTGTTGGACGAGCAGCACGAAGACCCGCCAATGCTTCGGAAAGAACAGCACCCTCTCTTGCTGCGAGCACAACACCCCAAGCAGCAGCGACACCAATGGCGGGAGCGCCGCGCACGGCCATGGACACAATCGCGTCGGCAACCTCTTGCCACCTCGTCAACTCAAGAAAACTCACCCGATGGGGCAGTTGCCTCTGATCAAGCAGCCTGAGGGAGGACCCGGTCCACTCCAGACTCAATGGGAGAGCCACAACCAAACCGGTCTCTAAATCCTGTATAGAGGACTAGGGGGACGGACGTCATTGACCCAAACAAACAGCCTCCAGCAACAGCTCGTTGACACGATCCACGTCTTTTCGCAACGGGGATGGTGCGATGGAACGGGAGGAAATTTCAGTGTGGTTCTGGATGCAGATCCACTGCGCATTTTGATGGCGCCCAGCGGCGTCGACAAAGGACGAGTTGACACCGATCAACTGATTGAAGTGGATGGCAAAGGACTGGTCGTTGCAGGACAAGGACAAGCCAGCGCAGAAACAGCGCTGCATCTGATGTTGATCCATGAGATGCACGCAGGGTCCGTTCTGCACACCCACTCCGTCACCGCCACGGTGCTATCCCGCCACCACGCTGCAACTCACTCAGTCAACATTGCAGGCCTCGAAATGCTGAAAGGCTTGCGTGGCATTACCAGCCACGAATCCAGCATTGCGATTCCCATTTTGGCGAATGATCAAAACATTGAACGACTGAGCGAAGCGGGGCGAATGGTGCTCAAGAACGCACCATTTTCATTGCTCGTGGAGGGCCACGGCCTCTACACCTGGGGAGCATCCCTTGAAGAGGCACGACGGCATACGGAAATCACGGAATTCCTTCTCGACGTTCATTGGCGCGAACTTCTTCTCCAATCCAAACGATGATCAGCCACCTCCTACTAGATATTGAAGGGACAACATGTCCCGTGAACTTTGTAAGCGACATTTTGTTCCCTTACGCCAGCGCCAATATCACCCAATTCGTCGAAGAGAACCACCAAGACGCCAGCATCGCAAAAATTTTGCAGAACGCGCTGGATGAATACAACAATGACCACGAATGGCACAAGAAGTCACCACAAAAACAGCAATTAACCGACAGCAGCGAAGACAGAATGAACCTTTGCGACTACTTTTTGCACCTGATCAGCATTGACAAGAAATCCACTTCTTTAAAGGATTTGCAAGGTAAAATCTGGAAAAAAGGATATATCGATGGCGACATCACGAGCCGCCTCTTTCCAGAGACAGCAGATTGCTTACAGCAATGGGCGGCAGACAAGCTCACGTTAGCGGTGTATTCATCCGGGAGCATTGAGGCTCAACAGCTGCTCTATCAACACACCAACAACGGAGATTTAACGGCACTCTTTAGCCACTGGTTTGACACCCATACTGGGCCCAAGAAGACAAGAGAAAGCTATACACAAATTTGCCAAACCATGCACGTTGAACCCAACAAGGTCCTATTTGTAAGCGACAGTGGCGACGAATGCGATGCAGCCGAACAAGCAGGAGTGCAAACACTCTTTAGCAAACGCGCTGGAAATCCTGACCAGAATCCAAAACACCATCGGTGGGTCGGCAATCTGCGCGATCTGGCCCAGCACCTGAGTTAAGGGTGGGTCTGGGCACAAAAAAACCACCTCATATNGAGGTGGTTTCTTTGCTCAATTGGTCATTGATGTCTTCAGACATCAGCTGATCAATTGATGTCTTGAAAATGTTTTACCTGGCACCGAGCTATTTTCTCAGGGGGCTACCCCCCAAATATCGTCGCCGCTGATGCGTTTCACAACCGAGTTCGGGATGGATCGAAGTGGTTCCACACCGCCATGGGCACCAGGATAGATAACATTCTCAAGGGTGTGAACCCTGAGAACTGCATAGGTTTCTCAGCTTTCGCTAAACGTCTGGTCAACAAAGTTGTTGTTCTTCAGGCAAGAACCAAAATGTTGGTCAAGCCCTCGGTCTATTAGTACTCCTCTGCTGCATCCATTACTGGACTTCCACATAGAGCCTATCAACGGGTGTTCTTCCCGTGACCTTACTGGGTTACCCCATGGGAACACTCATCTTGAGGTGGGCTTCCCACTTAGATGCTTTCAGCGGT
>NZED01000010.1 GCA_002690325.1 Synechococcus sp. ARS1019
TTCCAGCGCAGCGATCCGTGCCCTTGTGCTGCCATCTCTGACAGCACCTCCATCACCGTCGCCGCATTGGCTTTTTTCTGAGCCCTCCGTGGCAGTAGTTCGCCCAACAGCTCATCAGGACTAGAGCGTCGAGCGAGAGCCGCCACCTTCTCGTTAGCAGCCTGTTCTGCCTCCCAGGAGTCATAAATACGAGAACCCGTCATCGCCGAGCCCTCCTCGCCTCGCGTTCCCAGAGCAAGCAGCCCAATGGGAATTTATGGGCGTGAACGTCAGCGATTCGTTGGCAATGCTCGGCAGTCCAGCCGACTTCGCGTCCTTGCCGCAGCAAGGCGCTGGTGGTGGAGACATCGATGTCTTGCCAGGGCCAAGTTGTTCTGAACTTTGACGCTACGGGCCATCCATTACTGGATGTCGCAGTAGCGTTGAAGTCAGTCTTTTGTTCTTGGCCCCCTGTTGACGCAGGGGGTTTTTTCATGACTTCCGCTCCAGTACTTCAAGTCGTTCAGCGATTGCCTGCATCTGAATCAGCTGAACCTGTTCAACGCCATCGGCTTTATTGATGACGCAGACAAGTGCATCAGCGTGCGCTTTGCAGACCTGCTGTAACTGCATGTGCGAGGCACTCAAAAAAGAGATTTGATCAATCAACCAAGCGACGCGTTCTGCGTCGTTGGAGAGGACAGCAGTCATCTCCTTCCATCTCTTTGCTTGCGCTTCAACCTGTCCGATATTCCATGTGAGTTCAGGCATCAGCTCTGCCCTCCGCGAACCTGCATCCCGCGTTGCAGAAATGCCTGACGGCATCGCTCAACGCACCAGGTGATCGGTGAATTCAGTGTGGGGCCGGGAACGTAATGCGTTCCAACCTCCAAAAATCCACCGCAAACCTCACGCCTGCGCTTGAGGGTGTCTGTCGAAATAGCAAGAGCTTCCGACGCTGGTTTGGTGGCCAGCCACAGTTCAGATTTCATGCCCCGACCTCAGTTAGCGGGGATGTACTCAGTGCCGTACAGCTTGCTGCTGTAGGGCTCTTCGCCAGCTTCTAGGAGCGCAACGTAGTCATCACGCTTGGCCCAAAGCTCCTCACGGGTCAGACCAGCAACACCAGCTTTCCGGAGAGCATCGCGAAGCACGGGCTCACCATCAGCGATGCGATCGAGATGGTTGGGCGCGTATGGATCGCTGACAAGCCGCTCAAGAAAGCGAGAGAACTGCCACTTGGAATGGCAGATGACGTCTCTAACTAACCGGCTTTGCTTTGCGTACTTGTTAGTGCGCAGACTCAGTTTTTGTGAATTGGATTTAGGCACCAGAGAACCTCGTTGTTGAGGAACTCCGGGATCCGAGATGGTTCCTGACCACACCCAGGCCGACGAGTAAGCCGACCCAGTACCACCGGTGTTCGTGGGTCAAAAGTACTAGCCCCAGCATTCCTTGGCAAGCTGTGCGCCACCAACCAAGGCGCATCCGACAGCACGAGCCAATCAGGCTCAATGCAGAAATCGGACTTAAAAATCAGACTCACCGTCGTTAGACGCTGGCTGAGATCTCAATGGAGCCAAGGAGACTCGAACTCCTGACCCCCTGCATGCCATGCAGGTGCTCTACCAGCTGAGCTATGGCCCCAAGTCGTGGAAAACCCTTTCGAGTAAGTCCATCAACGTGGGAAATAATACACCGCTGAAGCCTCAGACCTCACGCCAGACTGCAATCAGGCGGCCCTGGATCTGGACTTGATCAGCAGGCAAAACAATCGGTTCGTAGGCGGTATTCGCCGCCTCCAGCACCACCTGATCCTTTTGACGATGGAAGTGCTTGAGCGTTGTTCCGCTCCCAGCCACCAACGCACTCACAACCGTGCCGTTGCGCAGCGCCCTTGGATCGATCACAGGCTCCATCAACACAACATCTCCATCGGCGATGTGGGCATCCACCATGGAATCGCCATTTACCGTGAGGGCATAGAGCCCTTTCATCGTCAGCACCGGATCCAGGTCCAGATGTTCCTGAACGTCATCGAAAGCTTCCACCAAGCCACCTGCAGCAACCGAGCCCAATACAGGAACGCCAGCATCTGCAGTCAGACTGCCCAACAATTGCAAGGTTCGAGCTTGCCCCTCTTGCCACGTAATCCAGCCTTTCTGCTGAAGGTGGCGTAGACGGCTCTGGATTGGAGCGGGTGAGCGCAACCCCATCGCTGCCATCATCTGCCGAATCGATGGGCTGTGCTGATTGGATCCGATGTAATCGGCAAGCCAGTCGTAAAGCTCCTGCTGAGCAGGTGTAAGCGACTCAAGGGGAGAGCTAGACACCGACATCCAAATTCAAATCAATACATTTGTACCTCTCTATTGCACATTCGGCAAGAGAGTGAACACAAAAAAGCCCAAGATCCCTTGGGCTGCCTGATGAGACATCCCTATCGCGGTGCGCCGTTGTAAGTCAGATCAACGATGGACGCGCCATCAGCGGACACTTGAATTTCGGTCTCCACCGTTGGTGATTCACCTGCTTCTTGCCACCCAGGGGCACCGCCGCCAAAGACGAAAACGAAGCCATCGCTGTCACTTTTTAAGCAGTCGCCACCACCTTGGCCAGTGGCGTACATGCACTTGGCCGCGCGGTAGTTACTCAACCCGCCATTCACCGCCTCAGCCCGCATCCGAGCTGCATTCACAGCGCGGACATTTTCCTTCGAAACCTTGGCGATCGCCAACGGAGACAGCAAAAGACCTTTGACAGCCATGCCCATCACGAGGGGAACAACACGACGCATCGAACGATTTAATCAGTCTTCTCCGACTTAGCCAGAACCCAGCACGGGGCCACGCTCGATAGGACAAGAGCGTCCAATTCGGATCAAAGCCCACACACCCAAGCCACACATATCACCAGAACGGTGGGAAGCAATACAACTTTGCTGGCACGACCAGAGCCATGACAACACCGTTGAAGCACTGCATCGATGGCGACTGCATCCGACTTGATTGGCCAAACGCCGAGAGGATCCTTCATCCAAAAACTGGAGACCGGNGAGTTTCGTGTGTGCGATGGCGATCAACACTGCCATTTGACCTCCTCTCTCTACAAAGCAGAAGAGATCATCCGAGAAATGGAGCTGGGATACAGCTACCCCTACGCAACACACTTCCGACACATCAATTGCTAAGCGAAAAGAAATCCAAGGGTCCACCCCAAAAACCAGGACTCATTGAANGTAACAATCGATCTACGTAAAAGACTTACTCAAACTCCACCCTTACGACAATACTTTTGGCATCACAGAAAAACGTCTTAAGCAAGAAATATCTTGAGTNAATTTTGACACTCAGAAAACTCTCAGCAAAATCACGCGCATTTTCAATCCACACATTGTCAGCAAAGGCGATAGTGCATGAACGAGGTCACGGCCTCAAAAGATAGAGGTTTAACAATGATCAGATCTGAATTCACAGCCATTGATTGCAAAAAGGAAGAGCCAGTAATTCTGGGTGAGCGTATCAAGATTAAGTATTTTGAGGGTCTGGGCTGGGCACCTGTCATTCAGGAAAACGACCAAGCTCAGAGCAAATAAAGATTGATGCCATCGTTCTCTCGATAAAAATTTCTTTATCAGATGAAGGTTTCATCCGTGAACCATGCCTCCTTGTTTAAGGAGGCATGGTTCACGGATGAACGAACTCGATTCGTTCACCAATCACAGCGCTGTTCACAATCTTGGAGACAAACCTGTCGATTTAGCGACCTGAATCGCTGTAACCAAGCTCATTGAGGCGAGCGGGCTTGCTTCGCCAATCAGGAACCACCTTCACGAACAATTCCAGATAAACAGGGCCATCAATCAGCGTCTGCATCTGCAAACGGGCCCCTTGGCCGATCGTTTTAAGCATGGCGCCCCCCTTCCCGATCAGAATGCCTTTCTGGCTCTTTCGTTCCACGAGAACTGTGGCCAGAACAGCCGTTCGGCTTTGGCCCTTCCCCTTGGCAGGCATCTCCTCGATGCGATCAATCGTGACGGCCACGCTGTGGGGCACCTCCTCTCGGGTGTGAAGCAACACCTGTTCGCGAATCAACTCGCCCAGCAAGATCCGCTCTGGCTGGTCGCAGACCATGTCCGGGGGATACAACTGCGGGCCGAGGGGCAGCTTCGTGGCCATCACNGCCGTGAGATCAGGACAGCCATCTCCCGACAGCGCGCTACAGCGATGCAACGGCCACTCCGTGCCATCAAGTAAGTCGGCGTAAGCCGCCTCGGCCTCCGCCTCCCGCTCTGGGGCNACTTTGTCCCATTTGTTGAGACACACCAACACCGGCAAAGACTGCTGGCGAAGCAAATTGACAATGAAGGCATCACCCCGGCCGGGACGCTCGCAGCCCTCCAACAACAGAACCACCAGATCCACTTCACCAATCGCACTGCGGGCGCTCTGCACCAGCCGTTCCCCGAGCAGATGATGAGGCTTATGGATGCCTGGCGTGTCAACCAGCACCATCTGAGCCACTTCTGTTGTGAGGATGGCGCGAAGGCGATTTCTCGTGGTCTGAGCCACCGGCGAGGTGATGGCCACCTTCTCACCCACCAACTGATTGACCAACGTGGACTTGCCCACGTTGGGACGACCAATCAGGGCGACGAAACCGGAGCGGTAATCCTCCGGCAGGGGAGTTGAAAGCATCAGCTCAGTCTGCGCGCTCACAGTCCGACGCTCCCACCGGCCTGAACAGGGTTCCCCGCTGAGAGCAACCCTGCCCATAGCCTGGCCAAAGAGAAGTGGCGTGGCCATGGGGAATCAGCAGCCAAGCTTCCAGCAGGCAATGGAAATCACAGCCGCTTGGCTGCAGCAATGGGACAACGAAGAAATCAGCGATGAAGTTCTGGCCGACCGTGTCGGCGAAATGGTGATGAGCCGGGATGGTGCACGCGGCTTCTTCGTGGTCAGCCTGGCTGGCGACAGCGCTCTCATGGACCGACTTCCCGATGCCGTCGTCGGTCAGTTGCGGCAAGCCGGAAGGGGGGTGGTGGATCTCAGTGTTCGCAACCTGGCGATGAGCACCGCGATGGTCGTTGCCCATCGGCGCAGTGGTGATTCAAGCCAACAGGCAGGATCAGAGCGGGTATCAGCACGCTGCACCGAACTATTACGACTGCTTGAACCAAGCCTGGTGAAAGAACGACTGGAGCAGTTGCTAGAGGCTGCGCTGGTCAACCAGGGGGACGACGCAGCCTTTCTGAGTCGATGGGGTTATGACGCCGAGCAACGTGGAGCAATTTGCGACAGCGTTTACGCCGTCGCCGATGACTGACAGCCCACAAAAAAAGCCCCGGTCTAGCCGGGGCAAACAAGACTTGAAGCNCGAACCTTGATNAGTCGCGCCGACCGCCGCTATTCAAAACAATGATCAAGCGNAGAATNAAGATGAACAGGTTGATGTAGGTCAGATACATGCTGAGAGCACCAGCCAAGTACTGATCGTCCCTGTAAGCACGGGGCATTGTGTAGAAGTCCACAAACGCCGCTCCGACGAACAGCACGGTGCCGAAGCCTGCAATCATCAGTTCGAAGCTGGTGCCGTGGAACATCGCCGGAGCAAAGATTCCGCCAACGAACTGAACCACCATGGCCAGGATCAAACCAACCAGACCCAAGCCCACAACACCAGACAAGGCCTGACCCACCGAATCGCTCATGCGACGTCCAACGATGGAGGCGATCACGAAGGTGATCCCCGTGGCAAGAGCAGCCGTACCAACGGCACCNATGCCAGCGACAGCACCCGCCATCGCGACAAGACCGCTGAGGGTNAAGCCCGTGAGCAAGCTNTAGACCGCAAGCAGAGGAAGAGCGGTCGCGTTGTTGCCCTTAATAGCAACGTTCTGCGCCACGAAGAACAGCACAAGGTTGCCGATCAACGCCACCCAGAACAGGGGCATAAAGAGCGGAGTCGCCATCATCGACAATCCGCCGATGACACCAACAGACGTCAGAGCCATGCCGCCACCCACGTAGGGCAGCGCTTTGTTCACAACGTTGGGGCCAACCAGGGCACTGGACTGTGCCTCGCGGATGGCTTCCTGGAAATTACTACTGGCTGGCATATCGACCAGAACAGAGATCACTGCCAACACTTTGCCAGCGATGACAAGAGGTTGGCGTCAAGATCTGTGCGGATCTCACGATCGATTCCGTGGTTTGACGAGTTTGCGCTCATCCCGCTTGGCATAAGCCTCCACCACCCGCTGCACCAAGGGATGACGGACCACATCAGCTGAGGTGAGGCGACAGACCGCAACACCCTCAACGCCATCGAGCACATCCGATGCTTCGACAAGACCACTGAGTTGTCCGGGTGCCAGGTCAACTTGGGTGATATCGCCAGTCACCACCATGCGAGAGCGCTCTCCGAGGCGGGTGAGCACCATCCGCATTTGAGCGGGAGTGGTGTTTTGCGCTTCGTCGAGGATGACAAATGCATCGCTCAAGGTTCGGCCGCGCATGTAGGCCAAAGGGGCGACTTCAATCACCCCTTTCTCGAGCAAAACAGTCGTTTTCTCGGCGCCCAGCAGCGAATGCAGGGCGTCATAAAGAGGACGGAGGTAGGGATCCACCTTCTGCTGAAGATCACCAGGCAAAAAACCCAAACGCTCGCCGGCCTCAACAGCTGGGCGCGTCAGAACAAGACGCTCAACCTTGCGCTCAGTGAGCATGCGAACGGCNAACACCGTGGCCAGAAACGTCTTGCCAGTACCCGCCGGACCAAGCGCAAATGTGAGGTCGTGGCGTTCCATCGCGTCGACATAGCGCTTCTGTCGAAGCGTCCTGGGGCGCAACAAATTGCCTTTCTGACTGCGCGCCAGGACTTGCTCACCCATCGCCGCGTGGTCGTCACCACGCCCGGTGTTCAAAGCACCTAATGCCGATTGAAGATCAACGGCCGAGACGGCTTGACCGTCTTGCCAAATCGGCCGAACCAGCTCAACNACAGCGGCTGCGCGCTCGATTTGAGCAGATCGCCCCGTGATCACCAATTGAAGACCCCGCAAAACCAGGGAAGCACCAGTGAGTGCTTCCAGGCGATGCAGGGTTGATTCCGCTTCTCCAGCCAGAGCGAGAGCTGCGTCGGGATCAGGGAGGTCGAGAACGAAGCGGCCGAGATCGCCGTCGTCAGACACGTCGTGGATCAGGCTTCGGTGGATTCGGCAGCATCGCCATCACCAGCCTTGGCTTCTGCCTCAGCGGCAGCCTTCGCTTCAGCGGCTTCTTTCGCAGCCTGCTTGGCGTCGGCTTCGCGCTTGGCAGCCTGCTTCACCTTGCCAATCGTTTCAGCAGGACGCGTNGTTTTTTCGAGAAGACCACCACGCTCAAGAAGGGTGCGGACCACNTCTGTGGGCTGAGCACCTTGTCCCAAGCGCTCACGGATGGCCTCGGTGTCGAGACGCGTCTCTTTCGTGCGTGGGTTGTAGAAGCCAAGCTCCTGCAGCGGACGGCCATCCCGACGGGAGGTGCTGTTGCAGGCCACGAGACGGAAGCTCGCTTCCCGCTTCTTGCCGAACCGCTTCAGGCGGAGCTTGATCATCGTGGCCTTGGAGTAAAGGGAGTTGACGTTCCAGCAGTGGAAATCACTGCCAAACAACCACCATACCTGGCGGCGTGATCAGAGCTCCCCAAAGCCCTTCCTCTTTTTGACCGGGCGCTGACGCCTCGGTGGTGCTCCACCGCCTCCACGGGGCATGCCTCCAGGACCACCCATGCCTGGCATTCCTCCCATCCCAGGCATGCCGCCCATCCCAGGCATTCCCGGCATCCCTGGCATTCCCGGCATCCCTGGCATTCCTCCGCGAGACATCTGCTGCATGAAGCCACGCATCTTCTGGAAATCCGCCAGCACCTTGTCCACCTCCGCGGCGGTGTGACCAGAACCGGAAGCAATGCGACGACGGCGTGACGGCTGGGACGCCAGTAGTTCGGGCTGATTTCGTTCAGCCACCGTCATCGAACCAATCATGGCCTCGATGCGCTTGAGCTGCTGCTCACCCTGTTGCAGCATCCCGTCATCGATTTTNTTCATGCCAGGAATCATCTTCATCAAGCCACCCAGCGATCCCATGCGCTTGATCAAACGCATTTGCTGAAGGAAGTCCGAGAAGTCAAACGTCGCCTCCTGCAGCTTCTTCTGCATCTTCTCGACATCGGCCAGTTCNACCTCTTTCTGGGCCTTCTCAACCAGCGTCAACACATCGCCCATCCCAAGGATGCGGCTGGCCATCCGCTCGGGGTGGAACGGCTGCAGGGCTTCCACCTTTTCGCCGGTGCCGATGAACTTGATCGGCTGACCGCTGACCTTGCGGATGGATAGAGCCGCACCACCGCGCGAATCTCCATCAAGCTTCGTCAGCACAGCGCCTGTGATGCCGACTTTGTCGTGGAAGGCTCGCGTGAGCTCCGCCGCCTCCTGGCCGATCATCGAATCCACGACGAGCAGCACTTCGTCCGGCTGGACCGCGGTGCGAATGCGCACCATCTCATCCATCATGTCGGAGTCGATCTGAAGCCGGCCTGCGGTGTCGACCAGAAGGGTGTCGAACCCTTCATCTTTGGCTTTGGCCAGGCCGGCCGCAGCAATGTCTTCGGGTTTGGCCTCAGTCCCCAGACTGAACACCTCTACCCCGATCTGCCCCCCCAACGTTTTGAGCTGCTCGATGGCGGCTGGGCGATAGACATCGGCGCCCACCATCAAGGCGCGACGGCCCTGATCTTTAAGGTGCAACCCGAGCTTGGCTGTCGCCGTTGTCTTACCGGCGCCCTGCAGGCCAGCCATCAACACCACAGTTGGTGCCTGATCTGCTTTGGCGAGAGGGGCGTTATCGCCGCCCATCACCTCAACCAACTGCTCGTGGACAACTTGGATGAACTTCTGATCGGGATTGACGCCGCGGACAACCTCCGCACCAACGGCCTTTTCCCTCACATCAGCGACGAAATCTTTGACGACCGGGAGGCTGACATCAGCCTCCAGCAACGCCCGACGGACATCCTTCAGGGCNGAGTCGACATTGGTCTCGCTGATCTTGTCCTGGCCTCTCAGCCCCTTAACCGCATCTTCAAAGCGGGCTGAAAGCTCATCGAACATGGAGAAGATGCTGAAGGTTCAGTGGATAGATCGTAAAAGTGCCGCCTCTCAGCGGCCCATTAGTCAGCGATGTACTCGTGCAACTTCCACTGCTGCCCATCGCGACCGAACACATAGCGAATCGTGAGCGAAGTCGGCGCGGTCTCGGCGACCACAGCACCGTTGNCATCAATCGTTCGATCGTTGTACTCGACCTCAGCGCGAATCTCGATGCGGTTGGCCGCCTCGCTCACAGGTTCAGCAGAGGTGACCATGGCGTCGATGACCTGATGCTGGCCAGCCGCAACATCAGCAGCGCGCTGGTCATCCACACGTGTTTGCAATCGATCTCTAGCAACCACGGTTAGATCGGCTGAATCACCGGCCAACAGCCGAGCTTTCGCATCCAGCCAGGCTTGAACCATGGTCTGCAACTGCTGAAGGGTGGGCTGATCAGCGGTCAAAGGAGCAACTACAGCTGGCGTGCGCAGTTCGGCTTTCAGTTCCGGTTTCGGCGGCGTCTGGGGTTCAACGGGGTCCGGCGCTGGCGCAGAGGCAACCACCGGTTCAACCTTGTCTGGCGACGGCCCATCGGATCGCGACAGACCGACCACGGCAATGGCCAGCCCTGCAATCACCACAGCACCACCAACACCCTGAACCGAACGCCGACTCAATACAAGACGTACTTGGAGAAACAAGTTCTGCAGAGCATCCGACCAACTGACTTGGTCTTCATCGATCTCCTCTGACTGGGCTACGTCGTCCGATGGGCCTGGCGCGGAGTCCGTGGGAGTCCACAGATCCGTCAAGCTGAAGCCTCCCTCTTCGTCTGCAGGACCAGCACGCCGCGCTGCCTGGCGATCGAGACGATCGACATAGGCCTGGACGTCGCGATCGGCGAACCAAGCATCGAGGTCGATGCCAGTCGCTTCCACATCCCGATAACCGGGCAGTACATCACGTTCAAGCCAAGCCCGGCAGTACTCACATTGAGCTGCGAGTTGATCTCCCTGGTGGTTCTCAAACCAGTTCTGAAGTTCGGTGCTTTGTAGAGATGCGAAATGGCGGCTGGCGTCCGCCACATTGCCCAGCAGGAGATCGAGGCAGCCGAGCATCGGCATCGGATCGAGATCCGGGGCCGACAAGGTGATCAACAGATCCCTGGCCTCCTCGAGCCGCTCTGGTTTTCGACGTGAAAACCCTGCAGCGGTTAGCGCAAACACCGAAAGACAACCGGCTTCAACCGATCCCTGGGAGAACCAACGACCAAAAAGGTCAATTTGTTCTTGAACCGTCAGGAAGCGACGGATCTGCTTAAAAAACGGTTCAAAGTCAGCCTGGGAGAGCCCTGAGCTCGAATCGCCATCGCCATCGCCCTGACCCTCAAGGCCACCGCGATCGACCACAAGCTTGTCGAGCAGAACCAGCCCTTGCTGATGGGCATCCTGCTCAGCCAAATCCCGACTGACGAGATCGAGAATGCGATAAGGCGTCAAAGCCTCGAGGTCGTCCTGCAGAACAGCCTGCTGGTCAGGAAGTTTGCCCATTCGAATCTGCAATTCGATGCCGTCCTTCAGCACATGAGCTGCCGTTTCATAGCGGCGTTGGCGTTGTTCATCGAGTGCGGCATCTCGACAGGCCAAAGCCGCCAACAACGTGAGATCCGCTTCCCGACTGCTACCGAGTGCTGGGGCTTGAGGTGGTTGAAGGGCTTGGCGGACGAGATGAAACGCTTCCAGGGCTGCATTGGCTTCCCACAGCAAGATCAAACCCGCTACTTCATGGCTGGGGGACAGTTCAAGACCGACGGTGTCGCCGGGGTGCGATTCGCTCAGTGCCAGCAGAGTGGTTTCGTAGTCAGCACGGCTGGAAGGATCCACCAAAAGATCGGCTGAGCGTCTCAGCAGTTCGTCTCTCTGCCGAAGCACGTCGTGGGTAAAGCCCTGATCAGGAGGCGCATCTGAACGAGCCTGAAGTTTGCGCAGAACCGCGTCTGGATTGGCAGACGGACTGACACCCAACAGTCGGAAATGATCGATGGGTAGATCCACCAACACCGGAAGCACTAGCAGCGAACTTTAGTCACTGTCTGGGGTTTTGACTAATCCCCGTCCACCGGCCCTTACAGTTGCCACCTGTAATGACGATGGTCATGGGTCAGGACCTCGCGGTCGAGTCCGCTCAAACGAGTTCAGTGACCGGAGCTGGCCCTCACGCTGAGCGTCTTTCAAGACTGGTCACAACCCAACGAGCCACGGTCGATCGGGACACCGGTCTCGAGCTGTACAGGGACATGACCCTGGGGCGTCGCTTCGAGGACAAGTGCGCGGAAATGTATTACCGCGGCAAGATGTTTGGCTTCGTTCACCTTTACAACGGGCAAGAGGCGGTAAGCACCGGCGTGATCGGTGCAATGAAGCGCCAACACGACTGGTTTTGCAGCACCTATCGCGACCATGTCCACGCCTTGAGTGCCGGGGTTCCCGCTCGCGAAGTGATGAGCGAGCTGTTCGGCAAAGCAACCGGCTGCAGCAAGGGTCGTGGTGGATCCATGCACCTGTTCTCGAAAGAACACCATCTTTTGGGCGGATTTGCCTTTATCGCTGAAGGGATTCCCGTTGCCCTTGGTTCTGCCTTCACCAGCCGTTACAAGCGCGATGCCCTCGGGGATTCATCGAGCGATGCCGTCACTGCAGCCTTCTTTGGAGATGGAACCTGCAACAACGGTCAATTTTTTGAATGCCTGAACATGGCGCAGCTGTGGAAGCTGCCGATCATTTTCGTGGTCGAAAACAACAAATGGGCCATNGGCATGGCCCACGACCGCGCCACCAGNGATCCAGAGATCTGGCGCAAAGCCAATTCCTTCGGAATGGCGGGGGAAGAAGTTGACGGGATGGACGTTCTGGCTGTTCGAGCCGCAGCAGAACGTGCCGTCGCACGCGCCCGCGCAGGAGAAGGTCCAACCTTGCTCGAGTGCCTCACTTATCGCTTCCGAGGCCACTCCCTGGCCGATCCGGACGAGCTCAGAGCCGAGGAAGAAAAGCAGTTCTGGGCAAAACGCGATCCTCTCAAAGCCCTGGAAAAAGATCTCACCGAAGCCGGTCTGGCGTCCAGTGATGAACTNAGAGGGATTGAAAAGGAGATCAGCACAATCGTGGAGGACTGCGTCGAGTTCGCGCTCTCAGCTCCAGAGCCAGACCCTTCGGAACTGACCCGTTACATCTGGGCGGAAGACTGACACCAGAGNTCAGATTCCGCTGGGTAAGCGTCGGGTGAGATTGCGCAATTTGCGCAAGGCCTTGAGTTCAACCTGACGCACTCGCTCCCTCGAAACCTCCATCAACCGACCGATCTCGGCGAGGGTGTGGCGTTCGTTGCCATCCAACCCAAAGCGCAAGCGCAACACGTGTTGCTCCTGTTCGCTGAGGTGACTGAGCCAACGACCGAGTTGTTCGTGGTANATCCGCTGCTCGACGACGTCAAGGGGTTCATCCAAATTGCTGTCTGCAATCAGATCCCCCAGGAAACTGCGACCTTCCTCACCATTCACCGGTGCNTCGAGGCTGCTCGTCGTGAGAGCTTGACGNAGAAGGGAATCCAGTTCCTCAAGNGGGATGTCCATGGCTTCCGCAATCTCAACGCGGCTGGGCATCGCTCCCAATTTGTGAGCCAGATCGAGACTGACCTTGCGGATGGTGGTGAGGCGCTCACTCAAGTGAACAGGCAAGCGAATCGTGCGTGACTGACAAGCAATGGCTCGGGTCATGCTTTGACGAATCCACCAAAAGGCGTAAGTCGAAAATTTGTATCCCCGGGTTGGGTCGAATTTCTCAACGGCCCTCTCTAATCCGAGTGAACCTTCCTGAATCAAATCGAGAAGTTCAAGACCCTTGCCTTGATATTTCTTGGCAACGCTGACAACCAAGCGCAGATTTGCCTTCATCATTCGCTCTTTGGCGCGGCGTCCAATCCGCAACATCCGACGATCCTTGGTTGTTAAGGACGCTTCATCAAATTCCCTCGAACCATCTTCGGTGAACTGCATCATGGCTTGCACCTGATTTCCCAGTTCGATTTCCTCTGAGGGAGTCAGCAGCGGTATTCGACCAATGGTGCTCAAGTACCAGCTGACCGGATCACTGCTGCGCCGGCGCTGGCTGTCGAGGGGCTTTGCTGCGGAGGAGACCATGGCACCCATCGAGAAGGTGCAATGACTTTCTTATGGGTAATCAAAAAAGCGAAGTGCTTTCAACAACCTTTCAGATTTGAACGAGGAAATCGAAACATTCAACGTTTTAGCTGTCAAAAGATATCGAAATGCTGATTTTTCTCCGTAACGCAAAGGAGAAGTGCATTTGATACAAATCGGACATCCTTTAAATCTTCATTTGCAAATCTTTTGATCTTGTTTCAACAATTGCTGGGTGAGCCGCGCNAGCGATTCAGCGATCACACTGGCACTACTGGCTCCTGAGCGNTCAGCAGCCGTTGCATGCAGAAGGGCAGCTGAAGCGAGTGTGGCGTGAGTCACGGAGCTGTTGGCTGCACCACTGAGAGCTCCCCAACCAGCAGCAAATCCCGCGAGAACATCGCCGAGCCCCGTGCGGGCAACCGTTGCNGTGGTGCCATCCAGCACAAGGGCAGGGCTTTGGTGATCAGCGATCACAGTGTGCGCACCCTTGTAAAGCACCACAGTGCCCGTCATCGAGGCCGCCTTGTTGGCCCCATCCAGGCTGCTGTCGTTCGTCAGCTCGGGGAAGAGTCGCCCGAATTCGGCCTGATGCGGGGTCAACCACGTCGGGCCAGCACGGTTCAGAAGCCAACGCCAGCCTTGCGGATCTGCCGCCAGAGCATTCAAGCCATCGGCATCGAGCACCAACAAGCCCTCAAAAGCCTGTAACCGATCCTTCCAGGCAGGCCAAATCCGCCCATCCATTCCAAGACCAGGACCAAACACCACCGCATCAAATCGGTCGTGGGCCAATCGCTCGGCAGGGTCAAACAACACCACCTCCGGATGCACAGCCCAGAGGCCGTNCGCCATCAAGGGGGGGAGCACCGCCTGCACACTTCCGCACCCACTCGCCAGGGCGCCTTGAAGGCAGAGTCNTCCGGCACCGGGGTAGCGCTCGCTGCCAGCGATCACAAGAAGCCTGCCGCGTTGATATTTCATCGCGTTGGCAGACGGACGCGGCAACGGCATCGATGCCAGATCCGCCCCGTCAAATCGTCTCGGCTGCGTCNCAACCAAGCCTTGACGTTGTCTCTCCGCTAAACCGAGATCGACCCGTTCCAGCAGTCCCACAAAGGGACGTGCAGGATCCAGACAGAGCCCTTGCTTGATCAGACCAACAGAGAGCGTCAATCGAGCCACAGCGGCCACTCGGCCNAGCGGATGACCCGAATCACTNCACAAACCCGAGGGCACATCAAGACTGATCAAGCCATTGGGCTGGGCGTCAGCACGATCGGACAACAAGCTTTCAAGCGATGACGNGAGAGGTCTCGTCTGACCAACACCGAACAGCCCATCAATCCACAGCGTCGACTCCGCTGGATCAGGCTCGTGTTGGCAGCACTCCACTCCCAACCAGGTCAGGTGCCGGTAATGGGACTCCGTCAGGGGCTTTCGGACATCAAAAGGACACCAAATCCGTACCCGGATCCCGCGTAACAACAACTCCCGAGCAACGACAAGACCATCCCCGCCGTTGTGGCCAGGACCCACCAACACCACAACCCCAGCCTGCAGCCACTGCGGCTCACGCAACAGTCGGGCAGCCATCGCCTGACCCACCTTCTCCATCAACGCGGCTTCTGGCAGACCACTGGACAAAAGCTCTGCATCCAGAGACCGCATGCGAGCGGCATCAATCAACAGGTGGTCCAGGTCCAACGGAGGCCAGGCCACAGACATGACGGCGGGATCTCACTATGGAAGCAACACCGTCATGCCGGCCATGGGCACCAGTGCATCTCCAACCGCCGCTGGCAGGGCTGCTCTGGAGCGCCTGCGCCAATGGCCTGGAGAGCATCGGGTGGCAGTCGGCCTCTCCGGTGGCGTTGACAGTTCACTGACGGCAGCGCTTCTGGTTGAAGCCGGCTGGCATGTCGAAGGCCTGACCCTCTGGCTCATGAGTGGGAAAGGCGCTTGCTGTGCCGAAGGTCTCGTCGACGCCGCTGGAATCTGTGAGCAGCTGGGGATTGACCACCACGTCGTCGACACCCGTGAGACGTTCCAGCAGGAAATTGTTGAGCGCCTGGTGACGGGATACCGCGATGGCATCACCCCCCTGCCCTGCTCGCAGTGCAACCGATCGGTGAAATTCGGGCCGATGGTGAGTTGGGCCGAGCAAGAGCGTCAGCTTCAGCGGATTGCCACAGGGCACTACGCGCGAACACGCCATGGCGACGGTGGCCGTCATCAGCTGTTGCGGGGGATGGATCGCAACAAAGACCAGAGTTATTTCCTCTATGACCTTCCACAATCCGTCCTTGGGCGCATCGTCTTTCCACTCGGAGAACTCACCAAACCCGACACACGGCTGGAGGCAGCCCGTTTTGGCCTAAGGACTGCTGAAAAGCCCGAAAGCCAAGATCTCTGCCTGGCCGATCACTACGGCTCGATGCGAGCCTTCCTCGACACCTTCCTGCCACCCCGTGATGGGGAGATTGTGTTGACCGATGGCACTGTCGTGGGAAGCCATGACGGGATCGAACACTTCACCATCGGCCAACGCCGCGGCCTTGGTGTGGCTTGGAAAGAACCNCTCCACGTCATCCGTCTCGATGCCGCCATGAATCGTGTGATCGTGGCCCCCCGTGCCGAAGCCGGCCGNCGTCAATGCACGGTCGGAGCCGTCAACTGGGTTTCGATCAACCCACCTGCAGCAGCGATGCACGTTGAGGTTCAAGTTCGTTATCGAAGTGCTCCGATCCACGCCGAACTCACACCGATGGAACCGACCGATGACGATCGAACAAGGGAGCGCCCCCATCGATGCCGCTTGGACTTTGACGACGACGAATTTTCAATCACCCCAGGGCAAGCGGCCGTGTTCTATTCGGGAGACACCGTCCTTGGCGGCGGTCTGATTCAACGGGAACCCTGAACCCGCACCAAGAGCAGCACCAAAGGCAGCATGAACAGCAGCGGACGATCGGGCCAACGGCTGTAGGGAGTGATCTGGGCATGCAGCTGAACGGTCGCTGTGGCAACGCCCTCCTGACCAGCTGGCAGAAGCCTCTCCACCACCCCATCGGATCGCACCACAGCTGTTGGCCCCGTGTTCCCGACCGAGAGCACGTCACGGCTGGTTTCCAAAGCACGCAACTGACTCAGCGCCAGGAACTGATCTTGCAGCTGTAAGGGGTAGGGATCGAGATTGGCCACAGCNAGCAGCCATTGGCCNCCCTCAGCCACCGCCTCGGCCAGGGCATGACCATGGCTGATCTCGTAGCAGATCGCCAAAGCAAGAGATGGCGAAAACCCATCAACGAAGCGCGAGGGTTGGCCTGGATGTAGGCCACCCACAGCAGACAATCCGGCTGTGAGACCAGAGGGCATCCATTCCCCAATCGGCACGAGACGATGTTTATCAAGCAGTGGAACCGGCTTCGGTGCACCGCCGGGCTGCAGCATCAACAGGCTGCTCATGAGCTGACCGCGAACCTGGCGAAAACCGCCGCTCAGCAATGCCGTGGACGACTCTGGAAGAGGTGTTCTCCAGGAGGAGGACAGGGTGCCCTCTGGGGCCACCAACCAGGGCGCCGATCGAGCAGCTGCCTGATCCAGAGCCGCTTGCAAAGCAGCTGGAAAACGCCGTTGACGCTCCCGGGAAAACTTCTCGCGGGTGGGAATGGCTGGCTGCCAAACAGCCAGATCAAGTGAGCCTGTGATGGGGGCCTGGTGGTGAAGCAACCAGAAACCAAGCCCATGGGCCATCACCAACGACAGCACAGCCATCACGACTTGACGCCTGACGATGACCCAGGACCACAGCAACACCACAACCGCTAATCCGCCGGCACCGATCCATCGCGCCAAAACCGCTAACCACGGATCCATCGGCAGCAGGCTTCCACCGAGTCCAATCCAGAACATCGGTGAGCCGGAGAGCCACACCTCGGCCAGCCCCCAAAGCAGCGACAGCAACAACGCTTGCNCCAGCGGCCGCACTCGAGTGGACANCCAGCACGCCAACCCTGACCAAAGCATCAACAACCCAGCGCCAGCAAAGGCACAAACCAGAAGCAAACCAACAGCGATCGGCAGGCTTAAAACAGCCGGCACACCCATCCAGGTCAAAGGATGGAGACCCAACAACCAGCGATGACTCACGAGGACCGCTAGCCCGCCCCACAGCCCAGCGAGACGGGGGCGGCTTGACACCGACCAGAGCAACACCAGCCCCGGAAGCAAGCTGAATGGTCCGGCCGCCGCCGGTCCCAGTCCGGCCAAGCCTCCACCGAGGACCGCACGCCACACNGGCGCCAGTCGGAGATCTCCCATGGTCAGTGGTTGGTGTCCTCGGCATCCTGGCGGCAGGCCGATGCCAACAGTTATGGACAGCGCAAATCCAATTCAACAACTCCTGTTGCGTGGCCTCGGAACGACCTCGTTGGTCGCCGAGCGGCTCAAGGGAGTGAGTCAGTCTTGGGTGAGCAGTGGTCGCCTCGACCCCACCCAGGCCTCGGCACTGGTGGACGATGTCTTACGCGCATTGCGGGGCGANACCCCAGAACTTGAGGAACAAGCGGAGCGAAATCTGGAACGCAACCGCGACAACTTGCTGCAGGATCTTGGTGTGGCCAGTCAGAAAGAACTNGACGAGTTGCGNGGGCGCATCGATCGCCTGGAACAACAGGTCCGCCAACTCAATCGAGTGGACTGAATCCCAAGCAGACCATCCAAAGGGCAGAATTTGAGTCCCCTGCGTGTGTGTCGTGCGCGACATCCTGATCAGCTCGAGCATTTGTGTGTTCTGCCTGCTGCTGGCCTTCGTCAGCCAAGTCGTGGCACCGTCAACCGTCGACGCCGCCCCTGCTCCCGCTGCTGTGGTGACCCGTGCCGCGGAACCCGCTCAGACAGCNCAACGTTCCAGCTTTGAGCTGGATCCAGCCGATCCCAACCCCACCCTGTTCGCTATGGCACCCGACACCAACCAAGCTGATGCCTCCGCCCTCGGTGGCCCGATCGAAGCCGCCGACACCCGTCTCACGGCCAGCGGCCTGAGCATCACCGAACTGAGCGTTGGTGAAGGCGCTGAAGCCACAGCCGGGCAAACCGTCGTAGTCCACTACCGCGGCACCCTCGAGGACGGCACCCAATTCGACGCCAGCTACGACCGGGGCACACCCTTCAGCTTCCCCCTCGGAGCCGGTCGTGTGATCAAGGGCTGGGACGAAGGCGTTCAAGGCATGAAAATCGGCGGCAAGCGCAAGCTGATCATTCCCTCCGACCTGGCCTACGGCAGCCGCGGGGCTGGTGGTGTCATCCCACCNAATGCCACGTTGATCTTTGAGGTTGAGCTGCTCGACATCAAGAAGTGACCCGCAGTTAGGCTCAGACCACGCAAACTTCTGTTCGTTCCGATGCTGCGCTCGGCCTTTAACGCTCTCGTCAGTTCCCTTCCTGCACCTGTGGCAGAGGCTCACTGCGATGGTCCCTGTGGCGTCTATGACCCCGCATCTGCCCGTGTGGCAGCAGAGGCGGTGCTGTCAATGACCAAGAAACTGAAGGGCATGGAAGCTCCTGCTGCGGGTGATGCCGCAGCCCTGGCTGCCTACAACAACACCTTCGGNCGTTACGTGGCCATCAAGGAAGAGGAAGCTCAGAAAACCAANAAAGAACTGTTGATCCTCTGGACCGACTACTTCAAGCCTGAGCACCTGGCCACCTTCCCTGACCTCCACGACACCTTCTGGAAAGCAGCAAAACTCTGCAGCGCTTGCAAGGTGAACATCGACCAAGCCAAAGCTGAAGAGCTGATGGCAGCGGTTGAAAAGATCCACGGCATGTTCTGGCAGTCCAAGGGTCGTAGCGACGCTTGGGTGACTGCTTCCTGAGCACACCATTGGCTCCAACCCCAATTGCAGCAGCAGGTCTATGGGACCTGTTGCTGCTTTTTTGTGGGCAAAAACAGTTGATGCAAGTTCAGGGTGCCTCCATGCGCCCCACCCTGGAACCCGGAGATCGCGTGTTCATTGCACCAGCAAAGCGGGGTGAAGCGAATCCGAGCATCGGTTCGGTGGTCGTCAGTCGACACCCCAATCGCCCTGAAGTGCGCATGATCAAACGCCTCCAAGGCATGGAGGGCGATGGNCTGNTGCTGCTCGGCGACAACCCNGCNGAAAGCTCAGACAGCCGTCAGCTGGGACTCATCCCCAGGNATCACCTGATTGGCACCGTCACGGCGTACGTCAGAACACGACGCCCGAGGTCTTCTGCAGCCAAACCGCCCCGGTGACGATGGAGAGACCACCCGTTAAGCCCACGAGAAGAGGCAGCAGACGCGCACCACTGCTCAAGGTGAGCAAGGAGACCGCAGCCACAACAGCAACCATTGCGGCGACGGAACCAACCAGATACGCCACGAGATAAGCCAACGCACCGAGGGGGGGCAAGGCCAGAGCAGGGATGACTGCAATGAGGTGACTGGCTCCAGCCAGACCGTGGAGGAGACCCAAGCCGGATGCGGCATGGGCATGGCGACGGTGGTCGCTCTGCCCGCGGACATGGAGATGGAGATGACGATGNGCTGATGACCCGTCGTGGTGATGGTCGTGGGTGTGGAGCTCAAGGCCGAAAGCTGTTCGAACAGCTAGGGCTCCAACAACCAAAAGAGCCACCCCCACCAGGAATTCAGCCCAAGCGGACATCGCTTCGATATGAACCAGGTCCTTAAACGCAATGGCCAGAGCAGCCAACACGATCACACCGGCTGAATGCCCGGCCCCCCAGGCCAGCCCGGAACGCAAGGCAGGAAGAGGTCGACGCAGGGAAAAAGGCGCCATCGCGACCAAGTGGTCAGCACCGCCCACAACATGCACGGCACCGGCGGCAAATCCGGTGAGGATGCTGATCAGCACAAGCGCACCAACAAAGACGACAATTCTGCAGGACCGACTCGACTCATGCCTGGATCAGGGTCTCGAGAGCCGTCTTGACGTTGTCTTGTCGCATCAACGCCTCTCCAACCAGAACAGCNCCAGCACCAGCGGAAGCAACACGATCCAAATCCGAGCGGGTGAATAAACCGGATTCACTCACCAAAAGGACGTTCTGAGCCGCGCAGCGATCACCAAAGGCAGCCGTCAGCCGTTCCGTGGTGGCCAGGTCTGTTTCGAATGTGGTGAGGTCCCGGTTGTTGATCCCGATCAGGGGGAACCCACCAATGCTCAGAACACGCTCGAGCTCAGCAGCATCGTGCACTTCCACCAGCACACACAGTCCCAGAGCNGCGGCTGCCTTGTTGAGATAGCGAAGGTCCTGATCAGAGAGGATCGCCGCAATCAGCAAGACCGCATCAGCACCAGCGGCCCTGGCCTGGAAGAGCTGATATGGGCTGAGAACNAATTCCTTGCAAAGCAAGGGCAGCTCCACGGCCTCACGGACCGCGATCAACACATCAAATCCGCCTTGAAAAAAGGCTTTATCGGTGAGGACCGACAAACAGCTCGCACCTCCCTCGGCGTACGCCTTCGCGATCGCCACGGGGTCGAAGTCCTCTCGGATCACCCCTTTGCTGGGGCTGGCTTTCTTCACTTCAGCGATCACGGCAGGCTTCACCGCTGCATCACGAAGAGCTTGGAAAAAGTTCCGTGTGGGCGGCAGGGTGCTGATCTGCTGCTTCAACGTGTCGAGAGGCACCTTCTGGCGAGCCGCCTCAACCTCACGATCCTTGGCCCAAACAATCTTTTCCAGAATGTTTCGCGGTTCGGATTCGTCATGGGGAACCGCATATTCCAAGTGCGCAACGCGAACCTTGGGATTGGGGGGACGACGACGGATCTCCATCAGGAAGTAGGGGAATAAAAAAACTCGATCAACTCAGGCCACAAGCTGCGATGCAGCCTGCTTGTAGGCCACTTCAACCACTTCGCTGAGGGTTGGATGGGTATGCACCTCCGTCGAGAGCTGCTGAACGGATTGACGTCGGGCAACCGCATTGGCCACCTCCTGAATCAGATCAGCCGCATGCAGGCCGTAGATGTGCGCCCCCAGCACNTCACCACTGGTTTTGTTGAACAGCAATTTCATTAGGCCATCACTGTCCAACTCCGCGAGCGCTTTGGAGTTGGCTTTGAAGTAGCTGCGCACNCTGCCCAACTGAAAGCCTTCTCGCTCGGCAAGTTGTTTGGCTTCTGTCTCGGTCAGGCCAACGGAGCTGATTTCAGGGTGGGTGAAGGTGGCAGCGGGAATGCTGCGGTAGTCGATCGTTCTGGCATGGCCAAGGATGTTGTCGACAGCGACGGTGCCTTGGGCCGCTGCTGTGTGGGCCAGCATCAGCTTGCCGGTGACATCACCAACGGCCCAGAGGTGGGGAACAGGCTGATCATTCACCAGCACGCGCATCGCATCGTCAATCGGCACAAAGCCTCGGTTCAGCTCAACACCCAGGGCATCCAGGTTTAATCCTTGGCTGCTGGGAACACGGCCGGTGGCGACCAACACTGCATCCACTTCCAGGGTTTCCACCAGCTCACGGCTGCTGAAGTCCGCCAGCTCAATTTGNACTGGACAGCCCGGGGTGACCTTGGACGCCAGCACACCAGAGCGGGCATCGATATCGCGCCCCTCGATCAGATGTCGGCGGGCAATCTTGGTGATGTCTGGATCGAAGGTGGGCATCACCCGATCCANTGCCTCGATCATCGTCACCTCACAACCAAGGGCCGTGTAGACGTCGGCAAATTCGAGGCCGATATAGCCACTACCGATGATCGCGATCCAGCGGGGCAACCACTCCAGGTTGATCGCTTCATCGCTGGTGAACACGGTGCGGCCNTCTGTTTCGATGCCAGGGGGAACAAATGGANCCGAGCCGGTCGCAAGGATGACGTCCTTGGCAGACAACACACGGTCCACCCCGCTGGGTTCGCGCAGGCCGACTTTTTGGGACCCTTCAACGCGACCCACGCCCCTGAGGATCGTCACCCCAGCCCGCTCNAGCGTCTTGGTCAAGTTGGCGCGGATGGTCTGCACCANCTGATTGGCGTGATCCGCGATCTTTTGGCGCTCAAAACGAACCGGTGCCGCATGAATGCCAAAGCTGGCGAGGTGCTTGTCGTCGGCGAGTTCACGCACCTTGCCGCTCGCGGCCAACAGAGCCTTCGACGGCACACATCCGCGATTCACACAGGTGCCGCCCATGTCGCGGGATTCGATGATTGCCGTCTTGAGCCCATGCTCCGCCGCATGCTTGGCGGCATCAAAGCCCCCATAGCCGGCACCGATGACGATGACGTCGAAGTCGAAGCTGGCGTCGCTCACCCGAACTGCTGCGATGTGGCGGTCATTGTCGCNCTTCGNCGCTCCANNAGGAGAGGAACNGNNGCNGNNGCCACATTCAGNGANTCCANCCNTGCTGCTGTGGGGNAGNGTGACGGCATGGGTGCAGCANGCCTGNAGNNNNGGATGCAGNCCTGCNCCCTCCGTCCCGAGGACGAGGGCCGTTGGCCTGGTCCAGTCCAGCTCCCAGTACGGAATCGGTGTCAGCGGCCCCCTGGCCTCAGGTACCAATGTGGCCACCACTTGAACACCGGCCGCAGCCAAAGCCGTCAGCTCAGGCACCAGCTGATCGATGCCGTCTTGCTCAGCGGGACCAAAACGTCGATGGCACAACCGCAACAGCGCTCCAGCTGAGGCCCGCAAGACTTTCGGGCTCAGGGGATCAGCTCCCGAGGCCAGTAGGACGGATTGCACATCTGCCGCTAAGGCAGTGCGCAGAAGTGATCCTAGGTTTCCTGGATCTTGAAGCCGGTCCAACACCAGCACAAAATCAGCGGCATGATCGCCCACCGGAAGGACCTCGAGAGACACCACCACGGCGACGCCATCGGGATGGACCGTGGTGAGTGCAGCCTTGAGCACCTCATCGGACACCGGCTGGATGCAGGCTTCACCTGGCAGGCGCTCGATCAAATCACGATGGCCCTCGAGCCAAGGTTCAGTTGCGAACAATTCGAGTCGTCGCAGGTCCAGACCGACGAGCTCCTGAAGCAGATGAGTCCCTTCCAGAAGCAGATTTCCTTCGTCAAGACGCCCCTGCCGGGTTGCAAGTTGACGCAGCCGCCTCACCAGTGGATTGCGACGGCTACTAATCAGCGGACGGTCTGAAACAGGGCGAATCACAGCGTGACTCAGAAACTGGCCTGCTTCCGAACTTTTAATCCGTCATGCAATGACAATTCCTCACCGTTGAAATCAACACCCTGAACAGCAGCAATTTCACCTTTTATGCCTTCAGCCGCCAGGTTTTCCACCAGCTTTTTGATCACTTGATCCTCAACGGCATTCTGGTCGATGGCATCGGGAGTTAAACGCTCAAGAAAACGCCCAACTTTTGATGCCACCACTTCAGAGGCGTTTGAGATCTTGAGGACGATCATGGTGACCTGGTCAACCTGTCGTCGAACAAACTAATGCGGATGGGGAGACTTGAACTCCCACGATGTTGCCACCACTAGTACCTGAAACTAGCGCGTCTACCAATTCCGCCACATCCGCTGGCGTGCCGCTAACGCGACGAACAAAACATACGCCATCAACACCACAATTCCCGAGGAGATCGCGAAGGGTCTCAATCCAGTTTCAGGGCCGGCCGTCTAGACGGTCTCATCCTCTCTATGCAAACTGCGTGTGTAAAGCCTCATAAAACCGGACATGGTGGTGGTCGCGGCTGCGTCTCAAGAGATTCTCAAGCCGCATCTGGCCATAGAGGGTGGCCATGCACTAGGTGGAACCCTCCGAGTGAGTGGTGCGAAAAATTCCGCACTCGTTCTGATGACGGCCGCCCTGCTGACTCAGGAGCCTGTCGAACTGTGCAACGTTCCCGCTCTGACTGATATCGCCGGGATGTGCTCCATCCTCGAGTCGCTGGGGATGCGCGTGAGCCGGCGTGGTGACCGCATCACCTTGGTGGCCGATCAACTCAATGGTTCAGAACCTCCCTACGAGCTGGTCAACAGTCTGCGAGCCAGCTTTTTCAGCATCGGTCCCCTGCTCGGGCGATTGGGCCATGCCCGCGTTCCACTGCCCGGTGGATGCCGGATCGGAGCACGCCCGGTGGTGGAGCACATCAAGGGGCTAAAAGCTCTTGGCGCTGTCGTGGATGTACGCCATGGCGTCGTCACAGCCTCCATCCCTGGGCAACGCAACAGGCTCAAAGGGGCACAGATTGTCCTGGATTGTCCCAGCGTGGGGGCCACCGAAACCATCCTGATGGCAGCGGTTCTCGCAGATGGCGTCTCCACGATTGAAAATGCTGCTCAAGAGCCTGAAGTTCAGGATCTCGCCGGGCTCCTCAACAGCATGGGCGCCAAAATCAAAGGGGCCGGGGGTCCTTTGATCACGATTGAGGGCGTTGCGTCATTGCACGGTTCCCGCAACTACTCAGTGATTCCAGACCGGATCGAAGCAGGAACCTTTCTGATGGCTGCCGCCATCACTCGTTCTCGTCTTCATGTAGCTCCGGTGATCCCGGAACACTTGAGCGCAGTCCTGCAAAAACTGCGTGATTGCGGCTGCAAGCTAGAGATTGAGGGGGACGGACTCACCATCACCCCAGGCGATATCCAAGCTGTCGACATCACAACCCAACCCTTCCCCGGGTTCCCCACGGACCTTCAAGCCCCGTTCATGGCGCTGATGGCGACGGCAAAGGGAACGAGTGTGATCAGCGAAAAGATCTACGAAAACCGCATGCAACATGTTGGCGAGCTGCAACGCATGGGAGCCTCCATACGTCTTGATGGCAGCACAGCCATCGTTGAAGGCGTGCCACTCCTGGGCAGTGCCCCCGTCACCGGAAGCGATCTCCGTGCTTCAGCTGCGATGGTTCTGGCTGGACTCTCCGCATCTGGAACCACCCAGGTGTCTGGCTTGAAGCACCTGGATCGCGGGTACGACAACATCGAGGCCAAGCTCACAAGTTGTGGTGCACAGATCAACCGTCACAACGGCTGATCAATAAGGACAACGCCAGTCCATACAATTGGCGAGCGGGAGCCTGGCGGAATTGGTAGACGCAGCTGACTCAAAATCAGCCGGCCACTGGTCTTGGGGGTTCAAGTCCCCCGGCTCCCATCCAACTTCAGTCATGGGGACCTACGCGAGGTTCCCCGTCACCCTGGTCAAAGGCAACGGTTGCTGGGTCAAGGACGACACCGGAAAGCGCTATTTGGATGCCGTGGCAGGGATTGCCACCTGCACCCTTGGCCATAGCAATTCAGCACTGCGCCGCGCACTGAGCCAACAGTTGCGGAAGCTGCAGCATGTTTCCAACCTGTATCAAATTCCAGAACAGGAGGAACTGGCTCACTGGCTGACCGCCAACAGCTGCGCCAGCAGCGTGTTCTTCTGCAATTCAGGAGCAGAAGCCAACGAAGCTGCCATCAAGCTGGCCCGCAAACATGGCCACACCCGACGCGGCATCACTCAGCCGGTGATTCTGACGGCGATGTCGAGCTTCCATGGTCGGACCCTGGCGGCGGTCACAGCCACCGGTCAGCCCAAATACCACCAGGGTTTTGAGCCCGTAGTCCAGGGCTTTGATTACTTCCCCTACAACGACCTTCAGGCCTTTGAAGCACTTCTGGAGAGCCATGAAGCCAAAGGACCGGCCGTTGCTGCTGTTCTGATCGAACCCTTGCAGGGAGAAGGTGGCGTCAATCCAGGCGATCCGGCTTTTTTCAAACGCGTCAGAGAACTCTGCACTGAGCGCAACATCCTGCTGATCCTGGATGAAGTGCAGGTGGGAATGGGCCGCAGTGGACGCCTCTGGGGTTACCAACAGCTCGGAATCGAACCCGACGCCTTCACCCTGGCCAAAGGCCTCGGAGGAGGGCACGCCATCGGGGCTCTGCTTGTTCAAGAAAAAGCCGATGTTTTTACCCCTGGAGATCACGCCAGCACCTTTGGAGGCAACCCGTTTGCCTGCCGCGCAGGGCTCACGATCGCCCGTGAGCTTGAACGCCGCGACCTGCTCAAGAATGTCAACGACCGCGGCAACGAACTACGGACTGGACTAGTTCGACTGATCAAGGCTTATCCACACCTGCTGAAAGATGCTCGCGGGTGGGGATTGCTTCAGGGCCTCGTGCTTCAGGACAACGCCAACGTGACTGCCGCCCAACTCGCTGCCAAAGCATTGGATCACAACCTGCTGGTGGTCGCCGCTGGTCCCTCAGTGTTGAGGATGGTGCCCCCTCTTGTGATCAATTCCCGCGAGATTCGAACGCTGCTCACCCGTCTGGACACCACCTTGGCCAACGGCTGAATCGGCGATGGCTTCCGGCGCCTTGGATAACTTGCTGCCCCGATTCGATCAACGGGGGATGGATCTTGGCCTCGAGCGGATGCATCTGGCCATGGCTGATCTGACACTGCCGGGAAGGCGACGCCCTGCCATCCAGGTCGCTGGAACCAATGGCAAAGGATCGATCTGCAGCTTCATCGCCTCTGCACTGCAGCAGACACCTTTCAAGGCAGGAATCACCACCTCTCCCCATTTGGTGAGCTGGTGTGAACGCATCCGTATAGACGCAGAGCTGATCCCATTGGATGAGCTGCGGCAACTCCTGAGTGATCAGACCCCCCTAACTCAGCAGCATCGGCTTACCCCTTTTGAACAGCTGCTGATCGCAGCCTTCAGTCATTTCGAGCAACACAATGTTGATCTGCTGGTTCTGGAGGTGGGGTTAGGAGGCCGCCTCGATGCAACCACCGCCTATCCCTGGCGTCCGGTCATCGCCTTCGGCGCCATTGGCCTCGATCACAGGGAACACCTCGGCCACTCCATCGAAGCGATCGCCCGCGAAAAAGCAGCTGTGATTCACCCGGGAGCGACCGTGATCAGTGCGGCGCAGGAACCAGAGGTCGCAGCAATTCTCCAGACGACCTGTCGACAGCACAACGCCAAACTGCACTGGGTCCAACCGCTACCAACGTCGTGGACCCTGGGATTGGCGGGATCATGGCAGCGCAGCAATGCAGCCGTTGCCCTCGGAGCGCTTCAGGCCCTTGCGCCGCTTGGCTTTCCGGTGCCAACAAGCGCCATTCGCGAGGGCTTCGAGCAAGCGAGCTGGCCAGGACGACTACAGGATGGGACCTGGAAAGGGCATCCCCTGCGACTCGACGGTGCCCACAACCCGCCCGCGGCACGTCAACTCGCCCAAGAGCTGCAGCATGGTGCTGAGGAACACTCAACGGCTCAATGCTGGATCCTGGCGATCCAATCCCATAAGCAAGCCGTCGACATGCTTCAGCACCTCTTGGGGCCCAACGATGACGTTTGGATCGTTCCAGTTCCGGGGCATCAGAGCTGGACGGCAGAGCGGTTGGTTGCCGAGCAGCCGCATTGGAGCGCGCAACTGCACGACGCGGCCAGCGCAGAAGAGGCACTGGAAGCCCTCGCACAGCGGAGCACCTGGCCTGAGCCTGCTCCTCTGATTGCCGGATCGCTCTACCTGATCGGAGATCTGCTCGGCAGCGGACAGGTCACGGCAAAGTGAGGCCATCCCTCCAGCAGCCGATGACTCCGCACTCGATCGTCCAAGGACTGCTTGCCTGGTGTCTGATCGTGCTGGCCTGGATGGTGCCGCCAGCGCAGGCCTTAGACACCAGCAAAGGAGTGGGCCTCCAAGACCGAGCTCTGTTTCAAGACAAGGTGGATTACACCTTGACCAACCAAAGCAACGGCGACTTTCACGGTCAGGACCTCGCCAACACGTCCTTTGCCGGTGCGGTCGCCCGCGGTGCGGATTTCAGGGATGCCGTGCTGCATGGCGCGATCCTGACCCAGGGCGCCTTTGCCGAGGCGGACTTCCGTGGTGCCGACCTCTCCGACGCGCTGATGGATCGGGCTGATTTCGCCAACACCGACCTGCGCAATGCCGTTCTCACAGGGATCATCGCGTCCGGCAGCAGCTTCTCCAATGCACAAATTGAAGGAGCGGATTTCAGCGATGCCTTGCTCGACAGGGACGACCAGCGCCGTCTCTGCCGCGAGGCCGATGGCATCAACCCCACAACGGGCATATCGACTGCAGACAGCCTCGGCTGCTAGTTGCGCTCGATCCATCCACGCAATTTCCCAGGGTTAAGAAGCCCGTCGCGATCAAAGCGACGTTTCGCAGCCACCTGATCGGCATCGATCACCCCGAGGCCTCCATCTTCGACGGTGATCACATGGGGATTGAACAGAACAGCCCCCACTTCACGGCAATCCTGCATCAGTTGCTTCAGCAACTCCTCCCCTTGCCAACGGACCAAAGGCAGAGCGGCCATACGAACGGCTCCCTGCTGGCGAACCACTTCAAGGTGCCAAAGCAAGGAGTCAGGCCAACGCTCTCGAAGGGCCTGCATGGCAGGGGCTTCGGGTTGGGGGAGCAGCATTTGTAGATAAGTCCAGCTGGAGTTCTTGGCGCGGGCATGGAGGGTGGTGTGGTTCCAGCTCAGCTCCCTCAAGCCATTGCCTCCTGTCAAATCCTCTGGGCCGAGGTCATGGCAGCACGCGCCTGCATCCTCCGCGAGGCGCCGAAGGCTGCTCACGCCATCCGGCGCAACGAGAAAAAGCAATCGATGACACTCGGTGGACGGCCCGCTCCAGGGCGGCAGCTGTGCGAGAACCGCCGATTCGATCAGGGTGGCGAGCTGCAGCGTGATCGAACTCTGCACAGACCGTTGCAGCAATGCCACCGCCTGATCCCAGTGCTGGCAGTCGATCGTGAGCTGATGCCAGCACACCGCTGGCGCCGTGGCCAACTGCAATGCAGTGATGATTCCGTTGGTTCCGTAGGCATGGTTGAGCGGCTCCGCGGCTCGCTGATCGAGCCACATCCGTTGGGGTGATGCCTCCATGGACATCACCTCGAGCCCCAACAGATGGCCGGGGTCGCGCAGAAACCCCCAGCGGATCGATCCAATGCCCCCTGAGCCGCCAGCGATAAAGCCTCCAATACTGGCGCTACGCCAGGTACTCGGGAGAAGCCGAAGCTCCCTGCCATGGCGACGCAAAGCCTGGTCCAGGTCACGCATGGAGCATCCCGGTTCCACCGTGACGACCCCCGTATCGGAATCGATCTCTCGAATCGTCCGCAAGGCCGAGGTCAACATGACCACGCCACCTTCCAGCGGAACGCACTGGCCGTAGTTGCCGCTTCCCGCCCCCCTCAGGGTGAGGGGAATTCCCAGATGGACACAGGCCTGAACCACCCGTTCCACCCCATCGAGGCCATGGGGGCGAACGACAAGATCGGCGCGAACATCGCGGAGCTGTTGACTGAGAACCGGTGAGTAATCGAAAAAATCACGCGAGAAACGCACCCGATCGTCCGCCCCCTGAAGAAGGTCAACATCTGAGGCCCCCTGCAGGCGTTGCAGCAGAGCATCCACACCCTCCTGACGACCCATAACGCATTCCCAGATATGCACCGGTCTAACGGCTGCGAGCCGACCACCAACGACCGGCCACGAGCACCCTGCGCTTAGGGCGACATAGGGCCTCAGACCAGCTGGTCGCTTCCAGCACGAGTAGATCAGCGGGTGCACCGTTATGCAGCAGTCCCGTCCAAGACAGATTCATCGCCGCCGCCGCCGCCGTCGTGAACGGTGCCAAACCCAGCCGCTCCCAAGGTGCCAACTGCGTCAATGGCAGAGCACTAGCCATCAACGACAGAGGGTCCAAATCACCAACGGGAAACCAAGGATCGACGACGTTGTCCGCCCCAACCGCCACCGTCACCCCAGCCCGTTGAAGGGTGCGAATTGGAGCCAATGGCTTCAGCACCGGGGTTTGATCCCCTTGCCTCCCCAAGAGCCAGCCATTGGTCAAAGGAAGTGCCACCACAGCAACCTGATGCTGAGCGAGTCGTTCCGCGATGCGTCGTTGCTGATCCCTCGAAGCCAAGCCAAGGCTGCTGCAGTGACTGCAGGTGATCGGGATGCTGCAAGGACGCTGATCCAGCACGGCCAGCAGTTGGTTTAACCCAGCCGCGGGTTGAATCCCCGCCTCGTCGATATGCAAATCAATGCCACAGCCAACCTTCTCCACCAGATCCAGCAAGACATGGACCTGGCGACGAACATCAACGGCCCGAAACGGGGGGACCAACACGCCACCCAGTAACCCACCGTTGGCACCAACCTCCTGAGCCAGCGCAAGGCCCTCAGCACTCGACCAGTAATCCAAGGGAGCCAGGGCAACCAGCTGAAGATCGATGGCATGGCTCCAGCGGGATCGAAGCTCCAAGAGCGCAGACCAGCTCGCCGCGGCCCCCGGCCCCACGCTGTCGATATGGCTGCGCAGGGCTCGAAGACCATGGCTACAGGCCAGTCGCAGGGCTCGGTCCCCCCGCTCGAGGACGCCCTCCTTTGTGCGAAATCGGTGCTCTTGAAGATTGGCCGCTAAGGCACCGTCATAGGTGCCGGTGAAGTTGGGCGCTTCGGACCAAGTGAACGCCTTATCGAGGTGCACATGGGGATCTGCGAAACGCGGTAAGGCCAGAGAGTGAGGTCTTGGCTCAGCATCCGAGAGGACTCGCGGCGCCAGCAAACGGCCGTCCATCCAGGCCAGCTCAACGGCCACAAGACCGTCGCCACTCGCCTGCTGACCGTCCCAACGGTCCAGCTGGAGCAAGCCCCGCGGAACCCAGGCCCGCAATGAACCCCTCGCCGCTACGACTTCCATTCACCGTCTGAGGTCGACACCCGCAGCGGAACGAACTGACCGGCCACTCCGAGGGTCAGCACATCCACCGCCGGCAGCTGCACACCGGGAAGCAGCTGCTGGCCCCCCATTGAGAGGCGATAAACACTGGCCAAGCCGAAATTCCAGCGCGTGCTGAACCGCCCAGCCAACGTCGACAACGTCGGTTGCTGGCTGGCAATCACCCCAGGGCAATCCCGCAACACGAGCTGGAACAACATCGGCATCTGACCCGGAGCGCAGAATTCAGCACTCGCCAACTCCACCAGCTGAATTCCGGCGTGCTCTTCATAGTCGCTGAAGGACGGATTGGTCAGAGCCAGAGCAACACCAACACTCCCAAAGAGTCCCAGGCTGAGCAGTGCGCCTGCAGGCAGTCGAAGCCGCCTCTGAGGCCGAGGCATTGTGAGCCCTGTCATCAATTGGTAGATTCTCTCTGACGCGGCGGGCGTCGCCAAGTGGTTAAGGCAGCGGCTTGTGGCGCCGCTATTCGGGGGTTCGAATCCCCTCGCTCGCCCTCAACTTTCCTGAGGTTCACTCAGGATGGAATTGCATCCAGGATCGTCTCACCGCCCCAGCGCACGGGATCTGTGCAGGGCAGCTGCAGGGTCTGTTCGAGATGTTCCACAGCACGAACAGCCTCGCGTTCATCCAACCGGGCGGTGTTCAACGCGATGGCCCGAACCTGAGGTGGACGCTCCGACCCTGTAGGGCGTGCCAACGCTGCGACAGCTTCTATGACAGCAATGAGCTCTTTCAAGCTCGGCAATGGAATGATCGGCACCCGGTCGAGGGTCTGCTGCCCAGCCCGATGCACCAGAACCAAATCCGTGGGCTGACTGCCCCGAATCAGCGGCAAGGTGGCGGTTGAGGCTGGATGACACAACGATCCCTGCCCTTCGATCAGCACAAGGTCAGACGGCCCCAAACCAGCGGCGGCTTGCACGACGGCCGCTTCCACCGCACCAGCGGCGTAATCCACACGGACGGCATCGAGCGCGACCCCATGGCCAGCGATCAGGATTCCGGCTTGCCCGGTGCCAACAAAGCGCGCCCGCCGTTGGCACCTCTCAGCAGCAGCCATCACTTCAAGGCAGGCGCTCATTTTTCCGACAGCCATATCGGACCCCACGGCCAAAACCCGTCGGCAGGGCAATCCCGCCGCCGCCGCCTGAGCAACCCCCAGCCCCTCTTGCTCCTGACGAAGGTCCCAAATCCAACGGTCGGCATGACAGGCCGCCGCGAACTCCGGATCGTCCCCCAGGCGAGTGTGGAGTCCACTGGCCACATTGAGACCCGCCCGCAGGGCAGCCACCACATCCCGACGCAGCGGTACCGGCAGCGTTCCACCGGATGGCGCGAGACCGATCACCGCGACTTCGGGTTGAAAGACAAGGGCGGCCTCCAAATCAGCGACGACAGGCACTGATCGCACAATCCCAGTGATCTGCTCCAACCGAGAGCCGGCATGGTCGGGATCCACCACGGCCACGATCGGGCCTGAGCGATGCCGCAACATCGCCAAACCGGTCTTGCCGCGAAGGTTGTCCAGGCCTCCGTGCTGAAGAAGCACCACCCGGTGATCAGCGCTCAACATCCGCTATGTCTCCCTGGAGATCGATGCCAAGACCTGCTCCTGGCGGTGCCGACAAGCGATCGTCGTTCAACGGCAGACCAATAAAGGGGTCGTCGATCAAATTGAGATGACTATCCAGATCGGGCCAGCGCACCAAGGGCAACAACTGCGCAGCTGCCCCATTCAACAAACGACTGTCGGAGTAGCACCCGACCATGAGATCGATCTGAAGTTCTCTAGCGACCTGCGCCATCAACCAGGCGTGGGACAACCCACCGGTTTTGAGCAACTTCAGGTTCACGCCATCCACGACCGGTGCCAAACGCAGCAGATCCGCTAGATCCCAGCAGCTTTCATCGGCCACCAGGGGCATCGAGCAATCGGGATGCAACGCTTCAAACCCAGCTCGATCCCTCGCGTCATCGCTGAGGGGAGCGAGTGGTTGCTCCAGCAACACCACCCCCGCTCTCTGGAGATCGTGCAGCATCTCTCGAGCTTGGTCGAGAGACCAACCGCCATTGGCATCCACCTGCAACTCAAGGCTGTGATCGCTGAGCTGTCGTTTGCGCTCGATGGCCTCGGCCACAGCCTTCACCAAAGCACGATCGTGCTCGAGACCATCGGGGCTGCCGAGCTTGAGCTTGATCCGCGTGGCAGGAAGTAACTGCCACCAACGGTTCAGCCGCTGCACAACTTGATCGACGGACCCCAGACCCAAGGTCACGCTCGTGGCCACAGCCGTGCTGCCACTCAGTCCATACAACCGCCAAATCGGCTGCTGCAGGTGTCGCCCTCGCCAGTCGAGCAAGGCCAAATCCAGGGCACAGCGTGCCGGTGGAGACAACCCCTCAAAACAGGCAGGCACCATCTGGATCTGCATTGGATCCAGGCCATCGAGCTGAGGCAAAAGCTGTTGCAGTTCCTCTTCCACAGCGTCGGTGGAGTAGCCGCGATGACCGGTCTCGAAGCCTCCGGTCTCACCGCGGCCGATGCACCCATCGCAGTGGAGGCTCAGCTCCAGTCGTTGCACGGACGCTGTCGTTCCCCGGCTAATCGCCAACGGGACATCTTTGGTCAGAGAAAAGCGTCGTAGGGCCCAGCCCATGACTGGCTCAGCACCGATCCCCAAGCTGGCACATCACCGCGGTGATGGACACTGAATCTGTCGATGTCGTCCGTGATCCTCGCGATCGCTTCAACTCTTGGTCGTTTCCGCCCCAACCCATCCAACCGCTGACACCGCTCGCAGGGCCGGCAGTTACTGGATCACCACCTTCGGCTGCCAGATGAACAAGGCCGACTCGGAACGGATGGCCGGCATCCTCGAGGCGATGGGATATAGCGAAGCAACCGAAGAGCTGGATGCAGATCTCGTTCTCTACAACACCTGCACAATCCGCGACAACGCAGAACAGAAGGTTTACAGCTACCTAGGCCGCCAAGCGCAGCGAAAACGCAACAATCCCAACCTCACGCTGGTGGTGGCCGGATGTGTCGCGCAGCAAGAGGGGGAGTCTCTGTTGCGCCGTGTTCCCGAACTGGACCTCGTGATGGGTCCACAGCATGCGAACCGCCTGGAAACACTGTTACGTCAGGTCCACAGCGGCCAACAGGTGGTCGCCACCGAAGAGCACCACATCCTTGAAGACATCACCACCGCCCGACGCGACAGCACGATCTGCGGCTGGGTGAACGTGATCTATGGCTGCAATGAGCGCTGCACGTACTGCGTCGTTCCCTCCGTACGGGGGCAAGAGCAATCGCGTCTGCCAGCCGCCATCCGCCTGGAGATGGAAGGTCTTGCCGCCCAGGGGTATCGAGAAATCACTCTGCTGGGTCAAAACATCGATGCCTATGGACGCGACCTGCCTGGCATCACACCCGAAGGGCGCCGCGAACACACCCTGACTGATCTGCTCCATCACGTTCACGATGTCCAGGGGATCGAACGGATTCGCTTCGCCACCAGCCATCCGCGCTATTTCACCGAGCGCCTGATCGAGGCTTGTGCCGACCTACCCAAGCTCTGCGAGCACTTCCACATTCCTTTCCAGAGCGGCGACAACGATGTCCTCAAAGCGATGGCGCGGGGTTACACCATTGAGCGCTATCGACGCATCATTGATCGCATTCGTGAGCGGATGCCCGATGCCTCCCTCAGCGCCGATGTCATCGTCGGCTTCCCCGGTGAAACCGACGCGCAGTACCGCCGCACCCTGGATCTGATCGAGGAGATCGGTTTCGACCAGGTGAATACGGCCGCTTACTCACCCCGCCCCAACACCCCGGCAGCGAGCTGGACCAACCAATTGTCAGAAGAGGTCAAAGTGGCTCGCCTGAAGGAGATCAATGCTCTGGTCGAGCGTTGTGCCCGGGAGCGCAATGCGCGTTATGCCGGTCGAACCGAGGAGGTTCTGGCCGAAGGCGTGAACCCGAAGGACCCCAGCCAATTGATGGGACGGACACGCACCAACCGCCTGACCTTCTTTGCTGCCATGGCCGCCGATGGACAACGCTTTAGGCCCGGCGATTTGGTCAACGTTCGGATCGATGCCGTTCGGTCGTTCTCCTTGAGCGGGACCCCCCTGTCCGAACAGAACTGACGCGATACCTTTGGCGCTCTTAAATCACAGGGCGTCAGAGACGCGATGGCAGCAAATCGCACGACCATTGGCCTGGTGTTCGGCGGTGCCTCCGGAGAGCACGAGATCTCCATCCGATCGGCACGCACCGTGGTGGCCGGCCTCAGCCAAGGCGAGAACTGCAACCGCTATGAGGTCGTCACCATCTACATCGATCGCGATGGTCGCTGGTGGGGAGAGACGGTGGCCAAAACAGTGCTGGAGAGCGGTCTAGCCCCGGATCCACGACCGACCCCCTTGCCGGCGGCGGGATTCCAGGGCCTCCCAGCTGACGCCCAAAGCGTGGACATTTGGTATCCCGTGCTGCATGGGCCCAACGGAGAAGACGGCACCGTGCAGGGTCTTTTCCGCTTGATGGGCAAACGCTTCGTCGGAGCCGGCGTTCTCGGGTCGGCCATGGCCATGGACAAGCTGGCGATGAAAGCGGCCTTCGCGGCCTCCGGATTGGCCCAAGTGCCTTACATCGGTTTAACGGCAGCCGACCTGCGCGAAGCCTCTACAGAGCAGGCCTTGATTGAACGCATCGAACAAGAACTCGGATATCCCTGCTTTGTGAAACCAGCCAACTTGGGGTCATCGGTGGGCATCAGCAAAGCTCGCAACCGTGAGCAATTAGTGAACGGATTACGAGAGGCGGCGGCCCTTGATCCGCGGGTCGTTGTCGAACAAGGCGTGAAGGCCCGCGAACTGGAATGCGCAGTTCTGGGCACCGAAGCGCCACGGGCTTCCGTGGTTGGTGAGGTGCGCTTCGATGCCGATTGGTACGACTACGACACCAAGTACAGCGCCGGCACCAGCAGCACCTTGATTCCAGCCCCACTGCCGGACGACGTCTCCGAGCGTGTGCGCTTCCAAGCACTGCAAGCCTGTTCCGCCGTGGGGGTGGACGGCATGGCACGGGTGGACTTCTTCTTCGATCCAGAGCATTCGAAGCTTTGGATTAATGAAATCAACACCCTGCCCGGGTTCACCGACCAGAGCATGTACCCGATGCTCTGGCAAGCGAGCGGGTTAACACTTGAGCAGCTCGTACACGAACTGGTCCGCACGGCTGGAGAATGAACCATCGATCGGGTTCATCACCCTCCGTCTCATGAGCCAAGGCCTGCTCTGGATTCCGCTGTTGCTGGTGTTCGTGCTCCTGGCCGCATTGGGATGGCTTGAACGGCGGCGGCAGACCCTCTTCCGTCAGTGGTCCGAAGGCTCAGAACTGGCGAAGCTCGACGATTCCGGTGGCGCCCAGCTTCGCGATGGCGTCTTGGTGTGGTGCAGCTTTGAAGCCGGACAGTTTCAAGACAAAGGGCGTTTTGACATCTGTCGTCTCGAACTCGTTGAGCTGATGGCTTTGGCCTCTGGCGAAGCTCCGCTAACGGACGAATCCCAGGGGCAATGCCGCCTTCGCCTGGTGGGCAAAGATCTTCAAATGGATGTGCCATTCGCAGATGCAGACCGGGCCCGACGCTGGGGCAACCAGCTGATGGGACGGGCCCGCTGCGATCTGTGACCCCCAACAAAGCCGACAAGAAGCAACGGTCCCCGGTCAAGCTGTCGCCGCAATTGGAACGGCGGCGCGCGTTGCGGCAGGAGAAGCGCCGGGATCTCGCCATTCAGGCTTGGCGTCTTGTGGTGCTGCTCTCAACCAGCACCCTTCTCGGATGGAGTTTGCTGCGCTTTGGCTGGAGCATTGAGGGCACCGATGGAATTCTCATCCGCGGGGACATCGCGATGGATCCAGCCGTCATTGCCAAGGTTGGTGGCTTTCAGTTCCCCCAACCGCTCCTCGAGGTCAGCCCCCACGCCCTCGAACAACGGTTACTCAAGGAGTTGCCAGTCCGAACAGCCAGCGTTGAGCGGAGGTTGTTTCCAGCGCGCTTGGAACTTGAGCTAAGCGCGCGCATTCCGATTGCATTCGCCATTCAGAGGCGGGGCACAACCAGCGCAAGGGGCTGGATTGATGCCAATGCCAATTGGATTGATTTGAATGCTGATTTACCCGAAAGACAGCCGGAAAGCTCAATCGTGGTGGACGGCTGGAGTGCCAGCAAACGTGCGTTCATTGAGGAACTGCTTCGACAGCGTGATGCGATCGGAATTGACCTGAAGAAGATCGTTTTAGAAGCCGATGGTCGCGTCCTTCTGCTCACTAACCGACTTGGAACGATTCAGCTTGGTGCCGATCCAAACCTGCTTCAGCGGCAAATCAACGCCATCGAACAGCTGAATCAATCCATGCCAACGCATCTACTCCGCGGCCGCAGAGGCAGGATTGATCTCAGCAATCCAGAGCGCCCGGAAATCCTCCAACCAGACAAGCCATCCAAGGAAGGAAAAGCAGCGCTTCCTAACTAAGTTCTTGCCAATATCCAAATATGGTCTGAAATTGACCTAATCAACCCCTAATTCCTGAGTCGTAGAGACATAATGCAGCCACCTCTCAATGGTTCCGCCGCGTCGATGGAAATGGGGAACAGCGCTGAATCGTTTGAGGCCGCAGGCATCCAGCCCAGTCAATCGGCGCGGATTGAGGTCATCGGTGTCGGTGGGGGTGGCAGCAACGCTGTCAACGGAATGATCCTGAGCGATCTTGAAGGCGTGGCCTATCGAGTCCTCAATACCGACGCGCAAGCATTAATTCAATCTCGAGCGGGTCACAGGCTGCAGCTTGGCCAAACTCTGACGCGCGGTCTCGGAGCCGGTGGAAACCCAACCATCGGTCAGAAGGCTGCTGAAGAATCCAGAACAGATCTCCACGATGCGCTCCAGGGGGCCGACCTGGTATTCATCGCCGCAGGCATGGGTGGTGGCACCGGGACTGGAGCAGCACCCGTTGTTGCCGAAGTTGCCCGTGAAGTCGGTGCACTCACCGTCGGCATTGTCACCAAGCCATTCAGCTTCGAAGGTCGTCGCAGGATGCGTCAGGCCGATGAAGGCATCGCTCGCCTCGCCGAGCACGTCGACACGTTGATCGTGATTCCGAACGATCGCCTGAGAGATGCCATCTCCGGTGCTCCGCTTCAGGAGGCATTCCGCAGCGCGGACGACGTGTTGCGCATGGGCGTCAAAGGCATCAGTGACATCATCACGTGCCCCGGACTCGTCAACGTTGACTTCGCCGACGTTCGTTCCGTGATGACCGAAGCAGGAACGGCGTTGCTTGGCATCGGCATCGGCTCCGGGCGTTCCCGTGCTGTTGAAGCTGCGCAAGCTGCCATCAGCAGCCCCATGCTGGAAACCGAGCGGATCGATGGTGCCAAAGGCTGTGTGATCAACATCAGCGGAGGCAAGGACATGACCCTGGAGGACATGACCACCGCCTCCGAAGTCATTTATGACGTTGTCGATCCTGAAGCCAACATCATCGTGGGTGCCGTGATCGACGAAGCCCTCGAGGGTGAAATCCACGTCACTGTGATTGCCACCGGCTTCGAGAATGGCCACCAATACAAGAACGAGCGTTCAGCGATTGGTTCGATCCCTGCCGCACGTCCGAACCAACGTCAGGAGTCTGACGAAAATGGTGCCCGGATTCCTGAATTCCTGCGTCAGCGGCAAGAGCGCAGTCAGTCCTAACACTGACGTCTGCCTGAATTGGGTGACCCGGAGTCCACGCCTGTCCTGAGCATCCCGTGTGGCTGCTCCCTTCCGGTCCTGACCAGATTTAGGCGTCCGAACCGCATGGGTCCGAGTCGACGTGATGCTAGCAATAACCCTCTTCAGGGCAAAAACACATGCGCCCCTCGGAACTGATCAAGTTCAAACAGGCCGGGCGGGCGATCACCATCCTCACAGCCTGGGACAGCCTCTCAGCAGCCTTAGTTGAAGCCTCTGGGGCCGATGCCGTCTTGGTCGGAGACTCCCTCGCCATGGTTGCTCTGGGTCACGCGACGACCCTGCCGGTCACGCCCAAGCAAATGCTGCACCACACGCAGGCCGTGATGCGTGGCTTTCGTGGAGAGCCAAGCCAACAGCCATTGATCATCTGTGATCTGCCTTTTCTCAGCTATCAGTGCGGAGAAGAGCAGGCGATGGCCGTCGCCGGCGAGCTGCTCAAAGAATCCAGCGCAGCTGCGGTGAAACTGGAGGGCGCAGAGCCGGAGATCATCGCAGTCATCGACCGGTTGGTTCGCATGGGAATTCCCGTCATGGGTCACCTCGGGCTGACACCACAGGCCGTCCATCACCTCGGATACAAACGCCAAGCCGAAGACCAGCGCAGTCAGGACCGAATTTTCGAACAGGCCATTGCCCTCGAGACCTCAGGCTGCTTCGCCCTAGTTCTGGAACACATCCCCTCCGAGCTTGCCAGCAAAATCCGGCGGCGTTTGGCCATCCCGGTGATCGGCATTGGCGCCGGTGATGACTGCGATGGGCAGGTGCGCGTCACCGCCGACCTGCTGGGTCTCACCCCCAGGCAACCGCCCTTTAGCCCTGCCCTTCTCCAAGGGCGCGAGCTCTTCAGCTCGGCACTGGGTCAGTGGGTGCGAGATCAGAACAGTCCTCCCACCACAGCAACACCTCCACCAGAACCTGGTTGCTGAGGGCCATGCCCTCTGGATCGGTGAGCTGCCAACGCCCAGCACGCTGGGCGACCAAACCAGCAGCAATCAGCTCGCGCCATCGTTCGATGAGCGTCTGAGGCTCCGGACAACCGATGGGCTCCAAGGCCACACCCTCACGTCGCCGCAGACCGACCAGCAACTGGTCATCGATCGGAATCGGTGGCCAATGATCGGGTGTTGGGTTAGGGACAGCAGTCTGCTCAACCAACCAGGCTCGATACCCTTCCCGGGTTCGGGGTCGGGGCAGCCGCTCACCAAAAGCTCCTGAGGTGGCCCCCATGCCGAACCCCCACCATCCAGCCCCGCTCCAATAGACGCGGTTGTGGCGCGACGCATGGCCGGGACGCGCATAGTTGGAGATCTCGTAACGGCTGAGACCTGCCGCCGCCAGCTGACGACCCGTCAACGCCATCAAGTCCACAGCCAACGCTTCGGGGGGGAGCGCTAAGTCGCCACGGCGTTGGCGACGCTCAAACACCGTTCCAGGCTCCACAGAGAGGTCATAAACCGANAGATGCGGAGCCNCAGTNGCAATGGCCTGCTCCAACTGATCAAGCCAATGATCCNGGGTCTGACCGGGCAAATTCTGGATCAGATCCAAGCTCCAAGAACGAAGCGATCCACTGCGGTGAGCGTCCTGCATCCAGAGGCAGGCCTCACGCAGATCANNGGAGCGATGACGACGGCCAAGATCCAGCAGAACCGCATCATCAAAGCTCTGCCCACCCAGGCTGACGCGATTGATGCCATGGCCGATTAAGTCCTGAAGCTTGCGTTGATCAAAGCTGGCGGGATCCATTTCGAGAGTGATTTCCGCACCTTGCTGAAGGCCGTAGTGGTCCCGGAGTGCCGCCAGGAGAGATCCGATCTGATTCGCTGTCAGCAACGACGGGGTGCCGCCACCGAAATAGACCGTTGATAACGGCGGACCCGCTGGGGCAGNNTCGATCTCACGCAGGAGCAACTCGAGATAATCGCGAATCGATGCACTGCCAGGCCCATCCTCTGCTTGGGCCTGATCACCGAGGGGGACGACNGCGAAATCGCAGTAATAGCAGCGCCGATGGCAGAAGGGAATGTGGAGGTAAGCGCTGCGCGGACGGTGGGGATAAGGCATGCTTCAAAGACACGGAATGAGCTGCCGAGACCTAAACCCCATGGTGGATTCGCTCATCCTTGCGTTGTTCGTTGTCTCCGGTGCTGCCGCTGGGTGGATGGGGGTTCACCTGCTTCCACCCGGTTTAGTCAACGAAACCACTGATGTTGAACAGCTTCGGGTCATCCTGACGGGCTCAGCCGGTGGGGTTGGCCTNGTCGCTGGTTTCGTGTTCAAACGCCTGCGCATCCGTTTGACGCAGCAGGTGCGGACCATGCCNACGGATTTGCTCGTCAGCCGTGCCCTCGGCCTGATTCTCGGCTTACTAGTCGCCAACCTGCTGCTGCTGCCGGTGCTGTTGCTGCCGCTGGCTGGTGGTGTGGTGTTACTGAAGCCTTTGCTGGCGGTGATCAGCAACGTCTTCTTCGGAATCCTTGGCAGCAACCTGGCCGCAGTTCATGGACGCACGTTGCTGCGGCTGTTCAACCCATCGAGCACGGAAGCCCTGCTGGTGGCCGATGGCGTGTTGACGCCAGCCACGGCCAAGATTTTGGACACCAGCGTGATCATCGACGGACGGATCCGGGGGATGCTCGCCTGTGGCTTGCTTGAAGGCCAGGTCATCGTTGCCGAAACGGTGATCAGTGAGATCCAACAGCTCTCGGATTCCACCAACATCGAGAAACGGGCCAAAGGCCGCCGGGGCCTCAAATTGCTGAAAGAACTGCGCGAAACCTACGGACGACGGCTGGTGATCAANAGCACCCGCTACGACGGAGCTGGAACGGATGACCGCTTGCTGCAGCTGGCGACAGATACTGGAGGCACTCTGGTCACGGCCGACTTCAATTTGGCCCAGGTGGCTGAGGTCAAAGAGCTCAAGGTGATGAATCTGAGCGAACTCGTGATTGCCCTACGTCCTGAGGTGCAACCTGGAGACGAACTCAACCTCAAAATCGTTCGCGAAGGGAAAGAAGCAACACAAGGAGTTGGTTATCTCGATGACGGAACGATGGTTGTCGTGAATGATGCAAAAGAATTAATTGGTCAGCGTCGACCCGTAGTGGTGACCGGTGCCTTGCAAACCCCAACCGGACGAATGGTNTTCGCTCGATTGGATGCCAAGTCGACTANAGCCTCGGTCGGAGTCAAAACAAAGAACAAGGCCAGTAGCAAGGCCGCCAAACCGAACGAGCGTTCCAAGGCAGACCCCCGCTAGGCTCATCAACACTTGAGATTTGCGAGGGAATGACAACCTCTGCGCCTTATTACGGCGACAGCGCCGTTATGCGCACTCCGCCCCCTGATCTCCCTTCTCTCCTNCTCAAAGAGAGGATTGTTTATCTCGGCTTGCCTCTCTTTTCTGACGACGATGCCAAGCGTCAGATGGGAATTGATGTCACTGAATTGATCATCGCCCAACTCCTTTATTTGGAGTTTGATAATCCTGAAAAACCCATNTATTTCTATATCAACTCCACGGGAACAAGTTGGTATTCAGGTGATGCAATCGGCTTCGAAACTGAAGCCTTCGCNATTTGCGACACCCTTCGCTACGTCAAGCCTCCGGTCCACACGATCTGCATCGGTCAGGCCATGGGTACGGCTGCCGTCATCCTTTCAGCTGGAACCAAGGGCCAGCGTGCGGCACTGCCCCATGCGTCGATCGTGTTGCATCAACCCCGCAGCGGTGCTCAGGGCCAAGCCACCGATATTCAAATCCGCGCCAAAGAGGTGCTGCACAACAAGCAGGCGATGTTGGAGATCCTTTCCAACAACACCGGACGGTCCGTCGAGCAGTTGAGTCAGGACTCTGATCGCATGAGCTACCTCACTCCGGACCAAGCCGTTGAGTACGGACTGATCGACCGCGTGCTCAGCAGCCGGAAGGATCTCCCCGGCAATCCCAGCCTCTAAGTCCTGTTCTCGTTCACATCTATTCCTCGTCCTTCTGACTCATGCCGATCGGTACTCCAAGTGTTCCTTACCGCCTTCCCGGCAGCCAGATGGAACGCTGGGTCGACATCTACACACGTCTCGGTGTGGAGAGGATTCTTTTCCTCGGCTCCGAGGTGAATGACAGCATCGCCAACAGCCTGGTCGCTCAGATGCTGTATCTCGATTCTGAAGACAGCAGCAAGCCGATCTATCTCTACATCAACTCCCCNGGCGGATCGGTGACCGCTGGCTTGGCGATCTACGACACCATCCAGTACGTCAAAAGCGAAGTCGTCACGATCTGCGTTGGACTNGCNGCCTCGATGGGTGCCTTCCTTCTGGCCGCTGGCACGAAGGGAAAACGTGTAGCGCTGCCCCACAGCCGAATCATGATTCACCAGCCCTTAGGTGGCACCAGCCGACGTCAGGCCAGTGATATCGAAATCGAAGCCAGAGAAATCCTTCGCATGAAGGAAATGCTCAACCGCTCCATGGCAGANATGAGTGGGCAAAGCTTCGAAAAAATTGAAAAAGATACCGACCGCGACTATTTCCTGAGTGCTGAGGAAGCCAAAAACTACGGCTTAATCGATCGGGTNATTTCCCATCCGAACGAAGCCTGAGTTGCTCTGGGCGGTCCGCTGCGTAAGCTCTTGCATTGCCCTGCACTGCAAGCCTGCCCCGGATGGCCCAGCTTTTCTACGACTCCGACGCTGATCTCGGTCTGCTGAACGGCAAGACCGTGGCAATCATCGGTTATGGCTCCCAAGGCCATGCCCATGCCCTCAACCTCAAAGACAGCGGCGTGAACGTGGTGGTTGGCCTCTACGAAGGCAGCCGTTCTGCAGACAAAGCCAAAGCTGACGGCCTGGAAGTGCTCAGCGTCGCTGATGCCTCCGCTAAGGCGGACTGGATCATGGTGCTGCTGCCCGATGAATTCCAAAAAGAGGTCTACGAGAAGGAAATCGCGCCGCATCTGAACAGCGGCAAAGTGCTCAGCTTTGCCCACGGTTTCAACATCCGNTTTGAGCTGATCAAGCCTCCCGCCGATGTGGACGTGGTGATGATCGCCCCCAAAGGCCCCGGTCACACCGTGCGCTGGGAGTATCAAAACGGTCAGGGTGTTCCTGCCNTGTTCGCGATTGAACAGGATGCCTCGGGGAACGCCCGTGGCCTGGCCATGGCCTACGCCAAAGGCATTGGTGGTACCAGAGCTGGNATCCTGGAAACCAANTTCAANGAAGAGACCGAAACCGATCTGTTCGGTGAGCAAGCCGTTCTGTGCGGTGGTCTCTCCGAACTCGTGAAAGCTGGTTTCGAAACCCTCGTCGAAGCTGGATATCAGCCTGAACTGGCCTACTTCGAGTGCTTACACGAGGTGAAGCTGATCGTGGATCTGATGGTGAAAGGTGGCCTCACCTCCATGCGTGACTCCATCTCCAACACCGCGGAATATGGCGACTACGTCAGCGGCCCCCGCCTGATCACTGCCGATACCAAGGCTGAGATGAAGCGCGTGCTGGCCGACATCCAGGACGGCACCTTTGCCAAGAACTTCGTGGCCGAATGCGAAGCCGGCAAGCCCGAAATGAACAAAGTTCGTGAACGCGACGCGCAACACCCCATTGAAAAGGTGGGCAAAGGTCTGCGTTCCATGTTCAGCTGGCTGAAGGACGCCTGATCGNTCGAGCAACGGCTTAGCGGCATCGCCTGTCGATNCCGCTAAGCCAATCCTGTGATCAGACACACCANGGGCTCTGATCCATCAGCCCCCGCCCCATGACAGCACTGCTCACCGGGACGATCGCCATCACCCTGGCCGCAGCTCTGGACTGGCTGATTGGCGATCCCCGCAAGCTGTTGCATCCGGTGGTGGTGATGGGTTGGCTGATCAACCATCTGCGTCAACCGCTGGAGCAGTGGGCCGGAGATAGGCCTTGGAAGCTGCGTTCAGCCGGTGTTCTGATCTGCTTGGTTCTGCTCGGTTGCAGTGGAACAGCGGGCTGGGCGATCGAGCGCCTCGCCCTGGAACCATGGCCGATGGAGCCAATCGGTTGGCTAGCCCTGCTGATTGGACTGGCGAGTGCCTTAGCCGGCAAAAGCCTGCACTCCAGCGTGCAGGCCATCCTCATGGCTCTCAGCGCTTCCGGGGATCCTGATCACAGCCAAGCCAAGGACAAGCTGAGCTGGATTGTGGGACGCGATGTTCAGCAGCTGGATGAACAAGGCATTCTGCGGGCCGCNACCGAAAGCGCNGCTGAAAATGCCGTNGATGGGCTTTTTGCACCGTTGTTCTGGATGNGCNTNGGGGCATGGCTCTGGTGGATCAACCCCGCCTTGCCTGGACCACTCAGCGTGGTNTGGATGTTCAAAGCAACCAGCACGATGGATTCGATGCTGGGATATCGAAGCGGGCGGTTGCGTTGGCTGGGCACGGCCGGTGCCCGACTCGATGATCTGCTGGTCTGGCTGCCCTGTCGTCTGGTGATGCTGACCCTTCCCCTGGTCAGTCGACCTTGGCGGCAATGGTCGGCGATCGTGCAAGCCTCAGAACGGGATGGCTCANTGGATCCATCCCCCAATGCAGGGCGATCAGAAGCGGTCTATGCCCACTGTGCGGGTGTTCGCCTTGGTGGGCAGAATCGCTACGGCGATCGTTGGGTTCACAAGCCAGATCTCGCCATCGATCAACAACCTCCNCAACGGCAGGATGTTGTCACGGTGCTGAAGCTCACCCAACGGCTGGAACTGTGCTGGCTCANCACAATTCTCCTCATCAGCGGACTGATCTGGTGGAGTTAGTAAGCGCCTCGATCCATCGGCAAGAGCAACACGCCAATGGTGCGGGCGATGATGGCTAAATCCAAGCCAAAGTTGCGACCTCTGGCATAGGCCAAATCGAGTTTGACGCGCTTTTTGTAGCTGAGATTGTTGCGGCCACTGACTTGCCATAAGCCAGTCAAACCAGGCCTCACAGCGGCAACCTCATCCATATAGGAGCCATAGCGATTGAGCTCTTTATCAACAATCGGTCTCGGACCAACAACACTCATCTCGCCGCGCAGAACATTGAGAAACTGCGGCANCTCATCGAGGCTGGAGCGGCGTAAAAACTTGCCAATCCAAGTAATGCGCGGATCCCGGCGCAGTTTGAAATCGCGCTCAAATTCACGCTTGAGTTCTGGGTCGGACNCCAAAACACGGGCCAACACGGCATCGGCATCGGATCGCATCGTGCGGAATTTGATGCAACCAAAGCGTTGATAGGCCCGACCAACGCGCCGCTGNACGTAAAAAACTGGACCAGGAGAACTGAGTTTGACCANAACAGCCAGCANCAGCAGCACGGGGGACCCCAGGGTCAGCACCGTGAGNGAAAACAGGATGTCCCCAGATCGTTTCAAAGCACGCCCGGACCTGTTTTGCTGGTCGATCAGCGTGGGAACCGCGAGCTCGGAGGGAGGAGCTGAAATCACCGCAAGGTGTGGGCGATAGCTCCTCTTCGAGAACGCTCGACCGGCCGCCTGCATCAGAAATGGCCGGGGGGCCGTGGTCAAAGGCTCAATCTGTGTCTCAACACACTCAACGTCACAGGCGTAAGCCCGGCATCTCCGCAGGGTCACTCGCGCCAACGGCACAGCCCCGTTGATGGGCCGACCATGCCTGGCGGAGTGCAGCTTCAAATCGGCTAGCAAAGGCCTCCGGTCGAAACCGTTCAGCCCAGTGCCGGCAGAACTCTGGCCTGATTGTGAGCCACAGCCTTTGCTCCTCAAACCACTCCAGGGCTTGCACCAGAGAGGTCACGGTTTGGTCGCCAAACAGCAGTCCGGTGGGTTGATCGACCACCCCAGAGGCACAGCGCACCGTGTCCAACAAACCACCCCGGCCAAAACCAATGACAGGAGCACCTGCTGCCATCGCTTCTACGGGAGCGATCCCAAAATCCTCCAGGCCTGCGTACACAAAGGCCCGGCAGCGAGACATCCAAGCCTCCACCTGCTCTTGCGATTGACGACCCAACAAGCGAACCGTAGGGCCCGCCAAGGCCTCCAGGCGTGAACGCTCTGGACCCTCACCAATCACCACCAGAGGCAAACCAAGGCGATTAAAGGCCTCAACCACCAGGTCAACGCGCTTGTAAGGGACGAGGCGACCAACACAGAGATAGACGTCATCGCGTGGCTCCGTCCAACGGAAGCGCTCCACCTCCACGGGGGGATGAATCACCTCGGCATCGCGTCTCCAGTACTGGCGGATCCGCCTCGCCGTGAAGCGGGAATTGGCAATCAGATGATCAACACGCTGCGCACTGAGCTGGTCCCACTGACGCAAGGCGTGGAGCTGCCAGCGAATCAAAGGCCCAAGCCCAGCGCGCACCAAAGCAGAGCGTCTGAGATAGGCGTGCATTTGATCCCAGGCGTAGCGAACCGGGGTATGGACGTAACTCACGTGGAGTTGATCTGGTCCCGTCAACACGCCTTTGGCCACGAGGTGGCTGCTGCTAATCACCAGCTCTGCCGCACCGAGATCGATCTGTTCGATCGCCACGGGAAGCAACGGCAAGTACTGCTGCACATGGCTGCGCCCGTAGGGAAAATGCTGAATCGGACTGGTTTGAACCGAACGACCAAACAACCAGCTGTTGGCCCGCTTGGATTCGGAGTCCACCAGAGCCGCTAACTGAGGGGTCCTCTGNAGGTCTGTTAACAGCGCATCAATCGCCTCAACGACCAGCTCAGCGCCACCGGTGGAACGCGGACTAAACCACTCATGCACCAGTGCAATGCGCTGGGGTAGGTCATCAGCCACAGCCGGGGCCCGGTGCACGACAAACGGGAACATTCACTACGAAGTCTCTCAGCCGATTGCCGAGTGGAAAGACCTTCAGGATGCTTGGGGGATGGCAAGCCATCCCATCAACGCACTACTCGAGGAAGCCCTCGATCAACCGGACATCGGAACCACGGGGTGCTTTCGTTGGCATGCAACCCCCGTGGGCATCGCAGCTCTCTGGATTGAAGCTTCTCCTCCGTCGACGCCTCCCTTCGACTCNGCGTTGGANGANGGACTCAAGGTTGGNCTCGATCTCAGTCGAGAAGAGCGGGAATTTCATCAAGTTGCCCAAGGCCTTGTGCTGCTCTTCCACTCATAAAGACTTCGATCAGACCAGGAAAAAAGATATTTGACCGCACATCAGCCATTCAAAAAATCCATTGAGCTTGGGGTTGATTGAATGCCCCTAAACATTTGAGAAACGGAATATTCCCTACCTCACTAGCTCTAATCAACGGAGAGGGTGTTCTTTCAGTTGGCCCCCAAATAGGACTACTGGAGACCACTTAGGACGAACCTTCCAACCGATACAGAGATTCCCCCAACATTTCCCCCAACACTTTTACGGGACCTCCTGGAACCCAACAAAAAGACCCCTGGAATGCCCACACCCCAGGGATCCCGTCCATCTCGTTCTTGCCCCCTTCAACCTCCTCCTGGCGTTCTCCCGTGAGGAGCAGGAGAACCGTCAGAGCAGGCGGTGAGGACCGTTCAAAGTTCGACTGACTTGACAAAAGTCGCACCATGAACATGTTCAACACGAACTTTTTCATGGCAAACGTCCGCGAGATGGTCAATACCCATTTGCCCATCGTCCTCAAGGTCATTAACAGCGCCGCCCTGATTGCGATTGCTCTGTCGGCGATCTGCGCTGCCGACTCCCTCAAGGAGATGTCAGACAAGGGTTCTGCTCCAGCAGCGATTACCGAGACGAACTGAACCTCTCATTAAAAAGGGGGGCGTCTCGCCCCCCCTAAAGGTCGTTGAGACCTACTTTTGCCTACGAACGGTCTCTGACCTCATCTCCTTTCTAAGCAGCGTTAGACCCTGGGGCATGAGCGGAACTACCTCTCAAGGGCACAAAAAAGAAGCGGTATCCCTATCGCTCCTTCGGAAACTGAAAGTGCCGCTTGGAATAAAGGCTCCAAGCGACAACCACCTTCACCGATGAGGTGGGACTGCCGTGGGTGCCATGAGCGTTTTCCAAGAAAAACCCAGGAGTGTTCGACCTCCTGGGTTCATCGCTCTCATGCGAGACGGCTGACCTAACACTCTTTGATAAGTATTTTTGCTTACGGATTGCCGAACCGCCGGGGCGTCCAGTGCTCACAC
>NZED01000011.1 GCA_002690325.1 Synechococcus sp. ARS1019
AAACCAATGTTCACTTCCTCCAGGTTCACGACCGAACCCATCTGGAAATCATGGTCTGGGAGCGGGGTGCAGGTCCGACCTTGGCCTGCGGGACGGGAGCCTGCGCCACCTTGGTGGCGGCGTCTCTGTTGGGACTGGCGGACGATCACGCTGAAGTCTTGCTCCCTGGTGGTCCTTTACAGATCGCCTGGCCAGGTCAGTCTGGCTCGGTGCTGATGACTGGTCCAGCGGAAGCGGTGTTCGATGGGGTGCTCACGCCAGAATTGGTGCCAGCACCCTCTGTGGCGCCTTCAGCACCTGCTGCATCTGCGGTGTCTCCTGCCAAGAGTGAGTCAGTTGCCGACGATCTCAATTGCGCTCGCGACTGCGAACAGGCCTGCCAACGTCCCGATCACTGCCTGCGAGATGCGGCTCAGAGCAAAGTCCAGGACTTTCTCAACAGCACGTCTCTCGATGCCTTGCTGAATATGGCAAGTGACACCTTGGAGCAACGCACCAAAGCTCGAATTGATCGTGGCCTTGGCTGAGCTGTACTGCGACGCGTCGGCAACGACACCTCCATTGCCCGAGGTGTTGGAAGCGATGCAGACCGTGCACCGCGATGCATGGGCCAATCCCAGCAGTCTCCATGGATATGGCCTGGCAGCCGCCGAAGCTCTGGAACGGGCTCGTCAAAAGATCTGTACGGCCTTAGGCGCTGTGAGCGATGAACTCGTTGTGACCTCCGGCGCCACTGAATCTGTGCACCTCGCTCTGCTCGGCAGCACAGCGCTAAGCAAGCCTGGTCGGGTTGTGATCAGTGCGGTGGAACACCCTGCTGTGGAGGCTGCTGCTGCCCGTTTGAGCCAGCTGGGATGGCAGGTTCAGATTTGGCCAGTCGGCCCCGATGGCCAATTGAACATGGATCTGCTGGAGGAGATGTTGGCTCCACCGACCCAATTGGTGTCTTTGAATTGGGGGCAGAGTGAAATCGGCACGCTTCAACCCATCCTTCAGATCGGGGAGGCGTGTCGCCGTCGCGGGGTTCTTTGCCATACCGATGCGACGCAACTGTTGTCTCAGGCGCGTCTTGATTGGAAGGCCCTTCCTCTCGACCTTTTGAGCGGTTCAGCCCACAAATTTCAAGGGCCCCGCGGCGTTGGTCTGCTGCTCACCCGACCAGAGGTGCTTCAGCAATCAATATTTGGTGGTGGCGGACAACAACAGGGCTGGCGCAGTGGCACTGAAGCCATTGCTCTGACCGCCGGGATGGCCGAGGCCTTGTCAGCGTTACCACCGCATCACCCCATCACCGGCAGCGAGGCACCAGCTGGCCTGACGCCCGAGCTGCGCCGTTGTCGCGATCGCTTGCTGGATCAATTGATGGAGCGAAAGGGGGTTCAGAGCACCGGCGCAGGTCCTGAGCAACGCTTGCCCCATCACATTTCCGTTGTTGTGAGTGATGCAGATGGTCAGCCGGTCAGTGGCCGTGAGTTGGTGCGGCAGCTCGCCGTGCAAGGCGTTGCGGCGAGTAGCGGAAGTGCCTGCAGTTCGGGACGAAGCCAGGACAGTGCTGTCTTGACTGCGATTGATCTTCCAGCTCCCCTTCGTCGCTCAGGGTTGCGCTTGTCCCTTGGTCCTTGGCTGAGTGAGGCCGACCTTGAAAGCATTCCGCGTCGCTTTGATGCCGCACGGGCCGCTTGCACCTGAGATGCTTAGTCGATGACAACGACACCACCAGGGCTGCGCCCCCTTCCCCCGGATCTTGCGACTGCCGAACAGGATCTATTGGCAGCGTGCACCTCGGCGCTTGCTTCTGGGGATGGAACCCGCTGGTCAGCGGCATTGCGCTTTGAAAATTTGCGCGTGTTGCCCGTTGCTCTGCGGCTGGCTCGGGCATTGATTGAGGCGGGTCGAACGGTTGTTCTGCTGTGGCCAGATGCGGGTGCTGCGGCCTTGGCACGGCGGGATGCTGAGGATCTGGCTGATCGTGTCCTTGATTTCAAACAGTGGGCATCGAGCGAGAGCAAGCAGCCCGATGCATTGCTCCTCGCGGTCGCGCCTCAACCGTCGGAATACGACGACTTTGCCGAGATCTGCGGCTCGCATAGTGGTCCTGTGTTGATGCTGAACGGCCGCTTGGAAGATGCGGCTGTTGGCATTGGCAGCGTGGCTCGGGAGCGTCGTAAAGGGTTCGTTTCCGTCTGGAACCAGGCCTATTGGCTTGAACCAGTGGATGGTGGTGCACTGATGCGGGTTCACCCGGAACCATGGGGGATCTACCGCGCCGATCCGGATGGCTACCGGCCCCTTGAAGCGTTAGACACTCGTCCGGACCCGGAAACCCTGAATGCCATCCTCGCTGGTGAGGATGGACCAGGTTTGAAGCAGCAACTCGGCAACGTGGATCGCTTCCTGGATGGTCTGCGCAACTGAGTGCATTCACTTGAATCAACCAGCTGATCTACGTAAGGTTTGGCTTCCATCAACGATCTGATGCCCCCTTTGTTCGGTCGCAGAGTGTCTTGGCTGGATGGGGCTGCTGGGGGACTGGCCATCGCTGCGTTGGTCGGGGTGGTTTGGTCGCCCAAGCTCAACAACCAGCTGGCTCGCGCCACTGGATCGATGAAAACCGTGCGGGTGCAGGTGGATGCCCGCCATGTTCCGCTTGCCGATCCGGAGGCTTTGATCCAGTCAGCCCGTGACGATCAGAGCCTGAGTTTGATCGTGCGAAACCAGCCCGCTGGGCGGGTGAAAGTTGTCGATGTTGATCAGGTGCGCCGGAGTGTTGTGGATCTCCTGCCCAATGGTGAGGTCAATCAGGCTGAGGACCCCACAGAACCTGAGGTGTACCACCTCCGCTTCGATTTGGAAGCGGAAGCAGAAACCGGTCCGTCCGGCATCGTTTTTGGTGGCACCAAGCTGAAGATCGGCAGCCCGGTTGAGCTGGAAGGCACGCTTTACCGGGTGAAAGCCACTGTGAGTGGGGTTGCGCTGCCATGAACCTCACTCCATCGTTCACAGCGGTGTTGGCGACGTCTGTCGCCTTGTCTCAGGCTCCGATCCACGCCCAACAACGGCTGATTCCGCCGCCGCCAGCATTGGCACCGCTTGGTCGGATTGATTTACGCCCAGCGATCTGTGCACCGCTGCAGACCGCCGTCCAACAGGCGGTTGCTCCGGAGCCACAGCTTTGGAGCATCAGTGTTGTCGATGCCCGTGGTCGACTCCTGGCTGACCACAACGGGGCGGTTCCCCGTGTTCCAGCATCCAATCAGAAGCTGATTGCCACGGCTTTTGCTCTCGACACGCTCGGACCTGATTTCCGCTTGACGACGAAGCTGCTTCGCCATGGAGACGGTTCGCTCGAGATGGTTGGAGAGGGCGATCCAGACCTCAGCGTTGCGGAGATTCAGCGGTTCGCGATGGTGGCTTTGGGTCATGGCGGCTCCAGGTCGACCGCGAGCAGCACATCGGCGAACGAGATCAAGCTGTATGTGCGTGAGGAGCCCCGTCGCAACTGGTGGCCCAGTGACTGGCATCCATCGGATCGCAGCTATGCCTATGGAGCTCCGATCACCCGTTTGGCGCTCACCAGCAATGCCTTGCATATGGCGGTTTTGGACCCTGCTGCCCGCTTGCAACGCATTCTCGATTCCGCTGCCCGACGTCAGGGTGGTCGTCTCCAGACGGTGGTGCTGGCAACGGAACCCACTCTGAAGAATCAGACGGCTGCACGATCTGAGGACACTGTGGTTCTCCACAGCGAGAGCTCGGCGCCCATGCATGCGCTGCTGAGCTTGGCCAACACCGAAAGCCATAACTTCACGGCTGAAGTTCTGCTGCGTGAAGCGGCGGACGATTGGGATTCCCAACGGGCCTCCTTCGCGGCTACACGCTGGATGCAAAGCCAGGGACTTCCCATGTCTGGAATGAGAATCCGTGACGGCAGCGGTTTGTCCCGTGGGAATCGCTTAACCAGCCGAACCCTCAGTGCCTTGCTGTTACGCATGGCCCAACATCCATTGGCGGCGTACTACCAAGCCTCGATGGCCATTGCCGGCGAGCGGGGAACACTCCGGCGTTTGTACCGGGGTAGCTCACTCGATGGCCGTTTTCGCGGAAAGACCGGCACGCTCACTGGTGTGAGAACGATTTCAGGCATCCTCGACACTAAGAATGGTCCCCTCTTCGTGAGCATGTTGTCGAATGGGTCCTATGCCCCCAACAGTGTGATGGGCACTGTGTTGAGGGCCTCCCAGCGCTTCAGCCGGTGTTCTTCATCGAACGCATCCGTGTCGCAGCCCGTCGTGCGCGGCTGATCGGCACGGTTTTGCCATCGCTCTCCGCCGAGGGACGTTCCTCTTGGCCTCGAATGGACTGAATTTTGACCAGTTCATGGCGCCCAGCCATCACAACCTGAGCCATTTCCTTCAGGCGAACCTCGAGTTCACCCAGGGTTTGCTCGGCATAGCGGTTAGCGCCGTCTTGAACACTCACGGCTTCTTGGCGACTGCGCTGAATCAATCCTTCGCATTGCTGCTGTGTCTGCTGACGGAACTGCAGAGCATCGTTGTGGAGCCGCTCCGCTTCATCACGGGCTTCTTGTTGCAGCCGCAGACCTTCGCGACGGATCGTGTCGAGATCTTTGAGCGATTGCTGGCGTGAGGCCTCGTGTTGTTCCATGTGCTGCCGCTTGAGCTCAACCGCCTCTTGGTCGAGCTGTTGACGGCGCTGCAGGGCTTCTTGTTCCAGTTGTTGGCGACGGGCGGCGTATTGCTGCTCGAGTTTGGCCAACTTGCCTTGAACCTCTTGCTCAAGGGTTGCGCTTTGCTGGCGCGTGGTCTGCAGCAGTTGCTCGCATTGCTGTCGGGTCTGTTCCCGAAGCTCATTCACCTGGCGTTCGGCTTCCTGACGGATCGCGGCGTTGTTCACCAGTTGTTCACGCTGCCGCTTGGCTTGCATGACGATTTCATCAGCCTGTTGCCGCGCTGTTGTGATGAAGTCGTCGCGGCGTTTAAGCAGCTGACCAGCACTCTCAAATTCTTGAGGGAGCACCTCGCGAACAGCATCGAGAACTTCAACGGCGTCACCTTCGTTGACCAGGCGTCCACCCGTGAAGGGAACCCGACTGCCGTCAAGAATGATCTCTTCGAGTTGATCCAGCTGATCCAGCACTGTCAACCGAATGTCACTCATGGCGAGGCGGTGAGAAAGCTGAATTAAAGAGCCTCATCAGGTCCTTGGCCACCTCTGAAGGCACCATGTGATCAATTGAACCTCCAAATCGAGCAACCTCTTTCACCACGGAGCTGCTCAGGAAGCTGTGGCGAGCAGAGGTTGCCAGGAAGACAGTCTCAAGCTGCTCAGCCAGCGACCGGTTGGTGTGGGCAATTTGCAGCTCATATTCGAAATCGCTCATGGCCCTAAGGCCACGGAGGATTAAATCGGCTCGATGGGTGACCGCACAATTCACCGTGAGCCCATCGAAGCTGATCACCTCAATCCCATTGAGATGCTCGGTCGAGGCCTGGATCTGAGCGATGCGTTGATCAACGCTAAAAGCAGGTTGTTTGCTGGGATTGGAGAGCACTGCAACGATCACTTCGCCGAAGAGATCGCTGGCCCGTTCAATCAGATCGAGGTGACCGTTGGTTAACGGGTCGAAACTGCCGGGATAAAGGGCCCGCATCGCGGTTCAAGCGCTGACGTGAATCCTATGAACTGCATCCCTGCCTAGATTCCGGTCAACTTCAAGGATCTGATGAGCCTCGACGCTGACGCCAAAAAAGTGTTGCTGCGCAAGATTCCCCACGGATTGTTCATCTGCGGCGTGCGCGACGGGGATGAGGTCAACGGTTTCACAGCGAGCTGGGTGACCCAGGGATCCTTTGAACCACCTTTGGTGGTGATGGGTGTTCGGGCGGACAGTGCGAGCCACGCGATTATTGAGTCCACTAAACGTTTTTCTCTGAACGTTTTGCGGGCCGATCAAAAAGATTTAGCGGCCGTTTTTTTCAAGCCCCAGAAGGCGATGGGTGGCCGATTTGATGCGGCTCCGTTCAGCGAAGGAGAGCTCGGATTGCCGTTGCTCAACGACGCCATCGGCGGGGGGGAATGTGAGCTGATCGGACAGATCAAGCATGGTGACCACACTGTTTTCGTTGGCGAAGTCAAGACCGCACGTTTGATTGCGGATGGGGATGCCCTTGATCTCGCCAAAACAGGCTGGAACTACGGCGGTTAATCAACCGGGAGTTCAAGCGTGTCGTTGACCCCTCTGCTGCTTGAGCCGGAGAGGCTTGAACAACGCATCAAGGAGATCCCCCTCGAACCGGGCTGTTACTTGATGCGCGACGGCGAGGATCAGATCCTTTACGTCGGTAAATCCAAATCTCTGCGCACACGCGTGCGCAGCTACTTCCGAAGTCGGCACGATCTATCGCCGCGCATTCGATTGATGACCCGCCAGGTCTGTGAGATCGAATTCATCGTGACCGACAGTGAAGCCGAGGCGTTAACGCTTGAGGCCAATCTGATCAAAAACCATCAGCCACATTTCAATGTGCTGCTGAAGGACGACAAGAAATATCCCTATCTCTGTATTACCTGGAGTGAGGCCTATCCAAGGATTTTCATCACGCGGCGGCGACGTTTTCGCAGTCCTTTAGATCGGTTTTATGGCCCCTATGTGGATGTGGGCTTATTGCGGCGAACATTGTTTCTCGTCAAACGGGTGTTCCCCCTGCGACAGCGACCTCGCCCCCTTCATCCTGATCGCACCTGCCTGAATTACAGCATCGGCCGGTGTCCTGGCGTCTGTCAGGAACTCATCAGCTCCGACGACTATCACCGCACGCTGCGCAAGGTGGCCATGGTATTTCAAGGTCGCAGTGACGAGCTTCAGCATCTCCTCGAGGAGCAGATGGAGCGCTATGCCGAGCGGATGGATTACGAATCAGCCGCTCGGGTGCGTGATCAGTTGAAGGGGCTTGATCAACTCACGGCAGACCAGAAAATGTCGCTGCCGGATTCCTCGGTAAGCCGTGATGTTCTCGCGATGGCCTGCGATGACCGTGTGGCTGCTGTTCAACTCTTTCAGATGCGAGCTGGAAAGTTGGTGGGCCGGCTCGGATACACCGCTGATGCGTCTGGTCTTGAACCTGGCTTGATTCTTCAACGGGTAATTGAAGAGCACTACAGCCAAGTTGATGCCGTCGAGGTTCCACCGGAACTCCTTGTGCAATACCCCTTGCCTCAGCAGACGCTGATGGAGGAATGGCTAGGGGAGCAGCGTGAACGTCGGGTGCAGGTGCATTGCCCGCAACGCCGGCAAAAAGCCGATTTGATTGAGCTTGTTCAGCGCAATGCTGAGTTTGAACTGCTGCGTGCCAAGCAGGGTCAGGAGCAACAGGCCTTGGCGACGGAAGATCTCGCGCAGTTGCTGGAACTTCCTGTTCCTCCGCGCCGCATTGAGGGATACGACATCAGCCATATCCAAGGCAGTGATGCTGTTGCCTCACAGGTGGTGTTCATCGACGGGTTGCCGGCCAAGCAGCATTACCGGAAGTACAAAATTCGCAGCAGCAGCATCCGGGCTGGTCACAGCGACGATTTCATGGCGATGGCAGAAATCATGCGGCGTCGTTTTCGGCGATGGGCGCGCGCCAAATCCGAGGGAGTTGATCTAGGAGCTCTACGCCACAAAGGGGGCTCTGCCCTACAGACCGATGGGCTGAATGATTGGCCTGATGTGGTGATGATTGATGGGGGAAAGGGACAACTCTCTGCGGTGATGGAGGCACTGAGGGAGCTGAATCTGCACGAAGATCTCAATGTCTGTTCGTTGGCCAAACAGCGGGAAGAGGTGTTCCTTCCGGGTGAATCGAAACCGCTTGAAAGCGAACCCGATCAACTGGGGGTGGCTTTGCTGCGCCGGTTACGCGATGAAGCGCATCGATTTGCTGTCACCTTCCACCGCCAACAGCGTGGGGAACGGATGAAGCGTTCACGGTTGTCTGATATTCCAGGGGTTGGCCCCAAGCGTGTGAAGGATTTGCTGGCTCATTTTCATTCCATCGATGCGATCCAATTGGCCTCGGTTGAGACACTCACCAAGGCACCGGGTGTCGGTCCATCGATGGCCAAAGAGATCCACGACTTTTTTCATCCGTCGGATGCTGATGAATCAGATCAGATTCCCGTTGAAGAGAAAGTTGTCGCCAAGTAAATGATGACTATTAATAGGTTGATAACAACTGACAAGATATTGATGAGGCTCAAGACGCAAAGTTACATCGACTGTGGCTGCTCTTCTGTATAACGGCCACGAGAGGCAAAGTATTGCCACTCGACACCTGGAAAATAGTAGTGGATGCTGTTAAAATACAATACAGCAAAGGCAATATTAACTCAGCATGCATCCATGCAATTAATCTGGCCCACTTTGTGAACGCTGAGTCCTACAAAGTTAGAAACAACAAGCAACTCCAGTGAGATGTGATTAATCTGATGTGGGATTGGTCAACTTACGTTGGTCAATTCTGCTGCAGTAGGCCGTTGGTTCGCAAATCTAGGCTGTCGAAAGATACCCTAAAAATATAATGTTGCGGTTTTTTGATAGAACTAAATTATCAAGAGTAGAAATATGAGCCAAGCAGCCAGAGCCCACATGATCCTTGATTGTTGAGGAATGGTTCGTGCGTTGGCAGCTATGAGGTAGCCGTTTTGGGCGGTGATTAGCGTGGACAGACGCGTTCAGCAATCACAGCTTCTATCGAGGACGGACTGATTGCTTTCCAGGGGCCAAGCCAACCACCATGGCTGTTCATGATCGTTTGTCGTTCTGCATTAGCTAGATCAACCTTGTCTAATGGCCTCCAACGTGATCTCCACGAATTGCAGTCGACCTCTATGTCACTCAATCGATCCGATTGTGCATTCTCTCGCAAACGTTCCATTTTGCAATTGGGATTTAAGCCAAAGCAGTCCACCCTACGAATCAACGTGGTGATTCCATCTTGATGGGTCTTGATCGGGGTCCAAGTGTTTCGATCATTGCCCCCAAAAGTCCAGGATCCTTTGTTATTAGATTCGATGATCCAAGCACCTGGGGTCTGTGCTGAAATAGGAGTGGTGGCGAGCACAAGTGATGTAAGGGTATAAAACAGTGGTTGACGAATTAATTGGAAACCATTCATTACGAGCTAGCATCAAAACTCTGACCGCTTTGAAATGATAAATCATTCAGACTTTGATTCAGATCAGAGTGATGATGCCAAAATAAAATTGTTTTCAACCATTTCAGACGATTTTTCGTTTGAGATTGAGCAGTATTGGTTAAAGGCTGAGCATGATGGTCAGTCGTTTGGTGAGATGACCACGGAATATGTGCAGTGGCAACTTGTTCTTCACTATCCAGATTCCTTTAAAATTGCATATATCAATGAACAATTCAACAAGGACCTGACCACAAGACAATCAGATCATCAGAATTCTTCTGACGAAAAAGTGGATGTTGAGAGTGAATAACACTCTTGGCAACTTCATTTTCAATGTCTTGGTGGGAGGGCAAGCATTGCAATCAATACCCATCTTAGAGATGCGGAATTATGGCCTCGTTCGATGCATCTCTTTAGTAGGTCGTTGAGAGCCGAATCGACAGGACAAAAGCAGTCATTGAAGCAATCACCCATTTATTTGTTGGTATTGATTTAGATCTATCGTTTATCGTATTCAGCTAGTTCCTTATTTTGGTTCAGCAACGAAAAGAGCTAAGCTTCTGAGGGCGTCGAATTGTGCTGTTTGAAGATCATTTGATCTATCAAGACGATACTTTTTGAACCTCATTCACCATGGCGATGAGCCAGCTTTTAAACAGCGTTGGAGGGCTGATCGACCTATGTCTGTGACTGGGTCAGAGGCGTCGTGGTTTCTGGCCTAGAGAGGTGACGCGTCCGGCATGGTATTGGAGTACTCAGTGAATGATTCCATCATTCACGTTCGGGCGTATCGAGAATCAAAGGCGCTAAGAGAGAGGAGACATAGCTAAAGGCGAAGCTGCAGGAGTGGAGCCTTTCCTCTCTCTTTTTCCAATTTTTTACGACACTGTTCAGAGTCAACCCAACAAATTTTACTGAGACGTTGTCGGTTCGCTTAATTCTTATCTTTTTAAAATGCTTTAAGCTGATTGAATCAAGATATCATCGGCAATGCTTGATAGTCGCGCCTTCGAAGCGTAAAATAGTTGTCGATAAATGTATTGATACTGCGTTCTTGAAAAAACTTTTTCAGGCCGAATAAGATTTGCGTGTTTAATAGTATTAGGGGCGTTTTTGATTCTTGTTTGGATCATCTTTATGAGTATGGATCTTGTGTTGTTTTGGTTGTGTAAGAAGCGCTGATTTGCCTATCTAGAAGTGAGTCCTTGGTAAGAGCCTGTGTGCGCTTGGCTCGTTGGGGTGTGCTTTGTTCGGCACGAGTTCAGAACCACCGCATCTTGCTCTCCACAGCTTTGACCAAGAACCAGCAGAGTGGTGATCCTGATTGAGGCGGTCATGGGCCGGTTTCTGCTCACAGTTGCGGTTCTGATCGGTCTCAACGTTGTCCAGCCTGCTCTTGCCTCGCCTGGTCTGTGCACGGGTCCCGTCTGCGCCGATGGCATTACCAGAAGCGCCAAAAACCATTGGCAACTTGTGCTTCGCCTCAACGATCAACAAGGCCATCGAGAGAAAGTTGTGATGGACTGCCGAGCGGGAGTGCTCAGTCCACTGGCCGGACAAGTAGAGCGCGGTTATGCCACCGCCATCGGCCGGCGAGCCTGCCGCCTGGCTGGAGAAGCGGGCTGAGGTTGAAGCATGGAGATCACCCTGGTTTTCCCACATCAGCTGTTTGCTGATCATCCAGCTTTGAGGCTTGGTCGGACAGTTGTTCTGCTTGAGGATCCGCTCCTATTCGGCACGGATTTCCACTGGCCTTTGCAGGTGCATCGCCAACGGTTGCTGATGCATCGTGCCACGATCAAGGCCTATCAACAGCGTTTGCAGAAGGCCGGTTACGAGGTCTTGCACCGCCCGCATCACCTCGCTGATTCCACCGCTGCTCACCTTCAACAGCTTTGGGAGAGCGGAATTCGCTGTTTTCATCTTGCCGATCCAGTTGATGATCTCTTGGAACGGCGCTTAAAGCGTTTTTGCGAGGAACGCAATTGCGTGTTGGAGCTCCACCCAACACCGATGTTTCTCACTCCAGTGGACGTGCTCACAGAGCATTTTTCTTCGGGTAAAAAGCCATTGATGGCGCGCTTCTATGAATTGCAGCGGCGTCGGATGGGTCTCTTACTGGACGACGATGGAGGTCCGCTTGGTGGTCGCTGGAGTTTTGATGCCGATAATCGTAAAAAGCTGCCCAAGGGGGTTGAGGTTCCTGATCCTCCTTCTCTCGCTGAATCCAGCATCATTCAACAAGCCAGACAAGAGCTGAGTTCCGAAGGAATCGGTGAGCTCGGTCGCTGGGACTCATTTCATTACCCCGTGACCCATGAGGATGCCGCCGTTTGGTTGGAGCAGTTTTTAGACCACCGACTGCGCGACTTCGGTGCCTATGAAGATGCCATCAGCCAGTCTCATCGTGTGATGTGGCATTCCGTGTTAACGCCAATGTTGAACATTGGTTTGTTAACGCCTCAACAAGTTGTTGATCAGACACTTCTCCGTGCGCAGGCGGGTGATCTCCCTCTGAATTCATTGGAAGGATTCCTTCGCCAAATTGTCGGTTGGCGTGAATTTATGGCAGCGATGTATCGACGCCATGGGGTCACGATGCGAACAAGCAATTTTTGGGGTTTTGAAGATCGCCCAATTCCCTCCGCGTTTTACACCGCATCAACAGGGTTACCGCCCATCGATGATGCGATTAATCATGCTCTCAATACCGGCTATTGCCATCACATTGAGCGTTTGATGTTGTTGGGAAATATCATGCAACTCTGCGGATTTCATCCGACAAGAGTTTACAACTGGTTTATGGAGATGTTTGTAGATGCCTATGACTGGGTCATGGTCCCCAATGTTTTTGGAATGAGTCAATTTGCTGACGGTGGACTATTTACAACAAAGCCTTATCTGTCCGGTTCGAATTATGTCCGCAAGATGTCCGACTATCGCAAAGGTGAATGGTGTGAGGTTTGGGATGGGTTGTTTTGGAGCTTTATCAAGCGGCATGAAGACTTTTTTCGAGGTCAATATCGCCTGGCAATGATGGCTCGCAATCTTGATCGGATGGCTGACGACACCCTGAAGGGACATCAAACCAAAGCCTTGCAATTTCTTGACGAGTTGACCTGAAGCTTGCGTAAGGTCGATGGACGCGGTTTCCATCCATGGCTTTGCCACCCGAGGCTTATCTCTGGTTCAAAACACTCCACATCGTGGGTGTTGTCGTCTGGTTCGCAGGCCTGTTTTATCTCGTTCGTCTGTTTATTTATCACGCGGAGACTGAACAGCTTGCTGCGGAACTTCAGGAACCGTTTCGTGAGCAATACAGCCTGATGGAACGTCGCCTGGCCAACATCATCACGACGCCCGGAATGGTGGTGGCGGTGACCATGGCTGTGGGCCTTCTGGTGGCTCAACCCTCTTGGCTGCAACAGGGTTGGATGCACGCCAAGCTCGGATTTGTGGTGGCTTTGCTGGCGTACCACGCCTTCTGTTATCGGCTCATGGGTCAATTGCAGAACGGAGCCTGTCAATGGTCGGGAAAGCAGTTGCGGGCGCTCAATGAGCTTCCGACGTTGCTGCTTGTCATCGTCGTGATGCTTGTGGTGTTCAAATCCCAGTTCCCCACCAGTGCCGCCACCTGGTTCATCGTTGCCTTGGTGGTGTTCATGGCTGGTTCGATTCAGTTTTATGCCCGCTGGAGACGACTGAGGGCGGAAGCTGCAGCACAGTCCTGACATGAGCGATGTCCATCCGCTGAGATCAGTGCTCGAGCAAACCGGCCCTGATCAATGCCCTGGCAGGTTCAATTTCCATTGCCACACCATTTGCAGTGATGGCAGCCTCGACCCTTTGGCTCTGATTCGTCAGGCCAGTGAGCGAGGCCTTCATCACCTTGCTGTGACCGATCACCACAGCACCCGGGCGATTCCGCCCATGCAGCTTTGGCTCGATCAACAGCGCCAAACAGGAGCATCGGTTCCCACCCTTTGGACTGGCGTGGAGATCAGTGCCCTGTTGAAAGGATGTTTGGTCCATGTGTTGGCACTCGGCTTCGAATTGGACCATCCAGCTCTGAAGATCTATTGCCGTGGGGATGCCGTCGTCGGTGAGCCTCTGCGGGCTCAATCGGTTGTTCAAGCGATTCATGAGGCCGGAGGATTGGCGGTTTTGGCCCACCCGGCTCGCTACAGACTCGGCCCATCTGAATTGATCGAAACCGCTGCAGGCCTGGGATTTGACGGAGGTGAAGCGTGGTACGACTACGACATGAATCCCACTTGGTCTCCCAGCCCTCTGATCTGTGATGCGATTGCTTCTCAGTTAGAGAACCTTGGCCTTTTGCGTACGTGTGGCACCGACAGCCATGGAATTGACCTGTATGGCCGCTAAATTCATGCCACTCCAGATCCCTTCGGCATGGGCTTCTTTGATCGTCTGCTGAAAACCGATGAGAAGGATTCAGACGGCACGATCCAGCCACGTGCTCCAAAGAAGGAGAAACCCCAGGAATTTTTTCTGGATGCCGATTCCTCGTCATCTCTTGGTGACGTGAATTACATGCGCGAATCCAAGACGATTCGTCGCACCTTCCCTGGAACCGTCGAAAACCCCGGCACCAAGGAGCGCGTCACTGAAGTGGCCGCCGAAACTGAGCGGACTGAGAGGCTCAGTAAAGGCTTGGGTGGTGTTGTTGAGAAGGAAGAGAACATCAACCTCACCGCCGGCATTCCCAAGCCCGTCAAGAAGACCTTTGCCGAGCAAGTGTCTACCGCTGAAATGAACAAGCGGCTCAAGGGCACAGCGATCAGTGGAGTCAACACCCCTGCAGCGGCTAATGCTGCACCTGTCGCTCGGAAAGAAGAGCTCAAACCCAAAGAAGAGATCACCGCAAAAGTCGGATCTGCTGCGCCGTCTTCCAAGCCAGGTTCGATTGATCCCTTCCGTCAGATGGTGCGCGATCTCAACAAGTAAATCCGCCGCGTTCCACCAACGCTTCACTGCGTCCAACCAGGTCTTTCAGTTGATCTCGTTGGTCCTCTGTTGGGGTTGTCCAGAGGCCGCGATTCGCGGCTTCTAAAAGACGTTCTGCCATATCCCTCAAAATCCAGGGATTCTTGGAGGCCAAGAACTCAACGATCTCTGCATCGTTTAACCACTGTTCACAAATGGCTCCATAGCTCCAATCCGGCACCCGACCAGTGGCTGCGTCGTAGGCAAACAGATAATCCAGGCTTGCCCCCATCTCAAAGGCACCTTTATATCCATGCTCTTGCATCCCCTTGAGCCAACGGGGATTGAGCAGACGACTCCGCATCACCTTGTCGAGTTCCTTCTCCAATTTGTGAATGCGCGGCCGCTCCCGTCTGGAGTGGTCAGCGAACCAAAGTTGTGGCCTATGTCCAGAGACGGTTTCGACCGCTGCGGCTAGCCCGCCGTGGAATTGGTAATAGTCATCTGAATCCAGCAGGTCATGCTCCCGATTGTCTTGGTTGTGCAGAACAACTTCGACACGGCCCAGTGCTGACTGCAATCCCCTCAAATCCTTCACGGGATCTGCGCTGCCGTCATACCGCCACTGACTCCACTGGAGAAAGGCTTCACCGAGATCGCCACGTTCCGTCCAGGCGCCGTTGTCAATTAAGGCCTGGAGCCCTGCTCCATAGGCTCCCGGGGCTGATCCAAAGATGCGTGGCTGTTCTCCCTCCGTTCGGGTTAAAGCAGCCAATGGGTTGTCGTCGGCGGATTCATCGAGGCTTGCCACCATCCGTTGCGCCTGTTCCACCCAACCCACCAGTTGCGGAAAGGCATCCCGAAACAACCCTGAGATTCGCAGCACAACATCCACCCTTGGACGCCCCAGCAACGTCAGCGGAATGACCTCTAAATCGGTCAAGCGTCGTGTTGGTCCATCCCAGACAGGACGGACACCGATCAGGGCGAGCAATTGGGCGATGTCCTCGCCGCCGTTTCGCATCGTTGCCGTCCCCCAGACCGACAGTGCTAGGTGGCGCAACGGTTCCCCGTGATCCATCAGGTGGAGATCCAGGAGCTGTTCAGCGGAACGTCGACCCAGGTCCCAAGCGGCCTCGGTCGGAAGTCCGCGTAGATCCACGGAATAGAAATTGCGACCCGTTGGCAACACATCCGTGCGTCCACGGCTCGGTGCCCCGGATGGGCCTGCAGCCACACGCTTGCCTCGTGTTGCGGCGAGAAACCCACTCCGTTCTGCCGCTGCACAGGCTTCCAAGCGAGGCCAGAGCTGCTCAAGCAGGTAGATCAGCTCTGCTGGAAGGGGGTCTTGCAGACACCAGGTTTTGAGCTCTGGGCAGAGACCTTGCGGTTGTATCCCCTCTAAAACCAGTGGCACCAACAGCAGTGCCTGCTCCTCCAACCACGCGGTTCCGTCTCCAATGCGACGGGCCTGTCCAGCTCCAAGTCGGTCAAGCTGCTCGCGGTCCCTGGGCTCTAACGGATCCCCGTCTTCTTGACACCATGGATCAAAGCGCAGGCCCAATTGCTCTGCCATGGCTTGGGTTAAGCCGCGTCGACCCTGCTGCGGCGCGCGGGCCAAGGCGACGAGTAATTCCCGTTCGGCCGCCTGCTCTGGTCTCTGACCGAGACGATGCAATCCGGTTCTGATCTGTGATTCCTTCAATTCGCAGAGGTAGGTTTCCGCGGAATCCAGGCAGGCATTCAGACCCTCTGGATTGTCCCTGAGTTCACGAGGATCGGGCAGGTCGGGCCAGTTGAGCTCCCGGAGTGTTTTCACAATCGTCTGCTGCAGAGGGACCGCGCGGTCGGCTCCCATTTGACGGGCATCGACCATCTCATCGAGCAACGCTTCCAGGCGTTGCAGTGGTCCATGCAGACCGGCTCGGCCCAGGGGTGGCGTGAGGTGATCCAGGATCACGGCCTGTCCCCGGCGTTTGGCTTGGGAGCCTTCGCCAGGGTCATTGACGATGAACGGATACAGGTGAGGGATCGCTCCAAGCACGAGCTCGGGTCCGCAGGACGAACTCAACCCAACGCCTTTTCCCGGTAGCCATTCCGCGCTGCCATGTTTGCCAACGTGCACCAGCAGCTGGGTTTGTTGGGTTTGCCTTAGCCACAGGTACTGGGCCAGGTAGCGGTGGGGAGGCGGGAGATCCGGCGAGTGGAGATCGGCGATCTGGTCTGGGTCGTAGCCCCGGTCGGGCTGGATCAGAACAACCACGGAACCGAATCTCAGGCCGTGGATGGGGAAGCCCTGTGGGCTGAGGTCGCAGGCCTGTTCTGGTGTGCCCCACCGCGACGTAATCGTTGCTTTGGCCTCCTCGGGCACTGTTGTCCACCACTCGAGGTAGTCGTTTAACGGCAGATGGTCCAGTGCGGCTCGATGAAAACTTTCGGGGTCGTTGGTGCGTCTGCTTAAGAGAGCCCGCATAAGGGCATCGCCACTCTCAGGCAGGGCTGCCTCACCTAAGTCGAGACCGTCCAGGCGAAGCCATTCGAGAATGGCGGCCGCGCTGGCTGGTGTATCGAGCCCGACCCCATTGGCGAGCCGGCCATCACGCACCGGGTAATTGGCCAACACCAAACTGATCCGGCGTTGGTTGGCGGGGGTTTGCTGAAGGTCCACCCATCGCTTGGCATGGTCGATCAGCCAATCAACGCCGTCCGCATCGGGAACCAGGCTGGGGATTGCCGTTTCGAGTGCATTGCGGTCTGCTTGAAGATCGCGGAATGCGCAAGGGCGGGTGGTGATACGGCCGTCGAGTTCTGGCATCACCACCTGCAGGGACAGATCGAGGGGATCCAATCCACGGGAACTGCCCTGCCAGCTGGATCGGGGTCTCGAGCTGCTCAGGAGTTGCAGCACCGGTCGATCCAATTGCTCCCAGATCGGACTGCCCAGACCGGCTTCCTCTTGACGCACGGATGCGAAGGATGTGCCGGTGATCACCACAGCAACCCCCTCCCTGCTCAGGAGATCCCGCACTCCGGTTTGGATGACTGGATTGCGCAGGCCACTCACCCAAATCAATCTCGGACAGAGGCCCGCTTGGCGTAGTCCTGAGCTCAGGGTGTTGGCTAAACGCTCATCGCCGGCTTGAAGCAAGGCTCGATACAACACCACACCAACCCTGGGCCCAGGGTCGTCCCGCCAGTCCCACGGCAATGGGTCCGCAAGCGGCTGAGGCGTGATGGCATCTGGATCGGGTGCTTGCTGTTGCAGCAACTGCTCCAACACCTGGAGCAGTTCGGCCATGTTTTGGCTGCCACCTTCTCTCAGCAGCGCCGCCAACCGGTCGGCGAGCCGGAGATCAATCGAACCGAGGCCATTAAGGGCCGCGTCTTGATCTTCCGTCCCGGCCAGCACGATCAGCTGTCGGTTCTCTGCCTGTCTCTGCCAGATCTGCAGTTGATCGAGGCCATAACTCCAGTGCCCTCTGCTGCCGAGCAGTCGCACGAGAACGATGTGTGCGCTTGAGGCGGTCGTTGCGAGGTAGTGATCCAGCTGTGCGGGATGGTCCAGACAGCTCAGAGAGAGAGCTCTGATCCGGTCGAGCCATGGATGGGCAGCCTGTGCACCCAAAAGATGACTGAGCGTGCTGAGATCCGTTCCTGCGCTGCTGAGGAAGAGAACCTCAGCCGCTGGCTGCTCCACGAGGACGACATCCTCGGGTGGATCCACACCGGGACAGCTGGCGAGTCGATGCATCCCGTCATTGTGGAGGTGACCGGTGGTGAGAAGATTCAGCCATCGGGCTCATTCCGCAATGCAACAGTTCCTGCCCTACGCCTGGTTTCAGGGTCAGTGCGTTCCTTTTGAGGAGGCCAGGATCTCCATTGCTACCCATGCCTTGCATTACGGCACAGGTGCATTCGGTGGCATGCGGGCGATCCCCGATCCACAAAACGAGGACACCGTTCTTCTGTTTCGGGCGGATCGCCATGCTCGCCGTCTCAGTCAAAGTGCTCGTTTGCTGCTGACCGAGCTCACTGAAGAGACCATCCTCGGCGCGATTACGGCATTGCTGAAGGCCAACAAGCCAACTCAGCCCATCTATCTCAGGCCATTCGTTTACACGAGCGATTTGGGGATCGCACCGCGTCTCCACAACATCGAGACCGATTTTCTGATCTATGCCCTACCCCTTGGCGATTACCTCTCCCCTGAGGGGGTGAGTTGTCGGATCTCCAGTTGGACCCGCCAAGAAGATCGTTCTCTTCCTCTGCGAGGCAAAATCAGCGGCGCTTACATCACGAGTTCTTTAGCCAAAACAGAAGCCGTACAAAGCGGTTTTGATGAAGCGCTCTTGCTCAACAGTCGCGGCAAGATCAGTGAAGCCAGCGGCATGAATCTGTTCTTGGTCCGCGATGGCCAGTTAATTACCCCCGGTGTGGATCAGGACATTCTCGAAGGGATCACCAGGGCGAGCGTGATTGAGCTGGCGAAAACCATGGACATCCCTGTTGTGGAACGTCCGGTCGACAAAACCGAGCTGATGATTGCTGACGAGGTTTTCCTGACAGGAACAGCAGCGAAGATCACGCCAATTCGCCAGATCGAAACAACCACGCTCAACAGTGAACGACCGGTGATGAAGGCTCTGAAGGAGCGTTTGGTGGCGATCACCCAAGGTCTCGATCCTGCCTTCGAGCACTGGGTGAGCCGCATCAGCCTCAGCTGATCATCCAAAGCGCATTTTCTTAGACTGATTCGACTTGTTGGAGTGTGATGTCGGCGACGGTTACCCAATCCTCTGTCGCCAAGTCCCGTTTCCTCGATCACCTCCATAGCCCACGGCGTCCGGTCCTCGTGTTCGATGGCGCAACCGGAACCAGCCTTCAAGGGCTCGACCTGACAGCCGAGGATTTTGGTGGCGCAGACCTCGAAGGCTGCAACGAAAATCTGGCAGTTACCAAACCTGAAGCAGTCCAAGAGGTTCATCGTCAATTCCTTGAAGTTGGTTGCGATGTCATCGAAACCGACACGTTCGGCGCTGCCTCGATTGTTTTGGCCGAATACGGCTTGGAGGACAAGGCTTTTGAGCTGAATAAACGGGCTGCTGAGCTGGCCCGCGAGATGGCAGATCAATACAGCACTCCCGAGAAGCCTCGCTTCGTTGCCGGCTCCATGGGACCCACCACGAAATTGCCCACCTTGGGGCATATCGACTTCGACACGATGCGTGCGTCGTTTCGAGAGCAAGCCGAGGGCTTGCTGGCTGGCGATGTGGACCTATTCATCGTGGAAACATGCCAAGACGTGTTGCAGATCAAGGCAGCACTGCAAGGCATTGAGCAAGCGTTTGAGGCCACTGGTCAACGCCGTCCATTAATGGTGTCGGTGACCATGGAAACCACTGGCACGATGCTGGTTGGAACCGACATCGCAGCTGTGGTGTCGATTCTTGAACCATTTCCGATTGACATCCTCGGCCTGAACTGTGCGACTGGGCCGGAGCAGATGAAGGAACACATCCGTTATCTCTCTGAACACTCACCCTTCACCGTGAGCTGTATTCCCAATGCTGGGTTACCGGAGAACATCGGTGGGGTGGCTCATTACCGGCTCACACCGGTCGAGCTGAAGATGCAGCTCATGCATTTCGTCGAAGATCTGGGCGTGCAGGTCATCGGTGGTTGTTGCGGCACCACGCCGGCTCATATCGGCTCCCTCGCAGAGCTGGCCAACGAGCTCACTCCAGCAGAGCGAACGTCTCGATGGAATGCCACATCTCCCGACAACGTTCGCCCCAATCTCAACTGCGAACCGGCAGCAGCCTCGATCTATGGGGTGACCCCATACCACCAGGACAATTCCTTCCTGATCATTGGCGAACGCTTGAATGCAAGTGGAAGCCGCAAAGTGCGGGAGCTGCTTGCCGAGGAGGATTGGGATGGACTGGTTTCTGTAGCTCGAGGCCAAGTCAAAGAGAACGCGCACGTTCTCGATGTCAATGTCGATTACGTCGGGCGAGATGGAGAGATCGACATGCATGCATTGGTGAGTCGTTTGGTCACCAATGTGAATTTGCCGTTGATGCTCGATTCCACCGAGTGGCAAAAGATGGAAGCTGGCCTGAAAGTAGCCGGTGGAAAATGCATTTTGAATTCCACCAATTACGAAGACGGCGACGAGCGCTTCTTCAAGGTGTTGGAGCTGGCTCGACGTTACGGAGCTGGTGTGGTGGTGGGCACGATCGATGAAGAGGGCATGGCGAGGACGGCAGAACGCAAGTTCGCGATCGCCCAACGGGCCTATCGCGATGCACTCGAATATGGGATTCCTGCGCATGAAATCTTCTACGACCCACTAGCACTCCCGATCTCCACTGGTATTGAGGAAGATCGGCTCAACGGTCGCGCCACCGTTGATGCAATTCGCATGATCCGCGAAAACCTTCCAGGCGTTCATGTGGTTCTTGGAGTCAGCAACGTCAGCTTTGGCTTGTCACCGGCAGCACGAATCACTCTGAACTCGGTGTTCCTTCACGACTGCTGCGAGGCTGGAATGGATGCCGCGATTGTGAGCCCGGCCAAGATTCTCCCTCTGATGAAGATCAGTGAGGAACATCAAACGGTTTGTCGTGATTTGATCAATGACAAGCGTCGTTTTGAGGATGGAATTTGTGTTTATGACCCGCTCACGGAGCTGACCACGCTGTTTGAAGGCGTGAGCACAAAGGAGGCCAGAGCATCTGGACCATCCCTGGCAGATNTACCGATTGAAGATCGTCTCAAGCAGCACATCATTGATGGTGAGCGCATTGGGCTGGAGCCAGCACTGGATCAAGCGCTTGAGAGCTATCCACCGCTGCAGATCATCAACACGTTCNTGCTCGACGGCATGAAGGTGGTGGGTGANCTGTTTGGCAGTGGTCAGATGCAACTTCCATTTGTTCTGCAGAGTGCTGAAACAATGAAGTCAGCGGTGGCTCATTTAGAACCGCATATGGAAAAGTCAGAGGGTGAAAGTNCGAGCAAAGGCAAATTCTTGATCGCAACTGTTAAAGGCGATGTTCATGACATTGGCAAGAACTTAGTCGATATTATTTTGACAAACAATGGCTACGAAGTGATCAACCTAGGCATCAAACAAAGTTGTGAGGCGATTGTTGAAGCTCAGCATGAGCACAAGGCTGATTGCATTGCAATGAGTGGTCTTTTGGTCAAGTCAACAGCTTTTATGAAAGACAATTTGACTGCTTTTAATGAAGCTGGAATCGATGTCCCTGTCATCCTCGGTGGCGCAGCATTAACNCCACGCTTCGTCCAGAAAGATTGTCGCGAGGTTTACAACGGCAAGGTGATTTATGGCCGTGATGCTTTCGCTGACTTGCGTTTCATGGATGCGCTGATGGATGCGAAAGGCACGGATGATTGGAGCAATCTTGGCGGCTTCCTCAAAGGAGCACCCGAGGGTGTGGGCCTTGACGACTCCGTGACTGAGTCCGATGCCCAACAGTCCGCTTCTGAAGACAACAAAGAGCCAGCTGCTCAAACTCAAGAGCCGATCAGCAGCGAACGCTCTGAAGCTGTGCCCGCGGAGCCTGCAGCAAAACCTCCCTTCCTTGGATCCTGTTTGATCACAGAGGCAGATGTTGATCTCAAAGAGATCTTTGCCTACCTCGACCGAAACGCCCTGTTTGCCGGTCAGTGGCAGATCCGCAAAACCAAGCAGCAAAGTCGCGACGAGTACGAGGCGATGCTCGTTGAGAAAGCAGAACCGGTGCTCCAGCATTGGATCGAGCGGTGCGTGGCTGAGTCACTGATTACTCCCAGAGCCGTGTATGGCTATTACCCCGTTGGCCGGGATGGCAATGCTGTGCGCGTTTTCGATCCTGCAGGGACGACAGAGCTCGGCCGTTTTGACCTGCCTCGGCAGCGCTCAGGAAATCGTTATTGCATTGCAGATTTCTATCAAGACCTGCCTGAATCTGGTGGACCCACCGATGTGTTGCCGATGCAAGCCGTCACCATGGGTGAGAAAGCCAGTGAAGTCGCCCAGGAGCTGTTCAAAGCCGATCAATACAGCGATTACCTCTACTTCCATGGACTTGCTGTTCAGATGGCTGAAGCCATGGCGGAATGGGTGCACGCACGCATCCGCCGAGAGCTTGGTTTCGCTGATCCAAAAGACATGCCCCTGCGTGATGTGTTGGCCCAGCGCTACAGAGGGAGTCGTTACTCCTTTGGCTATCCGGCGTGTCCCAACGTTGCCGATTCACGCCAGCAACTGGATTGGCTTGAGGCCGATCGGATTGGCTTGAGCATGGATGCCAGTGATCAACTCTCGCCCGAGCAGAGCACAACTGCTCTGGTCGCATTGCACAGCAAAGCGCGCTACTTCAGCGCCTGAATCTCTGTTGGCGGCGTTCCCATAACCTGAGACGCCTTTTAGGGACCCCATGGCCATTGCAGGACCGGATGGCGTTGACGCAGCCATCAAAGCTGGCGTTGATCTTGATGGAACGCCAATTCCNAGCAACAAGCTCANCCTCTACAACGAGGTGATGGATCTCGAAAGCCAGAGAGCTCGAAGTGGTGTGCTCAAGTCCATGCGGAACCGGGTCGTGAAGACCGGTTCCAAGCATTTCGACCAGGTCACCTTGAACAAGCGCTTGATCGAAGCCGGTTGGGATGGTCTCAAAGACAAGGAGATCGCCTTCTTCTACGGCTAAACCCTGCCTCTGCCAGAGCTTCACTCCTGGCAGAGCTTCTCCATGGTGTCGATCACCTCTTGCTGAAATTCGTCCAGAGCACTGGACTCACTTAAATCGAGCCCTTCTCCAGCCGCATTCTGCGCTAAGTCCTGGAAATGGAACGCCCCCTCACCGTTGGCCAGGAACTCGATCGCTGAGCTTTCACCGCTCTCACGAAAGGCATCGCAGAGCGCCAGAAATGCGGCGTCTTCAGTGAACTCCCAATCCATCGAGTGGACATAACTGAACGACCTTTAACGCCTGCCCCTAGGGGTACGTCAACCACCTGTCGTCAAAATGTGCCAATCCTTCGGCAGACTCTTGCCATCAAAACTGCTTCGATGACTGCCAGCAGCACCGATTCGACCGCTCCAAGGAATGTTCTTGGCCAACCCCTGGAAATCTGCGGATGCGATCCGATGACTGGTTGGTATCGAAATGGTTTTTGCCAGACCGATCAAGCGGATCACGGCCAGCACAGCATCTGCTGCGTGATGACAGAACAATTTCTCCGCTACAGCAAGGCCCAGGGCAATGACTTATCCACCCCTGTTCCCGCCTTTCAGTTCAAGGGTCTTCAACCCGGCGATCACTGGTGCGTCTGTGCCCCCCGCTGGAGGCAGGCCTATGACGATGGAATGGCTCCACCGGTTCGACTAGAAGCCACGGAAGATACGGCCTTGAACGTGGTGTCGATCGATCAGCTGAAAGAGCATGCTTACCAAGCGATCGACTGACCATCCCAGGCCACAAAGTCACCGCTTTGCGCGGGCGTTTGGGTTAGCAGAACATCCACCAGCTGCTCAGCGGCACGCTCGCTGGAGAACAACTTCTCGGGGGGAACAAACGATTGAAAGGGCTTCGACAGGTTGGTGTCCGTTGTACCTGGGTGCAGCAGCGTCACAGTCGCCTTGGGCCATCTGCGGGCCCATTCAATGCTCAGACAGCGCAGGAGTTGATTTTGAGCCGCTTTGGCGGCGCGATAGGCGTACCAGCCACCAGATCTGTTGTCGCCAATACTGCCGACCCTGGCGCTCAGGCTGGCGTAATGAAAAGGGGTCTCCCGCTGCAGCAAGGGTTCAATGGCTTTCGCCAGAAGAATGGGCCCGATGGAGTTGATGGAAAACTGCTCGAGTAATGCAGAGCGATCGATCTGACCGAGTCGCTTTTCTGGGTTTAAACCCGGGCCGTGTAAGCGGCCAGTGCAGTTGAAGACCAATCGCAAAGGTCGCCCATCGGCCTGTAGAGCGTCTCTGAATCCCTCGAAGGACACCTCCTGATCCAGATCAAGCTGAAACTCTGCAGTCGGAGGTCCTTGGCGATTGCACCGGACGACATCCAGATCCGGACAGCGCCGTCGCAGAGCAGCTGCCACTGAGGATCCGATCCCACCCGTGCCGACGACAATGGCCAGCCCAGACCAAGTGTTGTCAGTGCTCTTTGAGGAGTGGGAGGAGGTGCTCTGCAAAGGATCCAAACCAAACGGACTCATGCTGACGGGATCAAGATCAAAATGAGGTTCCAAGTGGGGTGTGGACGGGTTGANCTGGCGTTCTCCACCTTTCATTTCCGTCCTGTCATTCACGGCTAGTTGCAGCTGCTTGGCCGTGTTGATCGCGCACACACGACCGATTGATTCAGTCGTCACTCCAACGTTGCCTCGACTCCCTTCAGCCGAGAGCCTTTCTCCGCCCCAACCAACTGTGAAGGCCTCTGGGTTGCAACAGACCGCTCGTTCTCCTTGGTGGGTGAGGGTTGGTCTGGTCAATCAACGTCCGTTGCATCGGCTGGATCTTGGCGAAAATGTGATCTGCCGGTCGCGTACGGGCACCCAACAGCGTTGGACCCAACATCAACTCAAAACGGGCTTGAAAACAGGGACACTGCCGGCGTTGAGATGCGTTGGTGGTTGGATTCATCTCAACGGNGTTGCTTATTGGGGCCCCCTCGAACTTGAGCGAATCGACCAGAAATGGCTTGCGATTCATACGGTGGAGTTGGAGCGTTACGTGGCGTCGGTTGTGGGCGCTGAAATGCCGAGTGCGTGGCACAGCCAAGCCCTTCAGGCTCAGGCCATTGCCGCTCGTTCTTATGCATTGACGCATCTGATCAGACCTGCAACGGCTCGCTATCACCTCGGAGATTCCACCCGTTGGCAGGTCTATCGCGGAGCCACGAGTCGCTCAGCAGCTGCAGAACGTGCAACACAAGCCACCCATGGGATCATCCTCAGCAAGGGACAGGCGGTCGTGGAGAGTCTTTATGCATCCACTCAAGAGATCAGCGAGTCCGCTCACCACCATTTAGGGGCGAGCATGAGCCAGTTCGGGGCCAGAGAACTCGCCGAACAAGGTCTGGGCTACTCAGAGATCCTGAGCCACTTTTACCCAGGTACAGAACTCAAACAGTTGCGACGCGCTGATGGCTGAGCAGTTTCTCGACCACGTGCTTCAGCGCAGTGCGTCCGCCAGAGCCTCTGGTGCCCTTGTTCCCCTGGCTACCAGCATCCAACAGCTCGATGGTGATACGGGTTGCCGTTTCGATCTGCGTCATCTCACTGGCGCAAAACCCCGCCATCTCAAACCTGCGGGGCCAAAACCCAACCCCTTCCGTCCATGGGATCCACGCTTGGAGGTGGCTCCGGTTGACGCCAATCACTGTCTCATCCTGAACAAATATCCAGTTCAAATTGGCCATCTGCTTCTCATCACCAGGGAGTGGGCGCCCCAGCTGGGCTGGTTGGACCTGTACGACTGGACGGCGGTGAGTGCTGTGAACGATCAGATCCAGGGTCTGTGGTTTTTCAATTGCGGGCCGATCGCAGGCGCAAGCCAGCCCCATCGCCATCTCCAACTGCTTCCACGGCAACCGTTTGAGCCCATATGCCCTCGTGATGCTTGGTTTACTGATCGCTTGAGCTCTGAGAGCCAGCCATTGGACAGCGATCTGTTGAACCTCAGCTGTGTGGTGGCGCCGTTAGCGGCGAGCCGCATGAACGCCAACGAACTGCACCGCACATATCTGGAGTTGTGCCGACGGGCTGGCGTCGGTCAACCAACAAGGGATCGGCTGCCATGTCAGCCCTACAACTTGCTGATCGGTCAACGCTGGATGGCTTTGATCCTTCGCGCTCGCGATGGTGTGCACGGCTTCAGCGTCAACGCGCTGGGCTTCGCTGGGTATCTGCTCAGCACCGATGAATCAGACCGTGACTGGTTGGTCGCGAATGGCCCAGATGCGCTGCTTCGCGAGGTTGTTCAACCCATTCCGTAAGACCACGGATGGAAGTTCTGTGAAGGGGTGCCTGGCTTGAAGAAGCAACACCTGCTTCAAATCGCCATGACCCGAACATCACCGTGGATCCGTTCAACGGAACAACATCTTGGCCTGGTTCAACCCATTGCCCTGCACTACGCCTATCGGAGCGGACAAGATCTTGATGATCTGATTCAGGTCGGCAGGTTGGGCCTGATCAAGGCTGTTAAGGGTTTTCGATCCGGCGACGACAGACCATTTAGCGCCTATGCAAGACCTCACATCCGAGGCGCCATCCTTCATTACCTGAGAGATCAGGCGGGACTTATCCGTTTGCCGCGCCGTGTGGAAGAACACGTTCAGAGGTTGCGGAGCCAGGAAGGGAAAACCCTCTCGCCCGCAGATGACCTTGTTCTGCTGCAGTATTTCAACAAAACTCACTGGACCGAGCTCAAAGAGCACCACGCAGAGACTTCTGAACTGCCTTTAGAGGAGATCGAACGTCAACTGCAGCGCACCCGAGCGATGGAAGCGCTGCGAACATTGCCGTCGGATGAAGCAGAGGCTGTTAGAGCGGTCGTGCTGTCTGGTCAGAGCCTTCGTGAGGCAGCAAAACATGAGCACGTCTCCGCGATGACCATCCAACGGCGCCTGAAGCGCGGTTTGAGGCGACTATCCAGACAGCTCAAGCAGGCTTAAGCCGTGGGTGGCTGATCGCGATTGATCTGCTGCTCCAGTGTCGTGATCGACGCATTGATGGCTGCCAGTTGCCGCTCAAGCCCATCACGCCAGAACGTCAACATGGCGAGCTTGCGATGTTGGTGCTGTCGACGCATTGCGAGGTGGTCAGTGCTGCCGGCGCAGAAAGGAGGAAGCATTGGGAAGCCATTCGACGCCTTAATCGTGGCGGATCTAAACCTGATCTGTGTCTGCGTGGCGAGCCCGATGGGCATGATTAAGTTGAAGCTTGAAGGTGCTGAATGGCTGCGGCCTCCATGCACGATGGCCCTGCTTTCATGCGTCTCAGTCGAGTCTTACTTCTGGTCTCAAGCTGCGTCTCGCTGACGATTGTTGAGCTTGGTTATGCGACCTCCGGACTCGCCTATGTGGCTCTGATGGCTGGTCAAAGTGCTCGACCCCTGAATGGAACCTTCAATAACGTTCCAGTTCTGCACAGCAACCAACCTGAGATCGTGACTGGTCCAGGAATTCTGGTTAATTCGGCTCCCGGTCAGGCCATTGCCTCCGAAACCAATCAGCCCTTACGGAATGCCACTTACACCTTTAACGGTGCATTTGGCGTTCATATGCACCACAAGTATTACCCCGCTGATCGAAGCAAGTTGGGTGGATCGCGTCAGCGTGGATTGCTCACACTGGCGTTAATTGCCAGTAATCCAGGCTCCACTCCTGTGACCTTGAGATTTCAGAAGGGTTCCGTCAAAAATAGTTTTGAAGCGCCGTACCTTCCCAACAAATTAATGGGCGTTAAACCTCTCGGTAAACGCCCGTGGAATACCGGACCAGGTGACGCGACAGCGGTTCAGATTTTGAGAAATGAATTAGACCGTAAGTTGGCAACAACCATCACGATTCCACCCAGGGGACGTCGCGTTGTTGTGAGCACGCAGCTCCCCGCCCGAGGCATTGCAAATGGTTTATTGCATGGAACCAGCGACGGGCCTTTCACCATGGCCGTTGTGGCCTCGGATCAAGGTAATACCCCGTCGATACTCACTAACGTCTTGGATTCAGGTCGGCTTGCGCCAGGTCGGATCTATCTCAGTCGTATCCGTGAAATTGAACTTGGACGTGTGTTCTCACGCGTAGCTGGAGTCGCTCTTGGGGACCACTATCGAGCCTCAATTAACCATGATCTGAATCAGGGGCCGTTGCATGTTCCCTTAACAAGTACTCGTCGTCACCACTTTGGAACTCGAGATATTCAAGTGAATCAGTTGGCTACACGCATGATTGATTCTGCTGTAAACAATATTGGAACTTATGGTGTTCGTTACGACATTGACCTCACCCTTCAGGGTCAAGGTGATCACCATTTGGTGATGAGTCATCCAGTTGTGTCAGGTAAAAAGCAATTCACAGCATTTCGTGGTTCCCTACGCATTGAAACATCGGAGGGATATCGAGAAGTTCACGTTGGACTCCGATCTGGCGAAAGTCTTCCCCTCAGTGATTTACGTTTTTTAGCTGGTGAAACCAAGCAGTTGAGGCTCAGTTTGGTGTACCCAGCGGATGCAACACCTGGGCATTTGTTGAGTGTGGTGCCCATTCAGCAATTGGCAATGCTCAATCGACAGCGTCAACAGCAAGCTCAGGCCAAGAGCAAAGTAGAGACCGAGAAAGGCCGTCGCGTCAGTCCAAAAGTTGCGCCTCCTTCGCCCACCAAGGCCACTGTTCAACCCATGTTGATCACAGTTCCCAAACCGGTTCCTGCAGTGTTGCCGTTGCGCTACCAGGGAGCCATCCAGTCTCAGCAATAGTGGCTGGACCAGTTTCAACCCCGATAACTCCAGCAAAAGAGGTCGATCGATTGTCTGGCGACGGTCCCAAAGCTCGAAAAATCACCATTACTGTCTCCAGTCAGCTGGTTGATTTGATCGACCAGCTCAAGGGTGAATGGGGGATGCGTGCTCGCGGCACTGTTGTTGAACGGCTGATTGAGCAACTTCTGACAGAGCCTGATGAAAGCATTGATGATCTGGATGATGCCGCAAGCACTAACCGCTCAGATCAGGACAACGGTTCGAATGAAGAAACCACCAGCCTGGTTTTAATCAGCCGTACCGACTTAGCGTCCGTCGAGACCATTCCTGTTGAGCAACCCGAGATCCCAACGGAGACAGCCGTTTCGTCAGGGATCGATCTGCCTGGTTTTGTCAGACGACGGACCACTGAAATTAAAGAGACACTCAAGAGTGCTGCCAACCCAGCAAGAGATCCCGTGGACTTACCCGTATCCACCGTGTCTGCTGATGATCTCAGTCAAGCCGGCTCAGCCGCAGAAGCTCACTGGCGTTCTCTGTATGGCCAAGATCCGGGAGAAACCGTCGTTGAAGCAGCGATGGCTTGGTTGTCACGTGATGTTTGGCCCAGTGTTGATGCCAGTGATGGCAAGCCATTCAGCTGGACCTTGGCCAATCGTTCTCTTCAGGACTTATGTACGAGCTGGTGTGAGCAGCCGCCGTCCCTCGGTTCCGTGATGGTGATAGCTGGTGCCTTGGAAGATCCTTTTGCAACGGCATCTCTGGCTGAACGGATGCCGACATTGATACGGCGATTTGTGAATCGCTTCCGACGCAGTCGCAAAGTCACGTCGTTTGAGACTCTCGAGTCCACGATGACGGTGCATGGTGCGTTGAAGTTGCTTGGTCTCTCCACCAAACCGGGGGCGTCTGTCACGCTCACGTCGATTCGCGATGCTTACAAAGGTCGAGCTCTGGAGGAACACCCTGATGCAGGTGGATCGACGGATGCCATGCGTCGACTCAATGAGGCCTACAAGCTGCTCCGCGAGCTTTACCGATCACGTTGATCACATTGTCTCACTTAAGACCTGTTATGCGTCTTATTTATGGTCTTGCGTGAGCCCCGTAAGGCGCTATCGGAGCCATTCATTAAGACCTCGCTTGTCATAGTGATCATGGTTCATTGATCTCAAGATGGTCTTTTGCTGAGTCTGTAGACGAGTCTCATCTGCGCTTATTGCTAATTTGCATTTAGTGTTTTTCTTGTTGTTCTATTTGTAGGGCAATGCATATTTGACTGAAGGGAAATCGCATGCATGCCGAGCATCTTTTCGCGAATGCTGAGTCATGCGTTGGCGTTGTCGACGAGATTGATCCCTTCGTCGGCGACGGTTGGTGGNTCTGTGTATGTCCTACCCATGTCCAGAGGACGTTGGACGTGCTANTAATCACTGCAAATACAGGGTTGTTGACTATTGCGTACCTGCTTAAGAAGCAGGTACGCNAGTTTGTTTTAGGTCCTAAAGCGTTGCCATGGCCCATCAGGTCATCGACAATCAGGTACTCCGAGAATCCAATACGAGACTTGTGCTGGGTCTAGTGGCAATTCCCAGGTGAGACATNCAAATNGGAGCTTTCGGTAGTCGTCGCGATGTTCGGCTTGACCAAGCCGATAGTCAGAGGAGCGATCAGGTCTGTTCGGGANTCTTAGGNGAGACACGATATGAGTCTCGNCTCGTGTCTTGTATTGGCCTAATGAGGCTAATTTTGCTTTCTCGTACGCATAAAAAAACCTGGATATCAATCCAGGCCAAAGAGGAGATGTTTTGCTCTCAATCAAGTCGCCGTTTGCATGCCTTGAATGAGATAGTCGAAATACGGGCTCGCCAACTTGATTTGCTTTTCAGACAGCAAGGCAACAGAGGCACCCTTCATGGTTTTCATGGCTTCCACCATTCCAGGCATTGGCACGCCAAGGGAGTTGTACATCTCGCGAGCACCCACCAGACCAATCTCTTGGATCATCTCGGTGCTGCCTGCAAGCACGCCATAGGTNATCAGCCGTAAGTACCAGCTGTAATCACGCAAACACTGGGCACGCTGACGCTGCCCATAAGCATTGCCGCCAGGAGCCACATATTCAGGTTTGCGGCCGAACAACTGTTTGGCTGCCTCGTCAATGATCTTCTTTTCGTTATCCGTGAGCACCTTCACCACGGACACTCGCATCGCTCCNTGATCGAGGTACTCGACCATCGTGCGTAGTTCACCACTGGTGGGGTACCGAAGATCATCATCGGCCTGGAGGATGAGATCCCGGACAACACTCATGGAACTGAACAGGCTTCGTGGAGTTTAGTGGTTGCAGGCGATTCACCAGGCCTGGAACTGCTCAGCTGTAACGCCTTTGCAATGCCAGCCCGTTGATTTGGAGCGAAACCACCGGATGAGTCAGAGCAACAGTCAAGCCATCCCCGCTCCCGGACTCCTGATCGATGTTGAGTGCCGTGATCTGGATCGCGATGGAAAAGGCCTAGCCAGTTGGAACAACTGGATCATTGTTGTCCCCAATTTGCTGCCCGGTGAATTGGCGCAAGTCCAGCTGCAACAGCGACATCGTTCGCGCTGGTTTGCCCGGCAAGTCAAATTGCTCGAAGCAACTCCCAATCGCCGCAAGTCGCCTTGCATTTTGGCCAGCGATTGTGGTGGTTGCACCTTGCAGGCCCTGGATGATCCTGCCCAGAGTCGTTGGAAGCAAGACACCCTTGCTCAGACGATGGTTCGGGTGGGTGGGGTGCAGATTCAGCCGAATCCAGTGCTCGATCAAGCGGAGCGGGCTTTTGGATATCGCAACCGAGCGTTGATCCCCTTACGGCGTGAGGGCAATGGNCCCCTCAAGGCGGGCTACTACCGCGCCAAAACGCATCGCATCGTGAACATGAACCAGTGCCCGGTTTTAGACCCCCGACTGGATGAACTGGTTCGACCGATGAAGGACGACTTGGATGCAACCGGCTGGCCTGCGGACCATGACCTCTTAGCCAGCGGAGGCCTGCGTCACCTTGGCCTTCGTCTGGGTCATCACACGGGCGAGATTTTGGTGACCTTGATCAGCAGNAGACCCAAACTTCCAGGATTGGAGGAGTTGGCGACTCGCTGGTTGGAACGTTGGCCTCAGATCAAGGGTGTCTGCCTCAACCTGCAACCAAAGCGGAATAATTTAGTGCTGGGACCAGAGACCTATGTCGTCGCTGGTTCTGATTCGATCAAGGAACGTTTTTGTGGAACCGTGTTGCAACTCAGCAGCACCACATTCTTTCAAATTAATACACCTCAAGCGGAGCGAATCGTCACGATCCTTGCTGATTGGTTGCAAGAACATGCGCCTCAATGCCAAGTGATTGATGCCTATTGCGGGATCGGTACAATCAGCCTTCCGCTTGCACAGCGCGGTCTAAGTGTCATTGGCTTGGAGTTGCATCAAGCATCCGTTGATCAAGCTTTGATTAGTGCCATGCAAAATGATTTATCGAAATCCTGTGATTTCATTGCTGGAGATGTGGTTGATCTTCTAGAGCAGAAACTCCAAACTGCCGATGCACTCGTGCTCGACCCTCCTAGAAAGGGATTAGATCCGAAAGTGATTGACATCATTCTGGATCAACCCCCTGGCCTGATTGCCTATCTAAGTTGTGATGTCGCCACCATGGCCAGGGATCTCAAAGCGTTAATCCAACCCAATGGTCCCTACGAGCTGGATCGACTCCAGCCCGTTGATTTCTTTCCTCAGACTACACATCTTGAGTGTTTAGGGTTGCTTCGTCGCTGTCATTGACAAATCAGCTCCTTAATTCAGCTTTGAACTGTTTCACCAACGCCTGACGCACTTTTTCATGGGCAGGCTGGATTTTGTCNTCGGTCAACGTTTCATTTTTGCCGCGATAGCGNAGGCGGAANGCCTGACTAACCATGGCATCTCCNAGTTGTTCGCCTTCGAATCGATCGATCAGCTCAACATGCTCAAGGAGTGGTTTTCCTGCTTTGCGGATCGTTTGGATGAGATCTGCTGACAAGCATTCGTTTGAAACAACAACAGCCAGATCGCGTTCGCTGGCTGGAACTGTTGGATAAGCCTTGTAGCTCGGGGTCCAACGGTTACTGCGTGTGGCGGCGTCCAGCAGACGATTTAAATCAAGCTCAAATAAATATGTTGCAGCGGGGAGATCAAGTGATTCCGCTAAGGCGGGATGCAGCTGACCAAAACATCCCAAAGGACGCCCTTCGAGAATGAGCGATGCGGCTCGTCCTGGATGCAGTCGCTGGTCATCACTGAGACGACGATCTCCCAGTTCGAGATGAAGGGCGTTCATCACTCGTGTCAGCACGCCGCGAGCTTCGAAATAGGTGGAAGCCATCGGTTTTCCGCTGGTCGTCCACCGTTCGAGCCGACGTTCACCACAGATCAGTCCACAAAGTTGTGATGTCTGGGTGACGGCTTCAGCCGACCCGCTGTAAATGTTGCCGATTTCGAAGACAGCACAACCGCTTTGTGACGCTTTCAAATTGCGGACACAAATCTGGAGATGTTCTTCCCAAAGGTTCGTGCGTAGATGACTGGTTTCAGCCAAAAGTGGATTGCTGATGCCAATCCGTTGCTCATTCTCCGATGCACCAACGAGCGACAACGTCGTGACTTCTTGCAGTCCAGCAGCGCAAAAAAGTCGTCTTAAACGGCGTTCTGCCTGTTGTCGCGGTGTCAGTGCACCTGGAGCAAGAGGGTCTGGTAGATGCGCTTCAAACCGATCGAAGCCGACGAGTCGGGCGACTTCTTCAATCAAATCAACTTCGCGATGAAGATCCTGGCGACGGGATGGGGGTGTGATGACATTCCAGCCTTCTTCCGTTGTTGAGAGCTCACAACCAAGAGCGGTCAAACATGTTTCGACCACCTCATCGTTGAGATCCTCTGGACCGTTCTCCGTTTCCAGTGCTCCAAGCAGGGCATGCAGTGCTGAACGTCGGAGCTGAACTGGATGTGCTTTCGCCGGGGCGGGTCCACCCACCCAACGTTCACCAACATTGCAGCTGAAGTGGCTTTGCAGCAGATCCGTGGCACGGACAGAACACGCCAAGGTGAGATCTGCTGGCAAGCCTTTTTCGTAGCGAGCGCTGGCATCTGTGCGCAGGCCGACCTGACGGGCCGAACGTCGCACCCTGGCCGGTGAGAACATCGCCGATTCCAGCCAAATGCTTTGGGTTGTGCTTGTGACACCACTGGCTTGACTTCCCATCACACCAGCGATGGCGACAGCTGTGTCGTGACATGTCACCACTTGCACATCGGNAGTGAGAGACAACTCCCGTTCATCCAGACCGACAAACGGTTCTTGGTCGCGCGCAGGGCGGACGCCAAAGCTTTTGGCATCCACAGCTGATCCCGTGATCCGTTCCAGTGCATCNGCATCGAACGCATGCAATGGCTGACCTTGTTCCAACATCACCAAATTGGTGAAGTCGACAACAGCATTCACGCTGTTGACGCCAGCTCGATCCAGGCGTTGACGCAACCAGGTTGGCGATGAAGCGGATCCATCCACCCCATCAAGCTTCACGACGCCATAGAAGGCCCCATCAAAATCTCCTTGCAGGGTCTGCTGCGTTGGTTCAAAGGTCAGCTCTGGGAGAGACAACTGGCCTCCGGTTAACGCAGCCACCTCTCGTGCGATTCCGACCATCGACAATCCGTCTGGACGGTTTGCCGTGATGGCTAACTCCAGAACCGTGTCATCCAGGCCCAGCAAAGANGCCACAGGGGTTCCGACCGGCGGAAGTTGATCGCTTAAGTCCTCNAGAATCGCAATGCCATCCGACTCAGTCGTGAGTCCGAGTTCGGCAAGCGAGCAGATCATTCCGTGACTGGCCACCCCACGAAGTTCGCCGGCTTTGATGGTGAGTCCGACGGCAGGAAGAACGGCACCAACGGTGGCCACGGGCACATGAATGCCGGCACGGACGTTGGCTGCTCCGCAGACGATCTGAAGTGGCTCATCCCCTCCAACATCAACGCTGCAAATGCTTAATTTGTCGGCATTCGGATGTTGTTCTCGCTCTCTCACGTGACCGATCACAACGCCTTGGGCGCGAGCATTGAGATCATCGATCTCCTCCACCTCAAAGCCGGCCATGGAGAGGCGGTGCTCAAGTGACTCAACGGATTCATCAACCTGGACGAGTTGCTTCAGCCAGGAGAGAGACACCCGCATGGGTTTGGGAAGAACTGGGCGCGTGATCTTAGGAAGAGCCCAATGTTGAGTACGACAGGGCGACCGGGTAAGCTCTTTGTTTGTCTATTCGCTTCGCAATTGCGGCGCTACGTCCTTTATGGCTAAGAACAAGGGCGTCCGGATCGTTGTCACCATTGAGTGCACCGAATGCCGGTCCGTTCCCGCTTCCGAAAAGCGTTCTCCCGGTGTGTCTCGTTACACGACCGAGAAAAATCGTCGGAACACCACAGAAAGGTTGGAACTGATGAAGTTCTGCCCGCAGCTCAACAAGATGACTCTCCATAAAGAGATCAAGTGAGCNTGCTGTTCATCCAGTTTTCCAATCGTTCCTAATTCATGTCCAGCTCCTTCTTCAAGAAGCGTCTTTCTCCGATCAAGCCAGGCGATCCCATCGATTACAAGGATGTGGATCTTCTCAAGAAATTCATCACTGAGCGCGGCAAAATCTTGCCTCGCCGTTTGACAGGCCTCACGGCAAAGCAACAGCGCGATCTCACGAACGCTGTCAAACGTGCGCGCATTGTTGCTCTGCTGCCCTTCGTTAACCCCGAAGGCTGATTCTTCGTTGTGGTGAAGCCTGCCTTTGCTCCCGGCGAAATCGTCGCTGTCGTGATCAAAGGTCAGGCCCTTCTCGGCCGCCTGCTGTCCTTTAAGGGCAGTAAGGCGGCTCTCTCATTTGGTGGCCAGCGTCGCGATCAAGAACTCCCGCAGCGGGAGTTGATTGCTCTCCCTGGATTGGATGCTGATGTGGCCTCCGGCACCCTTCCGACTCCGGAAGACAACCAATCCAGACAACCCCAATCTCGTGCTGCTGCAGAAGTGTGGTGGCTTCTGATGTCAGACCATGTCGNGTCAAGTGATCAGTGTCCTGCACTCTCCTTGATTGAGCTGGCTGAGCTGATGACGCATCCCCTGGACCTCACCGGTCTAGCGGCTGTTTGGAGTTGGCTGCATACCGATCAACCGTGGTTTCGGCTCAAGCGCGATCGCTCGATTCAACCCAAATCCAGTGATGAAATCCGCCGCCAGCGGTTGCAAACGCGGCAGCTTGTTCTTGCTGATCGTTTGGCCGAGCAGCAGCTGTCGTTGTTGCGTGAATCACTGCCACTCACAGGGGAGCGCTACGCGGCATTAACAGCACATTGGCAACAGGTCCTCGATCGGTTGATCGATCTGTCCAGTGAATCCAGCACCACACTGGAACTTCACCCCGAGGAGACGGACTGGTTGCGTCAGCTTCAGATCTCGGCTGACCCTCAAAGCCTCCGTCAATGGTTGATTCGTCGTGAGCTGATCGATGCCCATGAACCACGGGCTTTGCGCGGCAGTGTTTGGTCGAAATATTTCAGTGATGAACTCACTGCAGAAGCTCAGCGCTTGGTCGACGCAGCGACTGAGTTTCATCCCGGCGACGACACCCGACAAGACCTGACAGGTCTGACCAGTTACACCCTCGACGATGCAGGTACGCGTGAAATTGATGATGCGCTCTCCTTAGAGCGCCGTGGGCCGCACTGTTGGATTTGGATCCACATCGCTGATCCCGCCAGGCTGATTGAGGCGGAGAGTCCTTTGGATTGTGAAGCCAGACGACGGGCGACCACGCTGTACCTGGGCGATGGTGTCTTGCCAATGCTGCCGCTTGATCTTGCGGCAGGTCCGCTCAGTCTGAAAGCCGGTCAACGATCGGCAGCATTGAGTGTTGGTGTGTTGCTCTCAGACGATGGAGAGATCGTTGACCATCACATCGGCCGGAGTTGGATTCAACCCAAGTACGCACTCACCTATGAGGACGGCGATGAGCTAATTGAGCTCGCGCCACCAGGCGACGAAGATCTCTCGGATCTTGCAAGATTGCTGCTACGACGTGCCGAATGGAGACGCCGTCAAGGCGCCGTTCAACTGGATCGTCTGGAAGGGAGGTTCCGTCGTCATCACGATGCAGTTGAGCTTCAGGTGATTGAACCCAGTGCTGCCCGTTTGATGGTGAGTGAAGCGATGCTGCTGATGGGAGCAGTGGTGGCTGAATTCGGGCGTGCGAACGATTTGGCATTGCCTTATCGCAGTCAACCTCCAGCTGATCTGCCCTCTGATGCGGAGCTTGAGGCTCTGCCTGAGGGACCGGTGCGTGACGCTGCGATCAAGCGTTGTTTGAGCCGGGGGATCCAAGGCACACAGCCCATGGCTCATTTCAGCCTTGGTCTACCGGCCTATGTGCAGGCCACATCACCGATTCGTCGTTATGCCGACTTATTGACCCATCGGCAGCTGATTGCCAGCCTCACCGATCAGCTCCCACTGGAAGAAAGCCGCATTGGTGAACTGATCGACGATCTTGATGACCCACTGCGGCAGTCGATTCAAATCAGTCGGGAAGATCAACGCCACTGGCAGCAGGTCTGGTTTGCGGAACGCCAAGAGCAAACCTGGTCAGCACAGTTCCTGCGCTGGTTGCGTCCTCAAGACCGGTTGGCCCTCGTCCACGTGGATGACCTTGCAATGGATCTTGTCGGACAGGTGCAAGGCGCCGAACCACAGCCGGGGGATCGACTCAACGTGCGGGTGAGTGTCGCGGATCCTGAACGCGGAGAACTCCAGCTTCAGCTCAGCTGATGGCCTGCCAAAACCCGAAGCCAAGGTCCCCAAGGATTTCGGATGACCCGCAAATGCAGCTGCTCTCCACCGTTCAATCCTCTTAACCAGGTTTCAACACCTGGCTCAAGGGTGATTAACGGCCAGGTCCCCTCTGAGCATTCCAGGCTGTAAGTCGATCCATCTGGTCGCTTCAAGACACCGGCTGCCAAGGTTTCATGCGGTGAGTGAGGGGCTTGTTCCGCTTGTGGGCGCATGAGCTCGGTTGCAGACTCCAACACACCAAATGGATTGATCCGAGCGGGGTGATCGAGGGCTTCACACTGCGCTTTGACCCAGTTGGGATGCCACCAAGGCCACTCCCACAGGGGAAGGACCGCTGCAGGGGCTTGTGGATCCTCCAGCAGAGCGAGTTGAAGACCTCGTACAGGTAACTCGTTTGGGCAGCACTGTTGTTGCACAGCCTGAGCCGCAGCCATCCCGGCAGCTTGACCAAGATTGAGAATTAACGGTTGCAGGCGTGTGGCGCCATTGGCCATATGGCTCACGCTGAAGGCCTTGTCGGCCATCAGCAGATTGCTGGTGTGGTCTGACACCAAGGCCTCAAAGGGAATGCAGAAGGGCGTTCCTGTCCAACGTCCCCCCCAGCGACAGCTTTTTGCAGCCAGGGGCCAGTCCTCCCCTGGGTAGTGATGGTCGTTGGCGTATGTGCCCACCGCAATGCTTGTGCAATCACCGTCGCTATTCAGCGGCAGCGGGCCTCGTTGAGCCCCGGGCTGGATCGGCAGTAAGTCCACTTCTGTGACGGTGCTTCGCCCGATTAGCCGGCGTCCTTCGCGCCAATACGGCATCAATGCCAGTGGTGAGCCGCTGCCTGGAATCCCCTCACCAGGGGATAACCAGCCATCACTGCAGCGTTGGAGTTCTCTCAGAAAGGACAAACTATGGCTCTGCATCTCCGTTGCAAGAGCGTGCCGTTCTGTTGGATCTGAGCTGATGGAACGGTGCAGGCCGTCATGCCAGTCGTTGCCGTGAAGCGGCCAATTCAGCATGACCAATCCACCGGGGAGGCGGCCGTAGCTCAGTGTGCGATCTAAGCCGAAGTCCGACAGACAGCCTTCAAAGGGATCGCTTGGCTCAGCAACCGCGGGAAGGTCTGCACTTGATTCATCCAGTTGTCCAAAGCTCACCCAGGTTGGGGATTGCACCGGGTGATCTCGAAAAAAGAGATCTGTGCTCAAGCGTTCACGATTGGGCGCACTGGGTTCGTTCCATTGCTCTTTTGGCTCCCACCCCCAGCGGTGAGGAACCTCCGCCAGTGCCATGAGATCACCGAGATCGCTGCCGTCGATGACGACGCTGGCCCTAATCAGATGCTGTTGTTCTGCACTCCCAACCCGAAGCTGTTCGATCCGATCCTCATTGCGGGTCACTGAAATCAATTCACAGCAGGGCAACCACTGGAGATGACGCTCACGGCCAACCCAATCACGCAGAAGTTGTTCTGCAGTGGCTGGTTGGAAGCCGAAGCAACTCACCCAGTTTTGATCGAGACCGCTCGGTTCTCGCTTTGCAATGTCATGCAGAAAGGCCCCCCATAGACCGGTTTGCCAGCAGCTGAGTTCATGGCCATCGGGAGCGCAAACCCCTGCACTACTGAGCATTCCGCCGAGCCAGGAACCAGGCGTTAACAGCAAGGTGTCCACACCCGATCGTGCTGCCTGGAGTGCCGCAGCAACACCCCCCGTTCCACCGCCCCAAACCACGACATCCATTGAGATGGAGTTGGGCAGGGATGCTGGTGCCATCAGCGCAATCAGGGGGTGTCGTTAGGATCCGGCGTCGCCTGGTGGCAGCAAAGGTTCCGAGACCACATGAGCTTTACCCTGACGACGCCGCTTTATTACGTCAACGACAAGCCTCATCTGGGCAGTACGTACACAACCTTGGCTTGTGATGCCTTGGCCCGGTTTGAACGTCTGCAGAGCCGTGATGTGGTGTTTGTGACGGGTGTCGATGAACACGGCCAAAAGATTCAACGCACAGCTGAGCAACAGCAGTTGAGTCCCCAGGAGCACTGCGATCGGGTCAGTGATCGCTACCGGGAACTTTGGTCGCAGTGGCAGATCACCAACGACCGTTTCATCCGCACCACCAACCCTCGCCATCTTGAGCTGGTCGAGCAGTTTTACGCCCGAGTCCAAGCCTCCGGGGACATCGTTCGCGGTCGGCAAACCGGTTGGTATTGCGTTGGATGTGAGGAATACAAGGACGTTCCCGCAGATGCAGACCAACCGGACTGTTCGATCCATGCCAAGCCTCTGGAATGGCGCGACGAGGAAAACCTGTTCTTTCGCCTCTCCCGTTACCAGAACGACATTGAAGCTCTCGTGAATCGAGATGATTTCATTGCTCCTGCCAGTCGTCGTCAAGAAGTCCGCAATTTTGTGGCCCAAGGATTGCGTGACTTCTCGATTTCAAGAGTCAATGTGTCCTGGGGATTGCCGGTTCCCGGAGAGGACGGGCACACCTTTTACGTCTGGTTTGATGCCCTGCTCGGCTATCTCAGTGCCCTTCTTGATGACGGGGGCGAGGTTGATCTCGAGCGATTAACGACTGCCGGTTGGCCTGCTTCTGTGCATGTCATTGGCAAAGACATCCTCCGCTTCCATGCTGTGTACTGGCCGGCCATGTTGATGTCGGCTGGTCTTCCCCTCCCGAAGCACGTTTTTGGTCATGGTTTTCTGACCCGTGAGGGTCAGAAAATGGGCAAGTCTCTCGGCAATGTGCTCGACCCAGAAAAATTGCTGTCGATGTGCGGTGCCGATGCCGTGCGTTGGTATTTGCTGCGGGATATGCAGTTCGGTGACGACGGAGATTTCCAGCAGCAACGCTTCCTCGATCTTGTCAACAACGATTTGGCCAACACGATTGGCAACCTGCTGAATCGCACGTCATCGATGGCTCGGAAGTGGTTTTCCGATGCAGTCCCACCCGCTGATTGTGCGTCCGATGAATCCCATCCCCTCGCTCAACAGGGTCAACAAACGGTGGAGATCGTTTTGGACTCTTTGCCAAAACTGTCGTTCAAGGTGGCAGCTGAAGCCATTCTTCAACTGGCGATCAGTGCCAATGGCCATCTGAGTGAGACCGCTCCGTGGACTCGGATGAAACAAGAGGGACAAGAAGCCGCAGTGGGGAATGACCTGTACGCCGTTCTGGAATCCACTCGATTGGTCGGTGTTCTGCTGTCACCCCTGGTACCGGACCTCAGCGGACGGATCCTCAATCAGTTGGGCCATGATCCCGTTCAATCCGACTGGACAACACAGTTGCGTTGGGGTGGTTTGCGTTCCGGCTCAGCTCTGCCAAAACCCAGTCCGGTGATGCAACGACTGGAACTCGATGAAGACCTCTGAGCCGTTTCGAACACCTCGGACGTCAGGACTGGCTGTTCTGATCTGCTTCGTGCTCGGAGCTGCTGGAGTCGGATGTCGGCAGCAGGGGGCACCAAGCGGGAACGCGATTCCGCCATTTGTCTTCCGCTCTCTTGATCTCGATCAGCGTCGCTCCGATGGCACCCGAGATTGGGACCTTCAGAGCCCAGAAGCGCGTTATTCGCTCGATAGCCGCACGGTTCGTGCGGTGAAGCCAAAGGGAGTGTTGTATCGCCAGGACCAACCCTCCTTTCAGATTCGAGCCGAGTTAGCGACGGTCCTCAACGACGGCGAACTCGTTGTTCTTGAGGGTGGTGTTGAGCTGCAGCAATTGAACCAACGCATGGTCACCATTACCGGTGACCGTCTGGTGTGGACTCCAAGCCAGTCGCAGATGGTGATCGACCAGAACCCTCGTGCCGTTGACGAGACGTCGGAACTCACTGTTGACCATCTGACCTTTGACGTCCAACAGGACACCCTTCTCTTTCGGGGCGACACCCTTTGGACGCGTTGGGCCGGAGAACGATCCGACAAACCCCCGAGCAGCACGGTGACCAGCCGCAATGGGTTTTGGAATTTGCAGAGTGGTGCCTTGGAGTCTCAGGGTCCGGTCCTGATCAAACGCACCTCGGGGGAAACGGTGACAGCACCTGGGTTAGTTGGAAACACCTTGAACCAGCACATTGACCTTCTCTCCCCAGTGTTGATGACCTTGCCGCAGGACCAAGGCAAGCTCACCACAGGCAAAACACGTTGGGATTTTGGCCGCCAAGAATTAACCACGAAGGCTGATGTGCTGGCGACTTTGAAAAAAACCACCATCAAGGGCCGCGGATTTCGTGTCAATCAAGTTGGAAAACGAGTCACCATCCCCTCGCGCTGTGAACTCGTTCAACCGGATCAGCACTTAACAGCTCAACGCTGCAGCTGGAACTGGGGGAATGACAGTGTCGTCGCTGAGGGCGATGTGGTGCTCAAGCGCGACGCTCTTGACCAAATCACACGGGCATCGCGCTTAGAAGGAGTCCTCAACCATGAGGGAGTGATTCGTTTTGGTGTCCCTGGTCGACGGGTGACGTCGACCATCAAGTTGAAGACTCCGAATCAATCGGATCAGACGAATCGCCCTCCAGTGTCGTTCTGAGGCGTTCAATCCAACCCTTCAACCAGATCTCATCAGATCGCGTGAAGCAACGCTCAGACCAACCGCCAAGAATCACGACACCGTCGTGGCCGATCGCTGAGACAACAACCGAAGGAAGATCCGGAAGCACCGCATCAAATTCACGGCGTCCTGGAAACAACGCGGTTTTCACCATTGAGACCAAGGTGTTTCGCTCCATTGCCCGCTGACAGATTGCGCCAGGTTCAAAGCTCTCTGATCCGATTAAGCCTCGTCTGAGCAGAACACGGCCACGCCAATAGACGAGGAGCGTGGCTGCTGATGTGGCGGTCAGCAGCATGTGGCTCCCCCATCCGAGCTCCTGTCGAACCATTTCATCCAGGTCATCGATCATGACCAACCCCTGCTCCCCAGGGAGTTCTTGACGTTCAGCAGAACGGGGATTGGCCTGTGTCCAAAGCACCGCAATCAACATCAAACCAACTGCGGCTAGCCCGGCGATGACCTCTGCGCGTTGCAGTTCTGGATTGATGGTGTGAGCGGTCCAGGCATTAACCACCGTGAGGAGCAACACCAGAACACCCATGCTCAGGACATAACGGGCAGGCAGCGGCATGGTTTCGTTCTGCTGTCAGATCGCCAACATCCTGCTCAAATGTGGTGAACAGAGGGCGAGGTATGAACGTCAGCGAAGCATTCGCGGCCATCGCACTGGCTGCAGTGGCCTGTGATGGCAAGCTCAGTCGTGATGAAGCCCACGCCCTTCGAGGTCAACTCGAATACCGATCGATCTACAGCGGACTCTCCGAGTCACAGATGGGTGATCTCTTTGACAATCTCTTAAAGCTTCTCCGCAGCGGTGGCGTGGAGAGTTTGATTTCAGGAGCCTTGCCTGTTCTGTCGGTTCCCCAAAAAGAATCAGCCTTGGCGGTTGCCGCTCACCTCGTCCATGCCGATCGATTGGTCACAGCAGAAGAATCGGCATTGCTAGACAAACTCGCTGCTGAAATGAACCTGCCTGGGGACGAAGCGTTGATGGTGATTCGAGCGATTGCTGCGCTCAATCGCACGAGCCTGGACACCTAAAGGCAGACTGGGCAAAAGCTGGATTGATTTCGATGGTTTTCCCGCTCACGAGGCGTTTGATAACAGGGCTGATCAGCCTGGTCATCACACTCGCTGTGTTGGTGCCGTCAGCAGCAGCGATTGCTCCGACCAATTTTCCTGAACAGCCTCCGGAAGCCCATCTTCTTGATGATGCTGATGTGTTCAGTCGCGCAAGTCGATCCGAGTTAGAAAATCGTTTGATCGAAGTTGGCGACGGGCGCATTGATGCGCGTCTGGTGACTGTGCGTCGACTGGACTACGGCTTTAGTTTGCGAAGCTTCGGTGAGGAGTTGCTTGAGCGCTGGTCCTCAGCCAACAGCAGCACTCCGATGTTGCTTCTGTTGATTGAAACGCAAAACAAGCGAGCTGCTGTGGTCGCTGACCCCAAGCTGACCACTCAGCTTCCGGAATCCCTTCTCACCAGCACTGGTCGGGCCACGATGGCGACTCCGCTTCGTCAGGGGGATCGATACCGCCAAGCGTCCGTTGATGGCTTAAACCGGCTTGCAACAGTGTTAGAGGGCGGAGAGGATCCTGGTCCACCAGAGGAGATTGTTCGCACAACATTGCCAACAAATGTGCCGACAAAGGCTGAAACAGAAGAGAGCGATGCCTTTACTTGGGTCATCGTTCTCCTGGTTGTCGGCACCATCGTGCCCATGGCGACCTGGTGGGTGTTTTCCCGCTGACGCACGTCATCGATGTCCCGTCGCAACTGGATCGGCTTGTTTTCCAAAAACAACCAGTCTTCCGACCTCACCAGTGATCTGGAGAGGGGTTATGAGGCTGCGTTGCTGATCCAGAGTCTTGAACTCGAGTATTACAACGATCGTCCGATTCGCCCTGAATTGGAGCTTTCGGTGCCTCGTTCTGTTCAGGCCACGATCCTGAGACGGTTCAGAGCTGCACTGAGTATTTGTAAGTCAACCGAGCAAAGTATCCGGCCCAACCGAGCACAACTGGATATTCAGGAATTACGTCAGTTTCAACTGATTGAGTTTGTAGTCGGTCGCTACGCCTCCATACGAAGTGGGGGGTCACAACCCAGCTTGAGCCGATCACCAGATCCACTTCCTCGATCCTTACTGGGCTTTTTCGACTCAGTCCGTCGTCAACTCGATCCATCCTCAGAGGAAACTCTTGTCGCTGGATTTAGACGCAGACGTGATTCAACGTTGATTTCGTTGAGGATTTTGTTGCTTCTAGTTCTTGTTCCCTTGCTGATGCAGCAGATTTCAAGAACTTATTTAGTGTCACCTCTCGTCGATCGGTTCTCACCGGACATCCCGTTGATGAACTATGCCAAACCCAATCTTGAGATTAAAGCTGTTGACCAATTAAGGGTCTACAAAGCGGAATTAGAGTTTGATGCCTTGGTTCGAGGCGATGATTTACCTTCACCCGATGATTTGAAGCAGAAGCTTCAAGCAAAAGCTGTTGAATTAAAAGAAGAAGCCAATGTTGAAAGCCTCCAAGCTATTAAAAATGTTCTCGCTGATCTGATTGGTTTACTTTCATTTGTCGCTGTCTGTTTGATCAGCCGTGATGAATTAAGGGTCCTTCGCGGATTTTTGGATGAAGCTGTTTACGGTTTAAGTGATTCAGCCAAGGCCTTCGGAATTATTTTATTTACTGATGTGTTCGTGGGTTACCACAGTCCTGAAGGCTGGACGGTTCTCCTCGAGGGAATTGCAGATCATTTTGGTCTTCCTCCCCGTGAGAATTTCATCATGCTGTTTATCGCCACGTTCCCTGTGATCTTGGCCACTATTTTCAAATACTGGATTTTCCGATATCTCAATCGTGTTTCTCCTTCATCAGTTGCCACCTTGAAAGGAATGAATGGTGGTGGCTGAAACACATTTGCATCGCCCCAAATTGATTCTTGTTACTGGTCCGAGTCGCAGCGGAAAGAGCCGATGGGCGGAATCACTGGTCTCGGATTTTAAAAATGTGACTTATGTCGCCACCTCTCCGACTCGTGCAGATGATGAGGATTGGCAACAACGAATCCAGCTCCATCGCAATCGACGCCCCCCTCACTGGACGGTTCTTGAATCAGGTCCACAGTTAACGCAAGCGCTGGATCAGATTGATTCATCTGAACAGGATCACGCTGTTTTGATTGATGCTCTTGGCGGTTTTGTGGCGGCTCATCTGGATCAAGACAATCAGAATTGGCAACAACTCACCGACCAACTCAGCGATTGCTTGACCAGCATTGAGCGGACCGTTGTTCTTGTTGTGGAAGAAACGGGATGGGGTGTCGTTCCTCCAACGGCGATTGGAGGGCTGTTTCGGGATCGCCTTGGCCAACTCGGGCAGCGATTCAATGCCCAGGCTGATGAGAGCTGGCTGGTGGTTCAAGGTAGAGCTCTCAATCTGCATCAGCTCGGTTTTCCAGTTCCATGAGCAAGACCGCCACTCCTCAGGCGTTGCGTGTGGCTTTGTTTGAGCCTCGGATCCCACCCAATACAGGCAATATCGCCAGAACCTGTGCAGCATTTCAGCTCCCTCTGGAGCTGATTGAACCCTTGGGATTCAGCATCGATGACCGCAGCCTCAAGCGAGCTGGCTTGGACTACTGGGACCACGTTGATGTGCGCTGTCACGCCAATCTTGAAAGTCTGATCTCCACACTGCCGTCAAAGCACCGTTTGATTGGCTGCAGCCGCTGGGGTGGGGTTGAGCTCAAATCCATGGCCTTTGAACACGGAGATGTTCTTCTTTTTGGGCGAGAAGACACCGGTCTTCCCGAATCCGTCCGGGAACGCTGTGATCAGATCGTCACGATTCCAATGCCAGGCTCAGCTAACGACGACGGTCAGGGAGGCGTACGCAGTCTGAATTTGTCTGTTGCCACCGCTTTGGTGACCTACACCGCTGGGATTCAGCTCAATCTGTGGTGATTGAAAGACTGCACTAAGAGGGCTTGCAGGGAGATGTTCAGCTCGTTACCGTCAGCCAGTTCAATCTCGGCTCTGGTCAGGATCGAGCGCAGTCCGACTGTTTTTCATGCGGTCCCAGCTCACACTGGTTTCAATCGCGACTCCACTGCTTGCAGTCGGCTTGTGGTCGTCGATTCCTGGTCGTGCAGACAGCCGCAAACTGATTGAGCTTCCTCCCTTACCTGAGATCCCTGAGGCTCCATCCGTTGAGATAGCTCAGACGGTCTTGCCCTCAATGCCTCCTGCACCTCCTCCGATCAAGCTGGAGGCAAAGGAAATTGCCGCGATTCAGCGTGGCGATTCATTGGCATCGTTTTTATCTCGCCACAACGTCACACTCGAGCAGCTCAAGACGTTGAATCCGGGTCTGGAAGTGGCTGATCTTTCCGTTGGTCGCGTCGTCCGGGTCGCCAAAGCCGCTCCTGGCCAATCGCTTCTCGCAATCCGACCCTTAACCAGCGGTGGCGCTAGCTGGCCCAAGACACCTGGGTTTGCACCGGTTCGCACCGATGGATCGGTCTTACCTGACACCTACATGTGGCCGACCAAGGGTGTGTTCACCTCGGGTTACGGCTGGCGTTGGGGGCGCATGCATAAAGGCATTGACATCGCGAACAACACAGGAACGCCGATTCATGCGGCTCGACAAGGCGTTGTCACGTACTCAGGGTGGAGTGGTGCGTATGGCTATTTGGTTGAAATTGCCCATCGCGATGGCGACTCAACCCGTTATGCCCATAACAGCCGGCTGTTGGTCAAGAAGGGGCAAGTGGTGCCCAAAGGAATGCGAATTTCGTTGATGGGCAGTACAGGCCGGAGCACAGGCCCACATTTGCACTTTGAAATTCGTCGATCAGGAGGTGCTGCAATCAATCCTTTGAGCAAACTTCCCCAGCGGAATGCCTGACCAAGTCGGTCCCACCATCGTTTAAAATCTTTCGCATCACGCCTCCATAGCTCAGCCGGTTAGAGCGACGGATTCATAGCCCGTAGGTCGCCTGTTCAAGTCAGGCTGGAGGCACTTCAATCATTAATTCAAATACACAATGTATCAACATTGTGTATTTGAATTCCCTTTGTTTTTGCTGCGTTGTCTGAGATTGAATGTCAGACAATTACTTCAGGTTTCTTTAGCGCATTTCAATCGCATTCAGTCGATCTCTGAATGACTTGGGCTGTTCATCCGTCAGTGGAGCCAGTTCAACAAATGCAGATGGCTGCTCAATCAATGGAGCCACGTCCATTGATGCCTGTTGCGGAGATTCTGCACGCGTTACTTCCGGTCGATAGCTGTCCTGACGAGGTTGCTCGAACCGCCTTGTTGACCGTTGAGCACGGCCGCTACCAGGCATTCTCAATACACCTGTGGCCGGATCTCGCTCCAACGGTTTTTTCTTGAGATCACCGCGAAGCTGATTCAGAAGCCTGAAATGACCGGTGGCGCTGTACTTCCTCAGCAGACCTGGATCCCAGCTCATGTTGCGTTGCTGCTTTGGAGAGTGTATTTCGCCATTGAAGCGAAGAGCGTGATAAATTGACATTTGAAACTGGTAGTCGGTCCGACTTTGTACAAGTCGTTAGTGATTGCCCGTTGATCTTCATTACATCCCGAACATGACAGCGAACGGCTGCCTTCGCGTTGGCCAGCAGGCCCCTGACTTCACAGCCACTGCCGTGGTGGATCAAGAATTCAAGGACATCACCCTGTCCCAATACCGCGGTAAGTACGTGGTGTTGTTCTTCTATCCCCTCGACTTCACGTTCGTCTGCCCTACTGAAATCACCGCGTTCAGCGATCGCTACGCCGATTTCTCCAGCAAGAACACTGAAGTTCTCGGCGTGTCTGTTGACAGCCAGTTCAGCCACCTCTCCTGGATCCAGACCCCACGCAACGAGGGTGGTCTTGGCGACATCGCCTATCCCCTGGTTGCCGACCTGAAAAAAGAAATCGCAACCGCTTACAACGTTCTTGACGATGCGGAAGGCGTGGCTTTGCGTGGCCTGTTCATCATCGATCCTGATGGTGTGATCATGCACTCCACCATCAACAACCTGCCTGTTGGCCGGAACGTTGACGAAACTCTGCGTGTTCTTCAAGCCTTCCAGTACGTTCAGTCCAACCCTGATGAGGTCTGCCCCGCCAACTGGACTCCTGGCGAAAAGACCATGAAGCCTGATCCCGTTGGTTCCAAGGAGTATTTCTCAGCCATCGGTTGATTCGTTTTCAACGTTGACCAGCAGTGATCACTGCGTTCTGAACCCCGTCTGACTCAATCAGTCGGGGTTTTTTTGATGAGTTCATCGATGGCCTGTGGAAGTGTTCCTGCCATCGCAATCCGTTTGCCGTCGCTGACGACGATCCGTTGCAGCGATGGCAGACCACCTTTGCTGGCACGGAGATAGACAGGTTCTACATAAAGAAGACTGCGGCCGATCGGCAATACAAGAAGGTTGCCTTGAATCACCTCGGACCCAGCACGATCCCAAAGCCCGAATCTCTGGCTGATCGCTGGATCTTGATTGATTAGAGCTTGTATTTGTTCGGGACCAAGAATTGGTTGATCGCGCGGGAATTCAATCTGGAGGAGTTCTCCGTAGTGATCACCGTCATTTCTTGCTGCCAACCAAGCATTGAGGTTTGGACGAGCCTGTGGTGTTAATGGTTGCAATAAAAGAAATTCAGACGAAGTATTGTCTTCAACTTGTGCAGTGATGTGATATGGAACTACTGGCACTTGTTTTCGACCATACATTTCCATTGGAACCTCCCAAATATCATCGCCACTGTAAAAACTACGTGGATCAGTAACGTGATATCTTTGCAATTGTCTCACTTGAACATTGAACAATTCCTCAGGCACTCTTAAATGACCTTTCAAGACTGCCGGCATTGTCTCAATTGATTCAAACAAGGATGGGAATACCCGCATCCATCCCCTGATGATCGGATCATTTGGCTCATTGACATAAAAGTGAACTGATCCGTTGTAGGCATCAACAACAATCTTGACTGCATTTCTCAAATAGCGATCATCATCATCGACTGCTGCGGCTGCGCTATAGGGATAGCTGCTGGAGTGGGTATACCCCTCAATAATCCAATACTGATGTTGATTGGTGTCGTATCCAGGTGTTCCATCAGCGATGGGAACTGAGACCAGATAGGGATCACCACGCAGGTCTAGGAATGGAGCCAGGGCTTTGATGCGATGACGAAGTTCGCGTCGAATGAGCAGACGTGAATCAGCGCTGATCGATTGGGTTGTCAGCAAGCGCGGCTCCTGAAGGAACAATGCTGCTGCCAAACGATGCCATGGGCTGCTCAGGCGAATACCAGCCTGACCTCCATAGCGGCTGAACACATTTTCATCACCATCTGGATAGTCAAATTCATCCACACCTGCACCAGTAATGGCATACGGAGATTGCAGCATCCCGAAGTACAACGACGCTCGATCTGCGGGGACAGCGGATAAAACATCATCTCGCCGAATAGAGAGTTGATTATTCCCCTCAATACGAATCTCAGAACCCAGATCACTAATGAAATAGGCAGGGAGACCGTCCTCTGCCTTGGCGTTGACTGGACTCAACGTGAAGCCATACCCATGGGTGAAAACAAAATGTTTGTTTTGCCAAGTTCTTGATCGTTTGGGCAGGCGTGATTGATCCATTTCCCGGGCGGATAGGATCACCTGCTGGGCCGTTTCTTGATCAGGACGTAGGGGGTAACGATCAACCACTGCATGGTTGAAGTGGTAGTAAACCCTCAACTGTTGGAGTTGACGATTGGTTTCTAGAAGCGGCGCACTGTCCCAAAGCCGAACATTGTCGAGAGTGCTAGCGCCTTGCTTCAGATCCTCAGCCGTTAGGCGTGATGACGGAACAAATTTTTTGCGCTCGATTGAATCGAGTTGAAAGGCGTGTCGCGTGGCTTGAATCGCTTCTGCAATGAATGGCGATTGCAGACTGAGTTCCTGGGGATTCACAACCAGCCAACGCGCCATCGGTGCCATGACGCCTTCGAGGATGAAAAGGGTCGTCATGCCAACTGCGATCACACTCGGCAGGCGACGAACACACCATCGCGGCTGATTGAAGGCAATCGCGATCGCTAGAGCGACCAGAGCCAAGGACACCCCTGACCGTAAGGGCAAGGTGAAATTCACCTGGAGCCATCCCGCACCAGCGACAATTCCGTGCTGGCTCCAGAGCACCTGGTGTCGCATCAACCAGACCCAAAGCCCGCCGGTCAACAGCACAGCAGACGTGGCTTGACGGAGACGTTTCCGTTCAAGCGAATCGAGATCCAGTTGCCAATCGGATAGCACTGATGAGTTCATCAGCCGTTCCGTTAGAACTGAGCAGATCCCAAGGGTCTCTAGAAGCAACACAAGACCCAAGCCGAGCCGATATCCACTGAACCGGCCGAGGGCAAAACTCAGGTCAGCACCAAGCACTGGGTCCTGCAGGCCAGCATCTGGGATGGTGAGAACTTGGGCCCAAATCGGCCATGCTCGGGCCGTAATGAAGACAAGCGCAACAGCAGACGCCCGCCAAAGCCATGGTCGAAGTCTGCGGAGACTCAAGGTCACCAACGACAGGGCAAGGAGGGGGGGCGCCAGTTGCCATGGAATCGTTGTTCCGTTGAGGGCACGAATCGCTAAGAGCAAAAACAAGGTGGTGCTAACCACCTGGCCAGAACTGCTCAACACCAGTGCAGCACTGAAACGCCAACCTCTGAGATGGCCTCGCTGCTCAACGGTTCTGGAAACCGCTCGACTGTTTGGTTTGGTTGCTGGCTGCAGCCAAGGCCGCCGCCAACGGTCAACAATCCAAATCACGCCCAAGGTGCTGACTGCGGCTATTGCCTGAAGCAACCAGCGCGTCACAAGCACGTCCTGCCAGTTGAACTGCCCAAACCACAGCCACTCCATTGCCATTCGGGCCAGAACGACGGCAACCGGCAGCAGAAGGAGCAGCCGGATCATGTGAGTCCAGCCAACTTCAAAAAGCGTGATCCCTGCAGCGTCTCTTCATCCAAGAGAGCATCGACCAATCGATCCATGACCGCACGGTTTTGGCTCAGAAGTTCAACAGCTCGATCAAGTGATTCACGGGCCAATGCCAGGATTTGTAGGTCAATGTCCCGTCCCGTGGTTTGGGCATAACTAGGGCTGCGATTTAACCAATCTCGACCAAGGAAAACGTCTTGATCACCTCCTTCTAAAGCCACGGGACCGAGATCGGAAAAGCCGAAGCGAGTCACCATTTCTCGCGCCAATTGAGACACCATTTGGAGATCTCCTGAAGCGCCCTGGGTCACTTCTTGAGATCCAAATACCACCATTTCGGCGGCCCGCCCACCCAGGGCAACAACCAAACGAGCACGGAGTCGCGATTTGGTCACCAAGCCAGAATCAAGCACTTCTTCGTCGGGCCAAAGCCGCGTAAAACCTCCGACTCCTCCGCTTCTGGGCAATAGCGTCACCTTGTCGACCCGATCTGCCTCTGGGAGCAGAGCGGCGACGAGGGCATGGCCGATTTCGTGATAGGCGATCAGCCGCTTTTGAGCACAGTCCTGCAAGGGTGCAGCGGCCAGTCCCATTGTGATTCGCTCTAGCGCACCTTCCAACTGCCGATCACTGATCGACGACTGGCCCTGACGCGCGGTCAGGATGGCCGCTTCGTTCAACAAGTTGGCAAGATCAGCGCCTGAAAATCCGGGAGTTCGTTGCGCCCATTCATTGAGCGACACACTCTCATCGAGGGGCCGTGTTCGGGCATGGACCGACAAAATGTCGCAGCGGCCCTGACGATCAGGAAGACCAACTTGAATCCGGCGGTCGAATCGGCCAGGACGGGTCAGCGCTGCATCCAGCACATCCACGCGGTTGGTGGCCGCCAATAAAATCACGCCGGAATTTTCGGCAAATCCATCCATTTCTGTGAGCAACTGATTGAGCGTTTGCTCTCGCTCGTCATTGCCACCACCGATTCCAGCTCCCCGTTGACGACCAACAGCGTCGATTTCATCGATGAAGACGATGCAGGGAGCTTTCTCTTTGGCCTGTTTGAACAGATCACGAACACGACTGGCGCCAACGCCGACGAACATCTCGACAAATTCAGAGGCTGAGATCGAGAAAAACGGCACTCCTGCTTCGCCAGCGATCGCTCTGGCCAGCAACGTTTTTCCAGTTCCAGGGGGGCCGATCAAGAGCACACCCTTGGGAATACGGGCTCCAAGCCGAATAAATGATTCGGGCTCTTTCAGAAATGTGACGACTTCTTCGAGCTCCTGCTTGGCATCGTTGATGCCTGCAACATCTTCAAATCGGATGGATAAATCATCCTGCGATTTCACACGAGGCTGACTTCGAGCGAAACCAAATGCGCGATTGGCAACTTGTGCTGAGCGTCGAAGCAGAAACGACAGCCCCACAACAAGAAGAAGGATCAGCCCGAGGTTGCCGACAAGGCCCGCCATCGCGTCGTCGCCACGGGTATCTCGCACGGTGAGAGGGGTACCTGAAGCCTCTGCCCCCCTCAAGATCTGCTGATCATTCGCGAAAACCGGAACCTGCACCTCGCGTCCATCCGGGTAGCTCACACGGACTTCGCGACGAGCTGGGATCAGCTCCAGGGATTTGACCTCTCCATCCTTGATCTGTTGGAGCAGAGTCGAATAGTCAGGAGGTTCGGGCTGGTTAAACGCACCGAACAGCGGTTTGGGCTGAGTGGATTCCTCAGAGTTAGTAGAACCTGAACTCACGACAAAACCGATCTGGGACAAGGCTAGCGATTTGACGCAAGGGAACTTCAGACGAGATGATCACTGTTTGGAACTCACTCAGCCTCAATGGCCGTACCGAAGAAGAAAACATCCAAGGCAAAGCGCAATCAACGCCATGCCACTTGGAAGGCCAAAGCTGCTGTTGCTGCTGAGCGTGCCATGTCCATCGGTAAGTCCGTGCTGAGCGGCCGTGCCCAAGGATTCGTCTATCCCGTCAGTGAAACCGACGAAGCTGAGTCCTGATCAGAGGTTGACCCGGATCTGACGAAATCGTCGATCCGGGTCGATGTCATAAACAACCGACGCCTGATCCAGCTCGAACGAGATTGCTGGGATGGCTGTTTGAATCATGCGGATGAACGCTGAGACAGCTGAATCCGAAAGCCCTGTTCCTCGATCGCGCTGCATGGCTTGTTCTTGTTGTCGCTTCCAGATCATGGGAGCGTTGAAATCCGTGGCGGCCAATTGCCAGAGCGTGTCGATTTCATCCCAGACGCGTTGATAAGACGCAAGTTTGTCCTGGATCAATTCGCGGTAGCTCAACTCTTCGATGGTCAGGGGATTGCGAAGGTGCGAACTGCCTTCGTTGAGATGGTCTCCCGCTCCTAAGGGTGAACAACCGAGGAACCATCCTTCAACGATGAGAACATCGGCATTGCATCGGATGGATCCAGACCGGTCGCCACGTCCTTGTCGAAGGGCTTTATCAAAGCGTGGAAACGTGACGCTGGCGCCTTGTTTCCAACGCGACAGACACTCAACCATCAATGCAGTGTCGTGGCTCCCAGGAAGCGCGCGTGGGACAGCCCATGGGTTTCCTGCCATGGCACGGTCCATCTCCGCAGCCGGCAGGTAGAAGTCGTCAATGGAAATCACCTGAATGGCGAATCCAAGGCTGTCGCTAGCAGCCGTTAGCCATTCTCCAAATGTCGTCTTGCCGCATCCGGGCAGAGCACTGAGGCCAATCAGTGTGCGTTGGGAGGCTGTGATGGCTTGTTCTGCTCGGCTCAGCAGTGGAAGGCCGAGACACCACAGCCAATCCGAGTCGGTCCCCTGAGCCCAAAGATGGACCGCCAGATCTTCAGCATCTTTGTCTAACCATGCTTGCGTCCATGACCTCAAATCCGTTTGAGCCACTGCTTCAACCAACTCCGGAAGCCCCTTGAGCGGATGGGGTTTGGGACGCATATCAGGAACCAACTTTGAAGGCCTCCAACACCACGCCATAAACCAGGCCAATCCTGAAGAGATCCAGGCAATGCCAAAACAGAGGGAGAGGGTGTCGCGAGATCTGATCGCGGGCACGCACCATGACTTCGCATGACACCAGCAAGGCCAGGGCACTCAAGGTGCGAATTCCAAACAACTCACCCACGTGCTCAAGCAAATTGCTGGCCACGAAAAAGCCAGCAAGGAATGCCACTAATGTCCAGGCCCGTCGCCACCAAGGTCCAACAATGATTGGACTCAACTGACCTCCAAGCTCGCTTTCAAAACGAGCTAATCGAGTGCGTTGCCGTGACGGCATTGATATCAGCCTCCCCGGAGCAGATCCTGCAGATACTTCACCGTCACCAGCCCCTCTGTGCAAGTCGGTCCAGCACTCTGACGACATGGCTGATCGGGCTCTCCAAGGTGGTTCACAACAGCAACGGCGTCGTTGAACCTTCTCAAAAGCTCCTTTTCCCACGGAGACGGCGTCAGCAAACAGGGAAGCCCGGCTCCCAGGGCTGAGTCCAAACCAGCTAAGGAGTCCTCAATCGCGAGGCAATCATCGGCCGAAACGCCCGCTCGGCTCACGGCTAATTGATATAGATCAGGAGCAGGCTTTCCGTTCTGGACATCATCGGCAGTGATGATTCCAGAAAATTTCGATTTGTCTTCAGGGCTGACCGACAACAGTGCCTCCACTGAGGCACGGCCGCTGGAGGTCACAATCCAATTCTGAATTCCGGCGTGGCTGAGGCTGGATAACAAACGCTTCACGCCAGGCCGCCATCCGACCGCTCCCGCTTCAATTTCTTCGCTGTAGTGAAGTCTTTTGCGTTCTCGAAGTTGTTGGAGCTGGTCGTGATTGAGGGACAGGCCCAACTCAGCACAAGCCTGTTGCACGCGTCTTAGTCCACCCGGAATCTCCAACCGTTTGGCGTACTCCAGGCGATCCCAGTGCAGCGGTAGTCCGAGCTCAGCAAATGCACGGTTGAACGCCGGTCGATGGCCGTCCATTTCCGTATCGGCAAGTGTGCCGTCCACATCCCAGAACACGACGTTCAGCGTCGCCATCAGACGTCCACCGCTCAGACCGGGCACCATGCTGATGCAACCACATGAATTGAGCTGCTGGTGTCTGTGTCTATCCGGCGCTGGAGCTGGTCCCTTCCGGCTGTGGTTGGTTCAGATCCGCTGGCTGGCCTCAATTTGCCTCTGGCCCTCCGCTGTTTGCTTCAACGCAGAGGTTTCACCACGGAATCTGCGGCTGAAGCCGTGCTTAATCCAATGGATCTGCCGGATCCCAGTGAGCACTTTCCTGATCTGGAAAGGGCACTGCTGCGTTTAGAGCGCAGTTGTCGCTTGGGGGAAAAGGTCGCCATTTGCGGCGACTATGACGCCGATGGAATGACCAGTACCGCCCTGTTGCTCCGGGCGCTGACCGCTTTGGGGGCAGATCCCGTACCAGCGATTCCGTCGCGTATGGAAGACGGCTATGGACTCAATCGGGGCATGGTGGAAACGCTGAATCAGCAAGACATTCGAGTTCTCGTCACCGTTGACAACGGTGTCTCCGCTGATGAAGCACTGATCTGCGCAGAGCAACTCGGCCTTGAAGTGATCGTGACGGACCATCACGCCATACCTCTGGAACGCCCCCCCATGACGGCGTTGATCCATCCCGAAACCACACCCGATGGCTCGCCCTATCGCGGATTAGCGGGCGTTGGTTTGGCTTTTGTGTTGGCTCACGCCCTGGCAGACCGTCTCAAGAAACCGGATGCGATTCTCGCGGCGCGGGATCTGTTCTGCATCGGAACCGTCGCCGATATGGCTCCTTTGTTGGGTGCCAATCGCCGTTGGCTCATCGATGGATTGAAGACACTGCATCGCAGCCCCTGTGCTGGCGTTCAGGCTCTTCAACGGCTGGCTGGTCTTGGGGATCAAGCCTTGAGCGCCGATGACATCGGTTTTCAGCTGGCGCCACGCATCAATGCGGTGGGACGTTTGGGTGATCCTGAATTGGTCGTTCAACTCTTAACCGCATCAGATCACAACGAGGCGATCGCGCTCGCTCGGCAGTGTGATGACTTCAACCGCCAACGGCGTGAACTGTGTGATGCCATCGAGGCTGAAGCAACGGCCCTTGTTGAGGCTGATCAGGGCCAGTTGCCACCGTTTTTGTTATTGGCGCAGGGTCACTGGCACCACGGCGTGATCGGCATTGTTGCGGCACGACTGATGGATCGCTTCCATCGTCCTGCAGCGTTATTGGCCGGAGAAGGCAATGGCCGGTTGCGGGCATCAGTCCGCGCTCCCGCAGGCTTTGCCGTTGATCAGGCTCTGCAAGCTTGTGCTCAGCATCTCGAACGCTTCGGTGGGCATCCCGCAGCAGGTGGATTCACCGTTGAAGCCAGCAAAGTGAGCGCCTTGCATGCACAGTTGAACGATCTTGCTGCGGACTGGCTTGCATCTCAAGGGGACGGTGTTCCGATCCGTCCGGAAGCACTGCTTCGTCTTGAGGAGATCAATTGGGAGTTCTGGGCTCAATTAAGACGCCTCGAACCGTTCGGAATTGGTCATCCAACTCCACTGTTTTGGGCGAGAGATTGCCACCTTGTGCAATCACGTCTCGTCAATGGGGGCCATCTCTCTGTGCTGATTGAGCAGGGTGACGTGCAACGTCGAGGGATTGCCTGGCGATGGGACTCGTCTCAGCCGGTACCGGACCATTGTGATCTTGCCTTTCGAATCACCGAAAACAGCTGGAAGGGCGAACGACGCCTGCAGTTAGAGATCAAAGCCATCCGACAACATTCTCCCCGTGTCTCACTTCGCTACGGGAAGCGGGATTACGTCGCTGAACGATCGTCAGACGACAGCATTTTGATTCGCAATTCGGCTGGAGAAACGCTCCACGCAACGGGTACATCAACAGACCGAGAGGGAGGAGATCAACGTTTTCGCCATCCCTCCGTGATGCACCTGGTCGACCAAGCCTGTTTGGGTCTTGGACTAAGACCCTGAAGGCATCAATGGAGTCCGATCAGAGGGCACCACGGCGGTAAAAGAGGATGAAGATCACAGCAGGGCCAGCCAGAGTGATCAGCGCAAGGGCGGCGAAGTTGGCGATCAGATGAAAGTCGATGCCCATGGGTGAAAAGCGCTTCTCAACGGTGGATTGTCGATCAGGCTACGAGGCTTGCCAACCCCGCAGGTTCTTTGAACCCATGCACTGTGACGGCTTGTGATGTTGCAAGCATTGATATGACTTGATTCTCTGCAAACACACGCCACCGTTTTGAATCAGGTGGCGCGGCGGGTTGATGGGGATCAATCAATTCTGTTTACTGATTGGGCTGAGTGCTGATGAACCTCAAAGCCCACAATCCCGCATAGGCGAACAGGAGTGCAGCAGAGACGAAGACCAGTACCAACTCAGACACAGCCTGCTGCCAAGGAAGGGTGTTTCTAGCCAGATCTGGCGAGCGCTCGGCCAAGGCACCCGGGTTACTTGAAACCAATAAAAAAGTCCTCCCCCTCAACAAGGAAGGACCCATCGTTGGCACATCACCCCAAGTGAATGCCTCCGCATAGCTAGCAAGAACATGCAGTCATGCGCGAGTGCGCAATGCTGCGGTGCTGCTGTTGCGTCATCCGAACTAAAAAAAACGGCCTTCTCCCAAAAGCCGCTCATTAGCTTGACGCTGTGTCCATTTTTACGTTGTCGTCGCGCAATGCAACTGGCTTAAGTACTTACGGGGGACTGACTCACTCAACAACCGAGTCCACAGAAAGGTCTCTCTTTGCTCGTTCGAATCGTTCCAAAAACGATCCACCAAAACGACGGTCAGCTCGACGACGTTGCAGTAGAAAGGAATGAGATGTCCAACGAAAAACCCTGCTGTGACTGAATGTTTGTCCACAGCGGCGGTCATCAGACGACACAGGATTAGCCATGACAACCGACCATCAGACGTGGCATTGCATCCAGCACTGCGGTGCGTGCTGCAGGCTTTGTCCTGATGAACGCCAGGAGGCCCTTGAGGCCTTAACGCCTGAGCAACAACAGCAGTACCTCTCCATGGTCGGAGACGACGGCTGGTGCATTCATTACGACAGTGGCGGCCGTCGCTGTCGAATTTATGACCAGCGGCCTGAGTTCTGTCATGTGAGCGCTCTCGGCGCCCTGTTTGATGTGCCAGACAGCAATTTTGACCCCTTCGCCATTGCCTGTTGCCGTCAGCAGATCAGATCCATCTACGGCGGTCGTAGTGATGTCATGCGTAAGTTCAACCGTTCCATTCGAAATGGAGGGTCTCCCTGATGACCGAAACAGGCGCTGACCAGCGTCCTCCGTTCACCACTGTTCTCTTCAGCACGTTCACAACGGTTTTCGTGGCTGAGCTTGGCGATAAGACTCAGCTCGCCACTTTGTTGTTGTCTGCCCAGTCGGGGGCTCCGTGGCTTGTGTTTGTTGGCGCAGCTACAGCCTTAATTGCCTCGAGCCTTGTTGGTGTTTTGGTGGGTCGTTGGTTGTCTCAGGTTTTGGCACCAGAGCGTTTGGAACTGATGGCCGGTGTCTTGATGGTTGGCCTCGGATTGTGGCTCGGTTTCCAGGCATGCCAGTCATTACTGCAAACCCCGTTGGGAGCTTGAGCCATGGATATCCCTCTACTGCTATCGACCTTCTTCACCGTGTTCTTGGCTGAGCTCGGCGACAAAACTCAACTCGCAACCGTTGCGCTGAGCGGAACGTCCAATCGGCCACTCGCAGTCTTTATTGGCTCGTCCTCTGCCTTGGTTCTTGCCAGCTTGATCGGTGCATTGGCTGGCGGATCCGTCTCTGGATTTATTCGCACTGATCTGCTTCAGCTGATCGCATCTGCAGGGTTTTTATTGATCGGTGGACGTTTGCTTTGGCCTCTTGTCACAGCCGAGCCCACACCACAAAACAACGAGGAACCGTCGTCTGACTAAATCCCATCGCTTGGACTTCTAAAGTCTTGGAGGTATCGATCGTTTTGCACGACTCCCGCTGCGTCGGTCGTCACGCGTCGACACCCTCTTCCCCCGACCTTGAAGGTCGGTTTCACCGACTGTCCCGATGAAATTCAACGTTGCCGATCTGATTGATCAGCTCAACACCGACACTCCGGTTGAGCCGGCAACCCTGGCGAAGACTCTCAAGCTGACGAATAAGGCCGACAAACAAAGCCTCGAACTGGCACTGGATGCACTGGTGCGGCTTCAAATCATCGAACGCAACGCTGACAGTGGCTTATTGCGTGTTGATCAGGAGGACCTGATCGAAGCCAGGTTGCGTTGCAGCAGCAAGGGCTTCTGTTTTGCCATCCGAGATGACGGCGGCGATGACATCTATATCCGCGATCATCAGCTCAATCATGCTTGGAACGGAGACCGTGTCTTGGTGCGCGTCACCCGTGATGGAGGTCGACGACGATCTCCCGAAGGTGGCGTGCAATGCATTCTCGAACGGGCCACCACCTCCTTACTCGGCCAAGTTGAACGTCAAGACGATCAGTTGGTTGCGGTTCCTCTCGATGATCGTGTTCTTGCGACCATCCAATTACCGACCGGTGACGAGCAGTACGTGCAGTCGGATCCTGTGGCCTCAGTGGTCGAAGTTGAGCTGGACCGGTACCCCGTTGCGCAATGCCCTGCAGAAGGACATGTTGCGCGTCAACTGCCGTTAAACGGTGGTCAGGCCGCCGATCGTGACCTCCTCCTAACCAAAGCAGGACTCCACAATCCAGCACCTCAACCACGGGCGTCAGCCAAGGTGCCACCTGCCAAAGGACGAACTGATCTCACCGATCAACCCTGTTTGTTACTTCGCAGTTGGAGTGGATCAGATGCACCGTCGTTGCCTGCTGTGCATGTGCTCCCCCATGCCGGGGGTGCCAGAGTTTGGATTCATGCTCCAGCAGTGGCTGAGCGGCTTGGTGCAGGAAGCGCGGTTGACCAGTGGTTGAAGGATCGTGGAGAAGCGTTGTGCCTCGGGCAGAGCTGGCAACCTTTGCTCTCGAATGCGCTGGTCAAAGCCTGTGCGCTGAAACCAGGGGTGACCAGCGATGCCGTCTCAGTGCGACTGGATATTGATGCCGATGGCGAGATCACTGAGTGGGAATTCATGCTTAGCAGCATCCGCCCTGCCGCTGAAATCAATGCCAATCAGCTCGAAGCACTAGCGAATCGCAAGCCGAAATCCCGCACAGTCCCTGCTGCGTTGAAGGGGATTAAAGATCAACTCCCACAACTGGAAACGCTCCAGTTCTGTGCTCGTTCTCTTCAGGAACGAGACCATCGGCACGGAATGATCCAGTTGGATCTTGGTTTGCCGCAACTCGAAGAACTCGGTGATCTGATTTGGACCGATCCCACCGGACGGCGTCAACGCTGGTGTGATGCGATCAATCCAGTCGATCCACAGTCATGGCTGCAGCCGTTACTGAGAGCCGCCAACCGTGCCTGGACCCATCACGCCACGGCCTTCAAGTTGCCTGGGCTCACGATCACAACAGCCGAGCCTGATCCCTCCACTCTCAATGACGTCGCCAAGACGGCCATCGCTTTGGAGCTGCCCCTAGAACTTGATGATGAGGGCAGCCCAACCGCTCTGGAGCTCGTCACCGCGTTCCAAGAAGCTCCACAGCGCCGTGTGTTGGAACAACAGCTCAGTCAGGCTCTTCTTGAGCCAACCATTGAAGCGATCAATGCATCCCTCGCTGATGCAACCAGCGACGACGAACCGTCCGATGAAATCGGAACTGCTGATGTGGTTCAGGGTCTCGCCCCATGGTGCTGCGCCACTCTGCACGCCACGGATCTGGTTAATCAACAAGTTCTCGTTGCTCTGCTCCAGGACGGCAAAGATCGGCCCAGTGTTCGACAAAAAGAGCGCGTCAATCTCGGTCAGAAAGGTGCGGAAGAGCAATTGAGTTGGGGTTTGTTTAGTGCGTCGGTGTCGGAAAAGCTCCAAACATTGACGAGTGAACGCCTCTGCCAGCGACTCAATACACGACATCGCCAGGCACAAGACCTCCATCGTGATCTGATTGCAATGGTTCAAGCGCGATTCGCAGAACCTCTCCTCAATACCGAGATTGAAGGGTGCATCAGCGGTGTGCAGAGCTATGGATTTTTTGTTGAAATTCCCCCGTCCCAAGTTGAAGGCCTTGTCCATGTCAGTTCTCTGAACGACGACTGGTACGAATACAGATCGCGGCAAAATCGTTTGGTCGGCAGAAAAAGCCGTCGGGTTTATCAACTGGGAGATCTCGTTACCGTGCGGGTGACCAAGGTTGATGCGCTCCGGAATCAGATCGATCTCGATGTCATCCATCAGCCGCAGCACGATGTCGAGCAAGCGTCAGACGGGGAAGAGTCCTCACCTCTGCCTGTCACGGTGAGTGTGCACTGAGATGCTTCCGTACGTTCTGGCCGTGACAGGAGCTTCAGCGCAGCCGCTTGCAGAGCGGGCGTTGTTGCGGCTGCTGCAGCAAGAACGCGCTGTCCATTTGGTGCTGAGCCGAGGTGCCCACGAGGTGTTTCGTGCAGAACAAGGGCTTTCCATTCCTGTTGAACCTGAACAGCAGGAGCGCTTTTGGCGTGAACGACTGCAAGTCAACAGTGGCTCGTTGCAATGTCATCGCTGGAACGATCAAGCGGCGTCCATTGCCAGTGGGAGTTATCGCACCAAAGCGATGGTGATCGTTCCCTGCAGCATGGGAACAGTGGGGCGAATCAATGCCGGTGTTGCGATGGATCTGATCGAACGTTGCGCTGATGTGCACCTCAAGGAACGCCGACCGCTTGTGATCGCTCCGCGTGAAATGCCGTTCAACCTCATTCACCTTCGCAACCTCACCGCACTTGCTGAAGCCGGCGCCACGATTGCGGCCCCCATTCCGGCTTGGTATACACAACCAACATCCCTCGACGAGATGGTTGATTTCCTCGTCGTGCGTTTGTTTGACGGACTTGAAGAGAATCTCGCTCCTTTGCGTCGGTGGACAGGGCCAATCGCATGACACGGATTCAACGGCTGCTGTTGGTTCCTTGTCTGGCTCCGCTGCTCGCTGTCCTGTTGATTTCCGCGGTTCAAGAACGACGCCCTCAGAAACTCAATCTGCTTCTGTGGACGAGTCCAAGCTTGCCAATTGGTGGTTGGACAGCAATCTCAGTTCTGGTCGGAGGCGGAATCAGCGGCGCAACCGCTCTGCTTCTACGCCCAACAGGCGCACGTTTACGTCGAACGGAACGCCGATCGCTGGCCGACGGCCCTTACGACGATCGTGATTCAGCATTCAGCATCGATCCCAGAGGGACGGGATGGACTTCTGAACCCCGTCAACCGATGCCGGAGCGGGACATTCGCGACCCAGCGCCAACTGTCGCGGTGGCTTACCGCGTTGTTCAGCGACCTCAATCCAAAGGGGAGTCTCCTCCTGCAGCGGCTGCAGCATCACCGACGCCTGATCGAGAGGTCATTGATCAATGGGGAGATGATCCAGATCGGAATTGGTGATCACACCCTTGGTCTGCTTACAGTTCCCGAAGTCATCTCAGTCCGGTGAGCGAGACACCTGCTTCCAAGCCTTCCGCAGCCAAACCAGAGGCGGCTGAGACACCTGCTGCAAAACCAGCGGCGTCTGGAAAACCACCGGCAAAACCAGAGTCGGCTGCGAAACCTGCAGCCAAACCAAAGCCACCCAAACCAGAGGACAAACCTTTTCCGGAATTTGTTGACTCCCTGCTGATCCCAGCAATTGAAAAACAGCTCGCCGATCATTCCATTCAGGCCGATCGTCTCGAGCGAGTCGAAGGGGAACGCCCTGTGGTTGGTGGCACATGCCCAATGCTGATCGGGGAGTTACCTGGTGGACGTCGTTTTTGGGTGTGTTTCGCCTCCGAGAACATCAACAGCAGCAAGTTGATTGCACTAGCTGATCCAGGAAGCGACCCCACGCTGCTCGAATCTTTTTTGATTGATGAGAAGCGGATGTCCCTGCCGTTGCTGGTTTCCAGGCTCCTTCAGCGTCTCAATGGTCAGAAATGGCTTGGTGGGAACTAATCCCAACAGCAACAAAGACGTCGGGACCAGGCTGACGCCGCCTACATTGGCTGCACCGCGAGACTCGGAACTGATGGTCCCCCCTACAGCCGTGGCCGACCAAACTGCTAATGGCGCAGTTGCAACCAAGGAGCCCGTTAAGGACACAATCCTGACGCCCCGCTTCTACACAACTGATTTCGACGCCATGGCTGCCATGGACCTCCAGCCCAATGAGGCTGAACTGGAGGCCATCTGTGAGGAGTTCCGTAAGGACTACAACCGTCATCATTTTGTTCGCAATGATGAGTTCGACGGTGCTGCTGACAAGCTCGATCCTGAAACTCGCAAGGTCTTTGTTGAATTCCTTGAACAGAGCTGCACCTCCGAGTTCTCTGGTTTTCTGCTTTACAAGGAGCTGAGCCGCCGGATTAAACAAAAAAATCCGCTTCTGGCTGAGTGTTTCGCACATATGGCTCGGGACGAGGCTCGGCACGCTGGATTCCTCAACAAGTCGATGAGCGACTTTGGAATGCAGCTCGACCTTGGCTTCCTGACTGCAAACAAGGACTACACATTCTTTAAGCCTAAGTTTATTTTTTACGCCACTTATCTCTCAGAAAAGATTGGCTATTGGCGTTACATCGCTATTTTCCGTCATCTCGAGAAAAATCCTGATAGCAAGATTTTCCCAATCTTCAATTTCTTCGAAAATTGGTGCCAAGACGAGAATCGCCATGGCGATTTCTTTGATGCGTTGATGAAGGCCCAGCCAGATACGGTTCGTGGCCCTATTGCAAAGCTTTGGTGCCGGTTCTTCTTGCTGGCAGTGTTCGCGACCATGTATGTGCGCGACGTTGCTCGCAAAGAGTTCTACGAGGCCTTGGGGCTTGATGCCCGCACCTACGACCGGATGGTGATTGAAAAAACAAACGAAACCTCAGCACGCGTTTTCCCTGTCGTTCTCGATGTCAAAAATGAGAAATTCTGGACGCGTCTCGAACGCCTGGTGAACAACAACGCTGCGCTGGAAGCTGCCGATTCCAGTGATTCCATCGCCCCGGTCAAATTGATCCGCAAGTTGCCCTTCTGGGTTGCAAATGGTGCCGAAATGGCCAAGTTGTTCCTGATGTCCCCTGTTGACAGCAGCAAATATCAGCCAGCTGTTCGCTGATTGTTCGCCGTTTCACACCCGATTGAGGAGAGTTCTTGACTGACGCGTTTTCGATTCAATGGAGGGATCTCCTGGAGACCCTCCTCAATCGTGGGGCCTCAGCCGGTGCAGATCTGGTTGAGGTGTTTATGGAGAGGACCGATCACTTGGGCCTACTGGCCGAACAGGATCTCATCACCAGTGTGAATCCGTCATTTGCACGCGGAGCAGGGCTTCGGGTCTTTTTGGATGGTCGTGATGGATTTGTCAGCACCAACGATTTATCGAGCGCTGGATTAACGCGAGCCCTTGATCAAGCGTTAGCGATGTTGGGCCTGTCTCCAGAGCGTCTGTCCAATGCTCGTGGTTTTGAGGGTCTCCGGCCACTCACTGATCATGGCTTGAGCAAAGACACCTGGCTGGATCGCTGCCCGTCGATGTCTGACGCCAGTGAGACCCTGCTGAAGGGAACCATTCAGCTTGAGCGGCTCGGTCAACACTTACAAGTCAGGCGCGGAAGTTATGCCCGCGACTGGCAAGAAGTCATGGTTGCAGCGTCTGACGGCACGTTTGCCAGGGATATTCGTCTGCACCAATCCACCGGTTTGTCGGTCCTCGCTGCTGATGGTGACCATCGTTCCAGTGTTGGGCGTCGTTATGGCAGCACTGACCAACCTGATGACCTCAGGAACTGGGATACCGAAGCAAGTGCATCGGAGGTGTGCGAGAGCGCTGGCCGCATGCTTCGGGCTGACTACGTTGATGCCGGTCAAATGCCCGCCGTTCTGGCGAATCGCTTTGGGGGGGTGATTTTCCACGAGGCTTGTGGTCACCTTCTCGAAACAACCCAGATCGAACGGGGAACCACCCCGTTTGCTGACAAGGTTGGTGAATCAATTGCTCACCCAGCGGTGACTGCCATTGATGAAGGTCTCAGTGGTGGAGCGTTCGGCTCCTTATCCATGGACGATGAAGGAATGGAACCGGAACGGACAGTTCTGATCGAAAACGGTGTCCTGAAGCGGTTCATCAGTGACCGTGCTGGGGAGCTAAGAACAGGCCACAAGCGCACCGGCAGTGGCAGACGTCAAAGTCATGCTTTCGCTGCAGCAAGTCGCATGCGAAATACCTACATCGACGCTGGTCCCCACACACCTGAGGAGCTGATTGGGTCCGTCGATCGTGGTCTCTACTGCAAAGCCATGGGCGGTGGCAGTGTCGGGCCGACCGGTCAATTCAATTTTTCGGTGGAGGAGGGCTATCTGATCGAGAACGGTGCCCTCACTAAACCGGTGAAGGGAGCCACTCTGATCGGTGACGCCAAAGAAGTGATGCCTCGGATCTCAATGTGTGCCAATGATCTCGAGCTAGCAGCAGGATTCTGTGGGTCGGTCAGCGGCAGCGTTTTTGTCACCGTTGGTCAACCCCACATCAAGGTGGACTCAATCACTGTGGGAGGTCGCTGATATGTCCAACAACACCCTCAACGCCAGCGTCCTTCGGGACCGACTGCATACCCTCGCTACACGGGAAGGAATCCGACATTGGGATCTGGGAGCTGCCTGCAGCGACGATTGTTCCGTGCAAGTGGATCGCGGTGAAGCGAAGCAGATGAAGGCTGCCCAGCGCAGTTCGATCACAGTGCGGGTTTGGAACACCGACGGTCTGGTTGGCATCACCAGCACCACGGATTTATCGGACAGTGGGCTTGAGCAGGCGCTTGTTGGTGCCCATCAAGCCAGTGCCTACGGGAACCCCAATGACGTTCCGCAATTTTCACCGCTGGCCACCGCACCCTTACCTGAGCTCGACCGTCCACTGCAGGAGCGGCAAGGCATCCTCCCCCTGCTCAAAACGTTGCGTGAGGCTGAAGCAGAGTTGCTCTCCCGTCACCACGCCATTCAAACCGTTCCATACAACGGTTTAGCCGAATCCCTTTCCCAAAGCCTTTATCTCAACAGCGATGGTGCGCTTCGAGAGATGGAGCGGACTCAAGCAAGCGTGTACCTCTATGCCCGTGCAGAAGAGGACGGCCGCAAGCCCCGCAGTGGCGGGGCCGTGCGACTAGGTCTTGGAAGTCAGGGTCTGGATATCGAAGGCTGTATTAATGAAGCCGTTGAGCGCACTGTCAGCCATCTCGCTTACCAACCCATCGAAACGGGGTCGTACCGCGTTTGCTTCAAGCCTGAAGCTTTCCTCTCCCTGATGGGGGCGTTTAGCAGCATGTTCAACGCTCGTTCAGTCCTGGATGGAGTCAGCCTTAGCAACCGTGACTCGATTGGTGATCAGATTGCCGTTCCCTTCCTGTCGTTGCATGACAACGGCCTTCACCCAGGGCATGTCAGCGCGTCGGCCTTTGATGGGGAAGGAACTCCCACCCGTCGTCTCTGTCTGATCAACGGAGGGGAACTTTCTAGTTTTCTGCACTCAGAAGCCACAGCCCGTGCATTCGGTGTCCAACCCACTGGGCATGCCGGCCTTGGAGCCAAGGTCTCCGTTGGTCCCGACTGGTTTGAAATTTCAACCAAAGAGGGATTAAGCAGTGGGACCGCCTTGGACCACCGAACTGAGCGTGAACCCTTTGTCTTGATTGAGGATTTGTCTGCTCTCCATGCCGGAGTGAAAGCAACACAAGGGTCGTTTTCTCTTCCGTTCGATGGTTGGCTCGTCAAAGATGGCCAACACATTTCTGTGGAAGCAGCAACAGTGGCCGGTGATATCCGGACTCTTTTAAACAGCATTGTTCACTTAGAGGCCGAATCAGAAATCACCCATCGCGGCGTTTGCCCCCACGTATGGGTAGACGGCCTCTCGATCACAGGCGAAGCCTGACCATCGATCGCGATCCACAGTGAAGATTCTGTTTTGGGGAACCCCGAACTATGCGGTTCCAACGCTGACCGCTCTGCACGGGGCGGGACACACCATTGTTGGTGTAGTGACTCAGCCAGATCGTCGCCGGGGCCGGGGAAAACAATTGGTGGCGTCAGCGGTCAAGCAGCGGGCGATCGAACTCAATTGTCCTGTCTTTACCCCTGAGCGGATCAAACGCGACCTGGACTGCCAGCAACAACTCGCAGATCTCGGTGCCGATCTATCGGTTGTCGTGGCATTTGGACAAATCCTCCCCGCTTCTGTACTCAATCAACCACCACTGGGGTGCTGGAACGGCCATGGTTCTCTGCTGCCCCGTTGGAGAGGTGCTGGTCCGATCCAATGGTCGATTCTGGAAGGCGATCCAGAAACAGGCGTTGGTGTGATGGCCATGGAGGAAGGTCTCGACACTGGACCTGTTCTGTTGGAACAGCGTTTAGCGATCGGATTGCGCGAAAATGCCGCTCAACTTGGCGAGCGCCTCAGTGCTCTAACCGCTGAACTCATGGTCGCTGCGATGCCACGGATTGAGGCTGCTGGACCAGGTCAGGAGTCTGAGCGGCTCAATCGCCTCAATGTTCGCTTTCAAGGCGGAGAGAGTAGCTACGCGCGCATGTTGACGAAATCCGACTACGTCATTGATTGGAGCCAATCTGCACTTGCCATCCATCGCAAAGTGATGGGTCTTTATCCGGGCGCGATGACACATTGGAAAGGGAAGCGCCTCAAAATCATGGATACAGAACCACTCATTGAGCGCTTGTCCAATCAGCTCTCCGTCGAAGCCAAAGCACTGATTGGTCGTTGGCCGACTGGTGCCAATCCAGGGGGGGTGGTTCTTGACTCCATTGCTGATCTTGGTGTTGTTGTGAGTAGTTCTGGATGTCCACTCTTAATTCGGGAGGCTCAGCTTGAGGGCAAGGGCCGTAGCAAAGGGCAGACCATGATTCAGCAACTGGCTGTTCAGCCAGGAGACGCGTTTGAAGCGATTTGAACAACGGGGACCATCAATCTTCGGTGTAAAGCATCTGCGCTTGCTGCCAAACGCGATCGAGATCTTGGTCGGGTAGTTGAAGGGCTTCAGGATGCATTTGCTTCAGCCAAACACGACGATCAACGTGATTGTTATCTGAAAAGAATGACGATTGCGAAGCCAACACCCTGAACTTCAGGAATTCGAGCAGACGGGCACGGAGCCTGACGCCATCAACAAGCTGCAAACGTTGCTGCGGGTCATTCAGGGATACTTCTGACCCAGGACTCAAGCCTTCTTGAAACGGAGCAAGCACTTCCAAGACCGTGGGTGGCTGCCAATGCCGCTGTTTCGTTTCTGGGTGGGGGCGATAGATCCAGGCCTTGGCACGCTGCTGAGAAGCGCTGACCATCTCAACGCGCCAGAACGAAAAGGTTTCGGGTGGGTGGTGTTCGCTCCAATCAACATTGGGGAATGTCATGTCTGGCTGGCTCAGCACAACTTCTGCTGGTGCAAAGCTGACATTCAACGTGCCTGAAAAGCAGTTCGATAGATCAAGCCCGAGAGCCTGAAAAAATGGCATCTGTAAACAGATTGTGCCGGCGGGATATGGAGACGACGTTGAGCGTCCAGAGGCAACACCGTGACCCGCCACAACGTGACCTGTGATCATCGAACCGGTCATGCTTTAACGCGGTTCATGATGGGAACATCGATCGCAGGGACCCTCTGGCCAAACAGCACAACGCAAGAGCGGACTGCGTGCATTGAACCGGCAATGGGGATCGCCAATGACCCACCCATGACGCCAACGCGTCGCATCAATGGGTTGGCGTTGCGGTTTCACCATGAGGGCGACCGATGCAATCTGGTACTGGCCGTTGCGTAGGGAATAACGGTGACGACGTTGNAGCACAAAAAACGACCTGCCCTTTAATTGCATCCATCGACCTGGCTGGGGTGGATCGTCGAGATTGATCCGATCGAGAAGTGCATCACTCCCGGCCTGACGCAACTCAACCAACATGGTTGATCTCCGTGGCCTCAGCTTCTTCGCGAAGGGATANGCCCCACCANAACACCACTCCNACAACCAACAACGTGATCCAGTCTGGTTGGCTGAGCAGCGGCCAAACAACATGAACAATCAGCCGTAATGCGACAAAGGCAACGGCAAGAAAACCAGCCGTTTCCAGTCGCGGGTAAATATCAAGCCAACGAATGAACAGACCCGACGTAAAGCGCAGAGCAATGATGCCGATGATGGCCCCGGTCCCGATCAACAGAATTTGATCGCTGACCGCGACAGCGGCTGCGACGCTGTCGATGGAGAAGGCAAGATCCGTAAACGCCAGCAACACAACNGTTTTGAGTAANGACCNCGCNCNACNACCTTGTCCCTCTGCACTCTNGGCTTGAGGATCGTCCTGNTGACTCCTGAGATGGTCAACGAACANCCAAAGCAGGTACACAGCGGCGAGAAGCTGAATCCAAGCGTTTTGAAGAACCCACTGGGCCACAANGATTAAGGCCATNCTGAGCACCAAAGCCAGGCCTATTCCGATGTTCAAAGCAAGACGTTCCTGCTCCGGTTGTTGGCCGCTACGGGCAATCGCGGCAAGAGCGACGGCGTTATCGGCGGAGAGAACAAGCTCTAAAACCACCAAAACCGGAAGCAGGGTCAGAATTTCTCCCCATTGATCCGCTCCATCGAAAACGTTGGACAGCGAGGGCAGCGCAGTGAGATCCATGTCGACAGCCTAGAAAGTGCAGGCGTGCACTGAAAGGAATGCCAATCCGGGTCGAGCTCTGCCATGTCGATTCCAATCGGGTCGTGGTGCGTGCCACTGAATGGCACAGCGGGGATGAGCAATCAAGTGCTCTGGGAGAAGCCAACAATGCAGAAGAAGCTGAGGACCGTGCTCGCCAGCGTCTGGCAAGCCGTCTGAAAGCAGAGGATCAAGTCCCTGAACCGGTTGAGGGTCAATCCAAGCCAGTGCCAGGGCCAGCCAAACCAGCCCCCAAACGCATTGCCAAGCCAGATGCGCCATCGACGAGCCAAGCTCCAGCCACGCCAGCGAAGAGTCGATCGGAGTCCTCTCAGCCCACCGAAGTCGATCAACACGAGGCACCGGTGGCTCAACCTCCGTCGGAAGCGCCGACAGATCCAGAGGATTGGAGTGAAGAGCTGGCCGCGATTGATATCGAAGTGCGCCGTATTGGTTGGGACCGAGCGATGGAAGGGATCTATCTCGAACGAGCATTTGGCCACGGCAGTCGTCACCGGCTTACCCGTTATGGAGATTTGGTGGCTTTTATGAGACAACTCAAGGGACTACCAGAAGGTGCAAAACCAGACACGGCTCCGGTGCCAATTCGACGTTCTGATTTACTCGAACAAGGCAATCAGATGCTGGCGACATTGAACTGGTCCTCAGATCAAGCTCGACAATTTCTCACCAAGGAGATTGGAGCCAGTAGCCGACAACAACTCAGTGATGAACAACTACTTCAATTCAATATGTTGCTGGAGGAGCAGACGCTAAAAGCGTCGAACTAACGGATTAATAAAACGACTGACCAATACAACGAAAATTCATTACATCGTTAACGGCAATTCAAGAGAGACATTAACGACATTAATTCTGTCCATCACGCACAACAAAATCAGTCTCAAATCAGAAATAACCAACCCAAGGGTCTGTCGTAACTGGTGCGACCCAACAAATGGAGCGAGTCGGTACCTGCTGACTGGCAGAAGAACAGGTCCATTGGTGGCTCAATGCAGCAGCCATCACCAATACAGCGGCACCAAGCAGCATGGAAAGCGTGAGGTCTCTCATGCCATAACTGATGAACTCACGCTCCCGAATGGTGCTTCGAAACACCGAACCATAGGGGCCGAAAAGTCCAGGGTCTCAACAAGGTCTGCTGTTGATTGCTTTCCCTATTAGTTGAGTCTCAGCAGATCGATGCAAGATGCCATGATTCGCTGATGCATGCATGGGGACTAAGGTTTTAGACACTTGTTGCAACCTCAAACTACAGATCCACCCACAGGAGAAGCAAGCATGATGAACATCGCGTTTACTACGCAGAAAAAAACATCAACCGCACTGAAATTGGTTCTATTGACACTTGTTCTATGGGCTGCGCCATCGAGTGCATCGCCATGTCGCAGTGACATCGAAAAAGCACAACAGGCAACGATCGCCTTCGAAGATCACTTGGCGTCCAACCAAAGGCAATTGACTTGCACTATCGAACAACAAAGCTTGATGCTCCATGCAGACATGCTTGAAGCTTCATCAGCAGCGTATTCCTGCTTATGTGAGCAAGAATCGATGTGCGACACCTCGAATTACGACATCATTAAAGAAGCGTATGAAGCCAGGCAGAAACTTTATTCAAAAAAATGCCCTCAGTAGGGCCTTTCCCTACATCAAAACTTATAAATAAACGCGAGAAGGATCTGGCGAATGGTCGAAGACTAATCAGAAGTTATTTAGGTTTCTTTGAAAGATCACCAAAATCATCATCATTGGGCTGTAGAAACTGCCATACCACAGCAGCAGTGAACACAACAGCCAAGCCAACCGTGGCAAGAATTGCGCCGGTGTAGTCGCCCATGCTGAACCAGGAAATCCAGCGTTGATCATAGGCTTATTTTTCTGCCAACAAGCATTGTCTTGCTCAGCTTGATCATGGTCAACAAAAAAGGAGCCGACATCAGNCGGCTCCAGAGGGATAACAATCAAAAAGTCAGATGATTTCGAATCTGAGATCAGAACTTGAACACAGTCTGCACAACACCACCGAAAATACCGATGCTTTTGTCAGAAGGTGTTAATTCACCATAGGGACGTGACAACCAGTAGATACCAGGAGTGACAGAGATGTTGTCAGTTACTTCGTACTGATACCAAAGTTCCATGGCGTAGTTGCCATCATCGGGGGTACCACGATCTCTGGAAACCACAAACTGAGGTAGACCAACAGCAATGCCAAGGTCATTACCCTCACGGAAGACATCGCTCCACTGAAGACCAATCATCCAAGAAGCAAATTTCTCAGCATTGTTGTAGTTGAAGTCACCATTGAGATACGACTTACCAACACCAGCACTGATTGAAGGAATCCAACCAGATTCTTCAGGCTGCCAAAAAGTGTTAAAAGAGACGCTGTGGCTATCAGCATCACTACGTTCATCAACTGATGTCGTACAAGACTGATGGAATTGATTTGACTTAGCGTACTCAGTTGCAGTGCGGAATTTAGCTCCACACTGACCATAGCGATAACCAGCAGCAATACCCCACTTCTTATTACCGAAGGCAATTTGGGAGGTGATATTTCCTTCTGAATTATCAGTCATGAAGCCACCCGAATTTGGATTGCTGTCATTCGCTTCGCCAGAATCAGCAACATAATTGGCAGCAATTGTGAAGAAGGCATCGCCCTTCTCAACGCTGTTTTTATTGCTGTAGATCAGACCAAAACCACCACCGGTTTCCTTATTCCAAACACCAGGAGTACCCAGTGATCCGCCAAAGAAATCGAGTAGTTTCGTTCCACCTTTGCCGTAGACAGATGGCTTATAACCCATCATCTCGGTATTACGGGTCAGAGGACCAGCCTGAACGGTTAAATTGTCACCAACGGGAAAGCGATAGTAAAGACGATCAACTTCGAGGATATTTCCACCAGGTGCGGCGGTGTCCAATTTGTTCAAACTAACGCCATTTCCATCCCAAATACTGCTAGCACCCATGTTGCCTGCACGCAGACGGGTGAATAATTTGTCCTTACCAGTAAAGGATGTGTTTAGACTTAAACGAAGGTCATAAGTAAAACTAAATGCACCAAATTGAGCGTTGTAGTTCTTACGCATCGCATTGGCATCACCCTTTGCGCGCGTAGCACCCAAGACGAAATTCGCTTGACCTTTGAGCTTGGTGGTGGTGGAGAACTGAGTGGCTTCCAGTTCGCCAACGCGAGCTTCCAAGCCGTCCACGCGACCNCGCAGGATGGCCAGTTCGGTTTCGAATTCTTTGATCAGACGACGCAGTTCGTCGGTGACCTCAGTGACGCGGTCGAGGCAAGCGTTCAGAAGCGCTGCGGCCTCGTAACGGGTCATCGCCCGGTTGCCACGGAAGGTGCCGTTGGGGTAACCGGCAACGCAGCCGTACTGCTCAACCAGGTTGCTCAGAGCCTGATAAGCCCAGTCGGTTGGGTAAACGTCAGAGAATTGGGTGACGCTGGTGACCTGCTCTTNAGCNGCGTANTCAGANACGCCGNNGATGTTCANNTCNGCGGCANTGAGCNNCNGNNGCCANNAGGCCNAGGGCAGCAGGAGCCACCAGCAGTTGCTGGAAAAGCTTCATGGGATTCCTCACACANAAAGGGGGCGCGACAGCGCCAAAAAAAGTGTNAATTAAAGAGCTGTTAAGAAAAGTAGTCGCCGCAACCAAAACGACATCCTTGAACACAAAACGGCTTCGGTTCCGATGTGTGGTGCTCGATGGCACTGGTATGGAATAACTCTCCACGACCAAACCATTCCCCCAAAAAAACGATGCCCCCGCCCGGTAAACCGGACGGGGGCTCTCGCCGGGTCCGCATACGCCGCGGAACCGGATGATCAGTCAGAAGGCGCCGTTCAGCCGGCGTTCTCCGCGATCAGCAGACCCTGCATACAACAACTGGATGACATGGACACCTCCTCCTGAAGGATCATGAATGCCGGCAACGCCTTCGGATTCACAACATCCTCCCGAAGAAAGACCTTGCTCCTCCACGTCACTGCATTCTGTACTTCAAAACCATACTCAGATTCCGATGGGATTAGGGGGAGCGAACCGGTCCGACGCCGTGACAGGCCCCTGGGTCGGCTTCATCGGGCTCGGAATCCTCGCTGCCTTGTTGGCTCTGATCGGCCTGGGCGACCAACCCCTGCGCGACTTTGATGAAGCCACCGTGGCCCGGGTAGCCCTTGAACTGCGTCAAGGACTTGGAGAAGCCCCCTTGCTCCCAACCCTCTGGGGGGCTCCTTACCTCAACAAAGCGCCGGGATTGCATGGCCTGATCGCTGTTGTGATCCGCATCACAACTCCTGCGCAGGACTTACCAGCTGAGTGGGTCGTCCGGCTCGCCCCAGCCCTGCTCTCCTGCCTCGTTGTCCCCATCGGNGGATGGCTGCAATGGACATTGCGCCCGGGGGACCGCTCCAGCGCACTGGCCACGAGTGTGATCCTGCTCTCACTGCTGCCGGTGGCTCGCCACGGCCGGCTCNCCATGCTGGACGGAACCCAGCTCACAGCCATGGCCTTGCTCTGGCTGNCTGTGCTGCAACTTCACACCAGCCGACGCAGCGGTTGTTGGGGGCTTCTGGCCGGCCTCATGGCCAGCACGATGCTGCTGCTCAAAGCTCCGTTGCTGGTGCCCTGCGTGGTGGCCGCAGCCNTGGGCCTGCTGTGGGGACAGGAATGGAGAACCTGGCGACTGGCTCNCTCCTGCATCGGGATNTTGGTGGGTCTANTCCCTGGGATTGGCTGGCATCTCTGGCATGTCTCCGTCCGCGGAGCTCAGGCGTTCTGGCTCTGGGGTGGTGATGGCGCGGGACGNGTTCTGCTCGATCCCGGCGAGGGCAGTGACCTGGGCTGGCGGGTACCAGCCATCGAAATCCTTGAAGGCGGCTGGCCCTGGCTGCCCTTGCTCCCCATTGCACTGATGTGGGCCTGGCGCGCGCGCCACAGCCGATGGGGACGNTGGTCCGTCGCCACGCTGGTCACNCTGGCTGGAGCNATCNTTCCCCTGCGCACCCAGTTGCCCTGGTACAGCCATCCGCTGTGGTTGCCGATCGCCCTCCTCTGTGGCCCCCTACTGGTCTGGCTGGTGGAGCACCNGACGTCCTCGGACCCTGTCCCCGCTCCACCATGTCGCTGGCTGCTGTTCAAGCTCCCCCTGTTCTGGGGCAGCCTTGGCGTGGGGTTGCTCCTCATCGCCCTAAGCAGCTACAGCGAGCTCGGCCGTGGACTAGCCCCCTATCGCAATCTCGCCTTGGTCCTCGGCCTTGGCTGGGGAGCCGGAGGCTGGTGGCTGCGATCCAGCACAGCCCACCAACGACGCATTGGCGTGATCAGCCTCGTTGGTGGCAACGTGGCGGCCTTGGCCCTGATGTTTCATTCGCCGCTTTGGCTTTGGGAACTCAATGAATCTTGGGCTGTCGAACCCGTTGCGGCATTGGCCTCAGACCAACCTGGTGAAACGTTGCGATTAAAGGGATATGACGAACGACCCAGCCTGAATTGGTACGCGCAACAACGCATCCGACGGTTTGAAGGAGAAGGACAGTGGCGTCTCAGCGACAAGCCACAGGAGGNTTGCCTCATCCNTGGCCGCGCAGGNAGTTGGACCCTGGCGGACTGTCGNTAGCCTGAGNCCTATTGCAGAGCANTGTGTCGTCCACCGCGGCTCCTCGAAGCGAGGCGACCCATCACGGCCTGTCGATCGTGCTGCCCACCTACAACGAAGGTGGTTCGATCGAGCGCGTGATCGAAGAGCTGCTGCAGCTCGACATGGGANATCCCGTTGAAATCCTTGTCGTTGACGACGATTCANGGGATGGAACTGCGGATCTTGTACGAAACCTGGCTCGCCACGATGCGCGCGTGCGGATCATCCAACGGGTCGGACGTTCCGGCCTAGCCAGCGCGATCAAGGAAGGCCTCATGGCAGCGCTCCACCCTGTGGCCATCGTGATGGACAGCGATGGACAACATCAACCCAGCTCGGTGCGTGATGCAGTGCAGCTCTTAAGACGCCAAGGGCTGGATGTCGTCGCCGGCAGTCGATTTCTCGATCACTCCGAGATCCACGGGTTGAGCCATCGCCGAACCGATGGGTCCACCATCGCGAACCACCTGGCCCGCTGGAGTCTCCCTGCCAGCTACGGGCATCTCACCGATTACATGAGCGGATTCATTGCGCTGCAGCTCGACCGCTGTCTCCCTCTGATCCGTGAGGTAGACGTCAACGGCTTCAAGTTCTTCTACGAGCTATTGGCCATCAGCCGCGGCCGAATGCAGGTGGGTGAAATCCCGCTCAGCTTTCAGCCACGTCTCCATGGCATGTCCAAGCTCGACATCGCAATCCTCTGGGACTTCGTGGTGTCCCTCTTGCACACCGCAACCCTGCGTTTACTGCCCCGGCGTGCGATCAGTTTCGGGCTNGTGGGCGCCTCCGGCGTTGTCGTTCAGCTGATCACCACAGCGCTGCTGATGGGGCTGATCGGGCTGCCGTTCCAACAGGCTCTACCGGTCGCAGTGATCACAGCTGCGAGCTCCAATTATTTGGTCAACAACGCTCTCACCTTTCGAGACCGACGTCAGAGTGGGCGACAACTCCTCCGTGGACTGTTCAAATTCCTCTTGGTGGCGTCACTCCCAGCCNTNGCCAATGTGGGACTGGCCACCAGTTTTTACACCCTGATTCAGGCCCATGCCCTATGGGCCCAACTGGCGGGCATCGTGGTCGTCTACGTCTGGAACTATGCGGCCTCATCCCGCTTTGTCTGGAACACCCCATAGAGGGATCTGGTGGCCTATCGGTNTGGGCACCCTGCTGCGGCTGATTCAAATCTGGATGCCGGTGCTGGGCGTGCACAGCTGGCGACAAGCCGATACGGCAGCCATGGCGCGGCACTTCAGCCAGAACAGCACTCCCATTTGGCTGCCACAGATCGACTGGGGAGGAGCCACCTCTGGGTTGGTGGAATCGGAATTTCCCATCTACCCGTTTGTGGTCAGTCGGATGTATGGCCTNTTCGGTGTCCAGGAATGGCTGGGACGCGGTCTATCCGNGCTGTTCAGCGGCCTGACGATCTGGCTGATCATTCGCCTGGGCCGGCGTTGGTTCAACCCCANNGCCGGTTGGTGGGCAGGCTTGGCCTTCGCCATAGCGCCGCTCGGTGTGTATTTCGGGCGAACATTTCAAGCGGAAGCCCTGCTGCTGCTCTGTGCCGCCGCCGCCCTGGACAGCCTGAGCCTGTGGCGGCAGCACCGCTCCCGCTGGGCCCTGGCCNTGAGCTGGCTCTGCCTGACGACCGCAGGGTTAATCAAAGTCATTCCTTTGCTCTGGCTAGGCCTACCCCTGCTGATGGTGCAGCTCACGCCTGACCCACACGCCCGGGCGGAGCCCAGCCGAACCCTTCTACATCGATCGACGCGACTGCTGTGCAGTCCCTGGTTCTGGCTCTACGTCGGCACGAGNCTCGCGACTGTGGCGGCCTGGTACTTTCACGCCCACCAATTGGGACAAAGCAGTGGCCTGAGCTTCGGGTTCTGGGGGGCGGGAGCCGATCGCAGCAGTGCCAGTCTCCTGCTGGACNTGAACAGCTGGATCAACCTGCTGCTGCGAGTTGTGGTGCGTCTGCTAGCCGTAATGGGGCTGCCATTCCTGCTGATTGGCCTGCAGAAGAGCTGGCGCACGGGCGGGGGCCAGATTGCGATCAGCGGCTTGGTGGGGGTGCTGCTCTGCACCCTCGCCACCATGCGCTCCAGCACGATTCATGAGTACTACCAACTGCCGCTGCTGTTGTTCAGCTCTCCACTGGTCGGCCTGGGATGGCAATGCTGGCAACCCCAACGGCCTCGCTGGCAACCCCGGGTGGTGCTTGGTCTTGCGCTGGTGGTCAGCCTCACGGTTNTATCNGTGGATTACTGGGTTGTTGAACAACGCCAGAGTCGGGCTTGGATGCCGCTGGCCTTGACCATCCGAAACCAGCTCCCNACGACGGCGCGGATCGTCAGCGTCACNAGCACTGATCCCACTCTGCTGAACCTGGCNCGCCGCCAGGGCTGGCTGATTTCCAGCAAGCAGCTCACGCCAGAACGACTTCAACGTTGGCAAGCGGCCGGGGCCACCCACCTAGCGGGCAGCTTCCTCTGGGACAAGACCTACCGCCCCATGCCCGAGCAGCGCCAACTGCGGCTGAAGCAACTGGCGGCCACAAGCCCCAATGCCTGGATCGATCAGCNCAGTCAGGCCTACCTCATCCCCATCGATGACCTGCAGCCCCAGCCCTGATCGCCACCGCTCGCCCCGCAGAGGTCTGCCAGGGCAGCTGATCGCTGGGGCAGCAGGACTCGGCCTTGTGCTCTGGGGTTTGGCAGCGGCGCGCCATGGCCTGCTGCAAAGCAACGCCTATGACTTGGGACTGTTTGACCAATGGGCGTGGCTGATCGGCTCCGGTGTGGCACCGGTTTCCTCAATGGAACAGGTGCACGTGCTGGCCGACCACGGTGCCTGGATGCTCTATCTGGCCGGCGGTGCCTATCGGATTGCACCGAGTATCCAGTGGCTGCTTGCNAGTCAGGCCCTGGCCTTGAGCTTCACCGCGATTCCGATTTGGCTGTTGGCGCAACAGGCTGGCTTAACCAGACGACGCAGTTGGCTGATCTGCGCACTCTGGTGGTTGCAGCCGGTGGTGTTCAACGCGGCACTGTTCGATTTCCATCCGGAAACCTGGGTGATGCCAGCTTTCGCCTTAGCCCTCTGGGCCGAGCGCANCGAGCGCCCTCGACTCTGGTTTGCGCTTCTGCTGCTGATGCTGGGCTGCCGCGACGGCCTGGTGCTGATCACAGCTGGCATGGCGATCGATCAAGCCTGGCGGCGACGCTGGCGTTGGAGCGCTACTGCAGCAGGGCTGAGCCTCGGCTGGCTGCTGCTGCTCAGCCGCTGGCTCTACCCAATGCTCCGGGATGGAGAAGGGCCNAANGCCGCATCGCGGATGTTCAGCCACCTGAGTGGTGACCCGTTCACCGTGCTGCATAGCCTCGATTGGNCCGGCGGCGCTGAATATCTGGTGTTGCTCTGCCTTCCCTGCGTCGCTCTATGGCGTCGGGCCTCACTCAGCACCCTCTTCATTGCTCTGCCCCTGNTGCTGGTCAATCTGCTGTCCGCATCCCCGAGCTACCGCACCCTGGTGCACCACTACAGCCTTCCCCTGGCGGTGATCGCCGTGGTGGCAGCGCTGGACGGCCTGAGCCAGCAGCACACCACCGGGCGCGGATTTCCCTGGACGCTTGGCTGGGCGGTGGCCTGCTGGCTCGCACTCGCCAAGCCCTGGTTCTTCACCGGTCCGTATNTGCAACGACTGCCATTCCTGCAAGACGCCCAGAGCGCGATCGCAGCCGTCCAACCCACTGATGCNGTGCTGACGACCAGCTATCTGGTGCCCCACCTCAGCCAGCGCACGACGATCGGATTCCCCAAAAAGGGAGCAAGCCTGACCCTTGAAGGAACCCCCTGGAGCTTGCTACTGCTGAATCCCAGCGACCCTGGCTGGGGGTCCACCGAAACAGTTCAAAAGCAGCTGCTCAATCAAGCCAAGGACAGGAACTGGAGCTGTCAGACATGGCCGGCGGGCTTGGAGTTGTGTCGCGCTCCTGCCGCTGCAGCACAACAGCACCCCCCTGACAATGAACCAGGCGATATCGGCCGGACTCGTTGAGCTCTGCCAGTTCTCGGCGAATTGACCGCTGTTGTTTGCGTTCACGCCTGAACAAGGGAGCCAGCGGTGTGTAGTAGCCAGGGAAGGCCACCACCCAATCCACCTCCTGGACGGCCCCATCACGGTTGAGATATTGAACGTGCTTCGGAAAGCGAATTAACGCCTCCCGCTCCGCCAAAAGCGGGAGAAGTGGCGTATCAGCCGAGACACTGGCATCGGCAGGGACCAAAGCCACGGCGCGTCGTGCCGCCTGGCGTCGATTCAGCATCTGCTGCGGCGGTACATAAATCCACGGCGAAAAACTATCCGGAATCACAGCGGACAAGCTGCGATGGGGATTGGCCAGCAGTGTGAGCACAAGGCCCAGGGAGATGGCACCCGTCCAGCAATGGCGCAGCCAGACCTTGGACCAGCTTTTTGGGTGCTGCTGCCACCAAAGCACCGCGCCGAGATACAGCCCGGGAACCAAAGCCAGCACGTACCGCAAGGTCACCGAGAGGGCCGATCGACCTTGGGACAGCAAAGCAATCAGTAACGGTGCAAACNTCAGGAGGAGAGCGTCCACCGATCTCAGCGGCACGAACAGGAGGGGCAAACTCAGCGCGAGCAAAAAGCCGAGCGTCCCCCCCGGTGGCGACACCAAGGCCTGGATGAGGGCCAGCGGTCGTTGCAGCATCTGGAACAGCACCGCGGCCGTGCCTCCAGAGGGGTCATCCACCAGATGGCCAAACTTCTCCTGAAGGAAACGATCTGCCAGAGAAGAGTCCACCATTGGCTGAATCCATCCGGTCACCAGCAAGACCCAGCCAAAGGAAACCAGCATCAACACCACACCGGTGATGCGATGGCGGGGCTGCCTGATCNCTGCCCAGAGACCAAGNGAAAAGAGCAGCAGACCACTGTCTTCCCGAACGGCGAGCAAGAGTGCAGCAAACAGCGCCACCCTCCAGCGGCAGCCGTCCAAGAGCCCACCCACAACTAAAAACCCCAGTAACGGCAACCAAACCAGATCGTGAAAGTTCTCAAGGGCTGGACCAATCACCGCGCCGCTTAGGAAGTAAGCAAGCGTGAGTCGTTCGGCCAANGAACGCGGGAGCCGCGCATCAGCCAACCGCCACAACACCAAGCCGGCGGCGGTGAGCACACTGACCTGGATCANCGGAAGAGCCCAGATCCCCAGCAGTGCCACCAACGGGGANAGACACAGTGTGAGCAGATTGGCGTGCTGCCCCAAATGCAGATAAGCAATCGATGGCAACNCACCGTCCACTGCAACGGCTCCAGAAAGGACCGACGANAGGCTGCTCTCGAAAGGTCGTCCCTGGGCGGTCGACCACAGTTCTTGAAGGAACANGGCCTGGTCGTAGGTGGCGCTGAGGCTTTCCAAGCGCCAAGCCTGAATCGCAAAGCAAATCAGGAAGAACAGTCCCGCCATCGCCAGCACAGTGGGCGGCCAGCGNTNCGCGGTTTGCCCGTCCATNCCGCTGGGGTCACGCATGCAGCCTTCCTGCAGAGATCGGCAGATTACGGAGCGTCTTGCACCGCACCCAACAAAACCCGTGTTCGAAGAAGCNNAAGGAGCACGGACGCATANAACAACAACTCACCCCATTCCTGATCACGGTTCACGATCAGATCAGAGAGCGATCGTGTCGCAATACAGAACGCGAGAGCTGCAACGGCAGTAAATAGTGGCCAGACGTAAGACGCGGGCGTGAGGGTGCTGAGCACCAAAGCCATGGGATCCGAGTGCTTTTGCCGCAGGCTTCTCATCAACCTTGGTGCCAGCAACACGGCAANCAAAATGACCAGGGTGACCAGGAAGTACCCGACGTCGAGACGTTCCTGAAACCAATCGATGTTGTGCAGGGTCGTTTCGTTCTGAGCATTGATGTCACGCAGCGTGTCCGGCGTGCGCCAACCAAAAATCACCTGCCCCCAGGCGAGCTCCTCGAGCAGCACCAAACCCAAGAACAACGACCATCCTCGGAAGATCCAAACCAGACGGCTCTCACCGAGCCGTCTTTTCAAATCGGTCCCGATCAACCAGGCCGATCGCACCGCTGTAACGAGAAGGATCACCTGAGTCCACTCCACCAGCCCCCCCTCGCCGAACACCAAATTCTTGTAGGCGTCCACATCTGGACTCCCCAACTTCAGGCCCATCACAAGAACGNCTCCCCCGACCAGCAGCCACCACACCGCCTGCGAGCGCGANCGATGGGCCACGTCTCCAGATGCAGCAAACAGCTGCTGAAATCCTGAGCCGCGACGACTCCAGAACGCCACGGCACCCGAAACAAGAGCCAAACCGGCCCAACCAGGNTCTGGAGCTCCGCCTCCAAGGACAGCGATCACCACCTGAACAACGACCGTCAGCAGGGACGCNACTGACAAAACGACAAACAGTGTTGTCATCCCCCTCGCCAAGTTCTTGCCCCGGGAATAGATGGCCGGCAANAAGGTCCTCTTTCAAGTGAAGNGAAGATTAATCAGGGATTTAGAACGGCTAAAGCAGAACGCGCTTGAACCATGCGCANCAGGACAACGCCTTGACTGATCAACGCAGTGCATCTTCAAGCNACAACTNCATCACAGTTGTNGCAAGCCCGGGAGCTGTTCGTTGGCTGTTGAGTGGAATCACCGCAGGATTACTGATCGNTCACACCGTGACTCAGGTGGGTATTTACGGATTCGGAGCTGATAAGCATTGGCTCGACCCTCTGAATATGGACAGGGAGCTCAATGTGCCCACGCTGTTCAGCAGTGCACTGTTGCTGTTGATTGCCTTACTGCTGAAGCGACTGAAAAGTTCGAACGGACATGAATCAGCTGCTGACTGGCAATTGCTGAGTCGGATCTTCTTTTTCCTTGCACTGGATGAAGCCCTGCAAATCCACGAGGTGTTAATCATTCCAGACCTGCGTCATCACGTTCACCCTGCTCTGGCATCCACCTGGGTCATCCCCTATGGGGCCTTCGTTGCTGTTGTGCTTTGGCGTTTCAAAGGATTTCTACAGGCCCTACCGGCCGACTTCTCAGCACGAGCGCTGCGGGCTGGGGCCGTTTATATCGGGGGCACGATCGGGGTTGAAATGCTGGGCAGCTTTGCAGTGCGATCAGACCTCATTCGTTTGCATAGTTTCTGGTATGGCGGAATCACGGGGCTCGAGGAAGGCATGGAACTGTGTGGATTGATCCTGTTCATCCATGCATTNATGCAAGAGCTCATGCGTCGCAATGAACATGGTTTGCTGCAAATCAATCTGCAACGCGATGCAGTGCCGCATTGATTGATCCTGAACAGGCACAAAAAAACCGCCCCGTTAGGGGCGGCCAAATTGCGGAGATCAAATCACTGAGACGATCAAAGAGCGTTACCGCGNGGCAGAACCTCTTCAGGGAAGACGAAGTTTTCGTGCGGCTGGTCAGCCGGTGCCATCCAGGCACGCAGACCTTCATTCAGAAGGATGTTCTTGGTGTAG
>NZED01000037.1 GCA_002690325.1 Synechococcus sp. ARS1019
GCGCATCCTTTTTCTGTCACTCCGTTGTTGGCCTGAGCTGGTCTTATGCTCGGGATGAATTGGATGCAAGTGATAAACCTTCTGCATCTCATTTTGCCAAGGCGTCCAACGAGATTGGGACTCAGCTGGTCGGTATTTATGGAAAAAATGCGCCCAAAAAGTATTCTGAACTTTTCGTAGATGGATGGAATAAGGGTATGAAAAAGTGTTATAAGAATCTTTGATATTGCAACTCTAGTTTTTATTTTGGTCTAACTATTTTGGTTAAGTGCGTTTAGTAATTCGCGCCTGATCGCCGTTGATGCACTGCCGTTGTGCCTGCGGCATCAAAGATGCCGCCATGGCTCACCTCGGCGTAAATCAACCAGTGATCACCGCATTCCATGCGTTGTTTCACGCTGCCTTCCAGCCAGGCGAGGGCCTGAGGCAACAGCGGTTGCTCTGATGGGCTCTCCTCCAGGGTAAGGCCGGCAAACCGGTCTGCTCCGGGATCAAATGGTTGCAGAAACTGTTTCATCACCTCCGTTTCGCGACCATCGGCCAGAACGTTGAGGGCAAAGCAATCGCCTTTGTGCAGTAGCGCTTCCACGGCTCTGTCTTTGGCCACAGCCACGGTGATGCCAGGCGGGCTGAAGCTGGCCTGGCTGACCCAGCTGGCCACCATGGCTCCACTGAGCTCACCTTTGCGGGTGGTGAGAACGCAGAGGGAGCCAAGCACCCGGCCCAGAGCAAGGATGGCTGGATCGCTGCGACTTTCGCTCAGCCCACCGGCGCTGCGACGTTGGGCGCGGCGTTGGGATTGCACCAACTGTCGAGCAAAGCGGGTGCCCGTTTCCTCCAATTCTTTGAGTTTGGTCGCATCCGGGCTGAACTTGATCCGAATGGGATCAAAACCAAAGCTGAAGCCACCGTCGCGCAGTTTTGTTTCCAGGAGATCCACGGCTTCACCGCTCCAGCCGAAGCTGCCGAACACGCCCACCGGTTTGCTGCGATCTCCTTCTGAGAGCAGCGTGCCGAGGGCCGACACGATCGGTGTTGGCGCGTGGCCGCCAAGCGTTGGGGAACCGATCAGCACTGCATCGGCTTCGTGAATGGCGGCAATGAGGTCATCAGCCGGGGTGAATTCGCAGTTCAGGCTGTTGACGCGTACACCGGTTCTGTTCACCCCCTGCGCTAAGGCGTCGGCAATGGCAGCGGTGTTGCCGTAGGCACTGGCGAACAGGAGTGTCACCTTGAGGCTGGCCTTTTGATGGCGTTCTCCCCACCGGCGGTAGTCACTGAACAGGCTCCGCCAACTGCCTTCAATCGCCGGACCATGCCCTGGAGCGATGGTGCGGATGTCGAGCTCCTCGAGCCGATCCACCAAGGCTTCCACCTGGGAGGCCATTGGGGCCATCAAGCAGTCATAGAAATGACGACGCTCCTCTTCTGTACTGCTGCGATTGGCTTCCGCCCAGTCGCTGGTACAGAGGTGGGCACTGAAAAACTTGTCGCTCATCAGCAATCCCAGGCTGGTCTCAAACGCGAGAAGTCCTCCGGGCCAGCGTGGTGTGGGGCTGGGGAGCAGCGTGAGTTCCCGGTCGCCAGCCAGGGTCAGGGTGTCTTCATGGCGGATCACCTCAAGGGGGGGGATCTCCGGGATGCTGGGTTCAGCGCTGGCTTGGCCAGGTGCGCCCGGTTTGCGCTGGTTCCAGAGTTCCTTCAGCAGCTTGGCCCCGGCGTTGGAGGTGACCAGGGTGAGTGCATGCCCGGTTTCCGCCAGAGCATGCAACAGGGCCACGCGGTTTGGGTTCACGTGCCCAACCACGACCCGCAGCGGTTGGATCTTGCCTCCGAGGGCCTCGTCTAAAGCGGGTAGAAAAACGTCGCGATAGGCCGCGCCTGGGGGATGCACCAGAACCGCGGGGCATCCATCACCGGCTTCGAACAGCACGCTGTTCGCTGTGCTGCCTCGTTCCAGGGCATATTCCAGCTCAAAGCGAAGACGTTGGGGGCTGAGACCCCGCAGGCTGACCACACCGGGGTCGATGGCGTACTGGATCGTGCGACGCCCTTCAGCTGTAGTGGTCACGCTCGTCCTCGAAGCCTGTCGAATTTAGGCGTGTTGTTCACTGGTCTGGCGGTGTCAGGACCAAGATCTGTGGGCCTAACGGTCGTTGTTGGTTCCTCTCAACTGATCACGACGTTGTCGGCCTTCGCGTACCTGCGCTGGCGCGGGATGCGCTCGTCGATGCTCAGGATCGTGTCCTTGAAAAGCGGCGATCTCGTCCACTCGACGAGTGCCTTTGAGCAGGAGCTCGGTCGTTTGGCTCTCGAGGATGGCCATCACTCCACCATTCAGTTCAGAGGTTTGAGGCCAACGGCGCTGGAACCGTTGGTTTGTGATCTTCTGCTCCTGCCAAGGCTGGATGATCAAGAAGGCCTCGCCCTGCAGGCAGCTTGCAATGCCAGGAGCGTTGTGGAGTTGGGTGAATCCATCGGAGTGGAGACCCGTCTCTATTCAATGTCTGCACGGCGGGCACGCGCCAGGGCTCTGCGAACGCTTGTGGCGCGTCACGGTGCTGACGGTTTCAGCCTGGATCCTCTGATTCCCATCGACGCGGCTGTCGCGTTGCCGCGGTTGCGTTGCTTGCTGGAGGTTTGCCAGGCGTTCAGCCAGCAGCTTGAAACGTCAGGCCAGTCGTTCAATCCGTTGCCGTTGGATGCCGCGCTGGTTTGTCTGCCTTATTTGAAGATTCGGTCGTGGCGATTCCGGTTCAAATGGGCGGGTCGAAAATTTGGTCTTCGCCAGCCGCCAAGCGTTCAAAACGTCGCGTTCATTCGCGATGCCATTGCTTCTGTGAGGCGTCGCGTGAGGCCTCGGCCTGTCTTGATCCAGCTCCATCCCAAAAACCGCCGTCATCTCGATGCCATCCGCACTGCGTTAGGTCCGGCCGTCGAGGCATCGACTGTTCAGGTGTTGTCCGGAGATGCTCCATTAGAGGTTCTCTTGGCGCGACGGGCGACGTCCAACGGCTTGCCCTCTGGCTCGGTGGCCGGTTTCGGTACCAATTTGCTGGCTGCCGCAGTGTTTATCTACCCGCACCATGAGCGGGTGGAATTGTGTCTCTCCCCTCAGGGGTGGTGGCAGAAAGCCATGGCAGTCGTCATTCACCGCCGTGAGCTGCTCAGACGCCGCCACGTCCAGGCCACATTGGTCAATTTGCAGGGGGCTTTGCGTCAGCTGAGCCGTCAGTAGTGGTTTCCCACTTTGCGGTGGTGGACAGCGGTTGCAGCTTCAGCATCAGCCACATTGCCCTGTTCCACGACGGCATAGATGATCCAGTGGTCTGGTGCTTCTAGGCGTTGTTCCACACGGCAGCCCAGGAAGGCCAGGGCATCGCTCAGGACTGGTCCTCCCTCTGCCACACCGTCCAAGATGTTGATGCCGTTGAAGCGGTCGGCACCAGGCGGGAAACGTTTGAGGAAATGGCGAAGCAAGGCCTGGTGGTTGTCTTGCCGCAGCACATTCAGCACGAAGCGATCGCCAACCTGCATCAGCGCTTCGATGGCACGGTCTTTGGCGACTGCCACCGTGAGGCCCGGAGGGGCAAAGCTGGCTTGGCTGACCCAGCTCGCCACCATGGCGCTGCGGCGAAGGCTGTCTGCTTCCCCTTGGCTTGCCGTCACCACATAAAGGCCGCCACTGATGCGTCCAAGGGCTTTGTCGAGATCTCCATCCAGACTTTTCATCGCGGCGATGGTCTTCTCCTTGGTCAGGAACTGACCAAGGTCGGTGCCTGATTCCTCACAGCGTTGGTAATCACCACCCTGGGGTAACTGACGGATGCGCAGAGGGGAGAAGGCTTGCTTCTGGCCCTGCTGGGTGATCTGACCAGCCACCGCATCGATCGGTTCATCGTTGCCGCCAAAGGCGTCGTAGACCCCAACCAACTGTTTGGGGTGAAGCCCGGCAAGCAGAGTGCCGATGGAGGTTTGGAGCTCGCCGTCTGGCTCAGCTGGCCAGGTTGGCACCACCACCGCTTGGGCATCGCCGATCAGCGCGGTGAGCTCCTGGGCATCGGTGGCGCGCAGATCCACCAGCTGCACCTGCGCCCCGGCTTTGCCGATGCCGTGGGCGATCGCCTGGCTGATCCGATCAGAGAAGCCGTATTGGCTCAAGTAGCAAACGGCTGCATAGCGTTCTCCTTTGCTGCGCTGTCCACTCCACTCGCGGTAGTCGTTCACCCAATGGCTGAGGTGGTCGCGCAGTAGAGGGCCGTGGCCCACGGCGATCGTGTTGATCGTTGGCAGCGCATCCATCCGCTTGAGTGCCTGCAGCACGCTGCGGGCATTGGGGCCCATCAAGCAGTCGTAATAGAAGCGAAAGTCGGGAGCGATTGCGCCTGGATCTCGGTCGAAGACCTCATCGGAGCAGTAGTGCAGTCCGAAGGCATCGCAGGTGAACAAGATGCCGCTGCCGTGGTCGAAGGAAAAAATCGTGTCTGGCCAGTGCAGGTTGGGTGCACTAAGGAATTCGATGCGGTGTTCTGCGCCGCTTTCGGGGTTCGTTCCCAGATCCAGTTCTTCGCCGGTCTTCACCGCTCTGGATTGGAACGGGCGATGCACCTGATCCTTCAAAAATTGCAGAGCAACCTTGGATCCGACGATTTCAAGATCGGGGTTGAGATCCAGTAGGTCACCAATCAGGCCCGAGTGATCCGGCTCGGTATGACTCACGATCAAGACGTCGATGTCACAGGGATCGATCTGCTGCTTCAGCAGTGGAATCCAGGTGTCCCGAAATTTGGCGTGACTGGTGTCGACCAGTGCGGTGCGCTCACCTCGAATTAAAAAGGCGTTGTAGGTGGTGCCGTTGCGCAGACCGAACTCGATATCAAAGCGGCTGCGGTCCCAGTCGAGGGAGCGCAGGGTTGTGGTGTCAGTGCCGATCGCTTCGCACTGAAGGCTCAGTTTTGAGGCGGTAGGAGCGGCGACCATGAAACCGACCGTGACGTCTGGCGACTGTAGAGAGCTTGTCGAGGCTTATGAGATCGAGACTGCCTGCAGTTTGTAAGCGTCCATGGAGATCAACTCGCCCAACCCAGCGCCGAATGGCCTCCGAAAAAGCATTGGGCCCGGAATTCTTTTGGCTGGCGCTTGCATCGGTGGTTCGCACCTGATGTCATCAACCACGGCTGGGGCCCGCTTTGGCTTCGCCTTGGTGGGACTGATCCTGCTCACCAACTTGGTGAAGTACCCGTTCCTGCGTGTTGGCACGCGCTTCACCTCCGCGACAGGGCTGTCGTTGTTGGAGGGCTTCCAGCGCCGAAATCCGGCCTATCTGCCTCTATACCTCTTAGTGAGCCTCGTCACTGGGACCGCCACCATCGCAGCTGTCAGTTTTGTGGCTGGTCTGCTGCTCACCAATATTCCTGGCCTGTCGGGACTAGATCCTTATGGCCTCTCCATTGGGGTGCTCGTGGTGAGTGGCTTGGTGCTGCTCCTCGGTCATTACCGCGCTTTGGATCGTCTCTCCAAATTGCTGGTGGTTCTGCTCACGTTGCTGACTGGGGTGGCGGCGGTCTCTTTGTTAATTCGTGGCCCCGTCGGTGATGTGGCGGTCAGCTGGGTCAGCACGGATCCCAGTCCTTGGACCTTGGCCAATTTGGCGTTCTTGATCCCCTTGATGGGATGGATGCCTGGACCAGTGGAGATGTGTGTTTGGCCGTCGTTGTGGATGTTCTCGCGCGCCCGGGATACAGAACACACCGCCACGCCCAAAGAGGCGGAATTTGATTTCAATCTTGGCTACGGCGTCACAGTGGTGACGGCGATGTTTTTCGTGATCCTTGGCGCCTACACGATGTACGGCAGCGGCGACGGCATGCTCGCTGGCAGCGGTGTGTCGTTTGCACAGAAACTAATCACCCTCTACACCGCAGCCATGGGTGGTTGGGCGGCTTGGGTGATCATCCCAGCGGCCTTTTCGGCCATGTTCAGCACCACCCTGACTTGCCTGGATGCCTATCCCAGGAGCATTGCGGCGATCCAGGGTCTGTTGCGTCATCACGACAGCGGTGATTCCGCGCCGGGGCCGATGCAGCGCCGGTTCGACCGTTGGGTGGTTGTGCATCTGCTGGCGGCTGTCTTGGCGTTGGTGGTGGCCAAGAGTGGCGGCATCGGTGTGAAGGATTTCGTCTTCGGTGCGATGACCGGAAGTTTCCTGACTGCGCCACTATTTGCCTGGATGGCCATGGACACAATCAACAGCAGCTTGGTGCCCCTTGAGCACCGCTATGGCCGACTGACGCGTGCGTTCTGCTGGTTCGGTTTGGTGTTCTTTAGCGGCTTCAGTGTGTTGTTCATCGGTCGCTTTTTCCTCGGCCTTGGTGGCTGAGCTGGATGCGTGGTCAGCAAAAAACCCCTGCCATGGGCAGGGGTTGGGGTTCCGTTCCTTTTTGCATTGGGGCGTGATCTGATTAGTTCTCCACTGAGACGGTCACACTGGTGTGTTCAACAGCTTTTGTGGCGGTGATTTCAAGAATGCCATCGCGGTAGGTGGCTTTGAGTGCGTCGCGATTGAGGCTGTGGGGGAAGCGAAAACTGCGGCTCCAGGTGCCGCTGCGGAATTCGCTCAGGAGTGGTTCAGAGTCGTCGCTCTGATTGTGTTGTGGTCGTTCAGCGCTGATCACCAGGTTGCGATCAGTGGCTTTGATATCGATCGAATCACGGTCGACGCCGGGAAGCTCGAGGCGAACGATATAGGTGTCTTTGTTATCAAGAATTTCGGCATTAGGAACGCGCTCAGCAGTGGCAAGTTGTTGCTCGAGGCGCTCAAATAAGTCGAAAGGAGATTGGCGAATGGTAAGCATGATGTGGTCTCGAAAGAGGTGAGATTGGCGAGCCGTTGAAGTGGCCCGCAACGACAATCTGCACCTCCTTGATGAGAACGAGAAGAGAGAGAACCGATCAGTTTTGATCGGTCTGTACGACAGGGTTCGGCTCACTCACCTGCATCGTTGTGAGAACCGAACACACTTAAATCCACCACCAATCTCTGAAGCTTGCGGCTTGCCCGCAGGGTTGTTGTTGCTCATCCCAGAGCGTCCAGATCCGGGCGTTGTGGATCTGGAACCGGCGGCCTTTTCTGCTGATACGAATGCCTGCGTAACCCGTCAGGGCATGCAGTGCTTGGGCTTCTCCCAGGGCGCCGCGGCGTTCGGCTCGCTCCCTTTCTGGGGCTGTGAGCCGCGACGGCAGTCCGATCAGTTCCGCCCAGTTGGTTTCCCACAGCTGAAGCGCTGCGGCATTGGCGTAGGTGAGCNTCGGGTCNTCTGCGCCGTCGTGAGCCAANACGGGAAATCCACAGTTGAACANCTCCTCGGCAACAACGNGTGTTGGGGAATGCTTNTTNGAGCCTGCGATTAATGCAGCTTTGAAGCCGTGCTGGTGGGAGTTCAGGATCTGANAGNCCAGCGCTTGTTGATCAGCACCCAGCCAGGCCGCCTCCATCAGCCTCCGGCTGCCATGGCCTGCAGCATCGCTTTTTGTGCACTGGCCTGACCGTGGGCTCGCAGGTTGCTGAGGAAGCTGGATCGGGCTTCTGGGAAGCGAGGGTCTTCCGCTAACGGGAGATCTCCAGCTGCATCAAGGCCGGTGCCGCCCTCCATGGGCGGGGTGATCACCACGAGATCGCCATCGAGGCTGCGGTTGTAGCGCCACCACAACGCTGGATCCAATACAGCGGGATGGGGAGGGAGTGGTGGGCTGTCTTCGGGTTTGCTGGGTGCCGATTCGGCTNGTTNTTCCGCCAGTGCNGCAAGCGCTTGGCGCCGTTTTTCCGCCAGGTCCTCCAGCAGCTTCGCCCGAGTGCGACCGCGTAGCTGGAANAGCACGAAGGGGTCTTCACTGAAGCGGTCTCCCATNAGGAAGTACACCGCGCTGATGTGTTTNCAGGGATTGGCCTTGTCCGGGCAGTTGCATTCGCTGCGCACCTCCTGGAGCTTGAACGGGAACAAGCGTTTGCCGCTGGCCGCGAAGGCCCGTTCGATGTCGGCCGGCATGATCCCAGCCAGCAGTTGGGCAGACCAACGGGCCTTTTGGGTCAGCGCTTCGAGGACGTAGTCCCAGTCCTCATCATTAAGCACATCCAGCCATAACTTCACCTTGTAGGGGTCTTCACCCGTGCCCTGAACGCGGGCATGCACGCGTCGGCCTTCAAAGCGGATCGAGGTCACATTCCCTTCACGGGCATAGCCCCAGGCGCGCTCCAGTCGTTTCTTGAAGCGGTAGCCGTTAATCAGCTCCATCCACTGTTCAACCCACCACGGCTGCTGGCCGAGTCCGTCGTCTCCGATGGCGGTCGTGAGGCCGCTGGTGTTGCCGTTGTGGGTTGTCATCGTCAGGTGTCCTCCAAAGAAACAAGGTCCCGCAGCTGGTCGCCGCCAAGGTTGCCCAGCCATTCCTCACCCGAACCGATGACGTCTTCAGCCAGGCGTGATTTTTCTCGGATCATCCTGTCGATTTTTTCTTCAACCGAGCCGCTGGTGATGAATTTGTGCACCATCACCCGGTTGGTTTGGCCGATTCGGTAGGCCCGGTCCGTGGCCTGATTTTCCACGGCTGGATTCCACCAGCGATCGATGTGGAACACGTGGCTGGCCCGGGTGAGGTTGAGGCCGACACCACCGGCTTTGAGCGACAGCAAGAACAGTTGTGGACCTCGGGGATCCTCCTGGAAGCGATCGACCATCGCTTGGCGTTCGCTTTTGCGCGTTCCGCCATGCAAGAAAGGAACATCTCCCTTCCAGCGTTGTTGCATCCAGCCTTGGAGCAAGTGCCCCCATTCTGCGAATTGGGTGAACAGCAGGGCCCGGTCTCCAGCCTCGATCACTTCATCAAGGATTTCTTCGAGCCGTTGCAACTTGGCTGATCGGCCGAGGAAGCCCTCGTCGACGTTGCCTTCGCTGAGGGCGAGGGCGGGATGATTACAGATTTGTTTGAGACGGGTCAGGAGGGCGAGAACCTGACCATGGCGTTGACCGCGGGGGGCGCGGGCGATGGCATCAAGGGTGTCTTCGACGGTTTTGTTGTAGAGCGATTTCTGTTCTTTGCTCAGTCCAACCCATTCGCTCATCTCCACCTTCTCCGGCAGATCGGAAATGATCGCCTTGTCGGTTTTCAGGCGCCGAAGAATGAATGGGCCAACTCGGGATTTGAGATCTCGCAACGACGACATGTCGCCATACCGCTCGATCGGCATCCGGTAGCGCTGTCGGAAGAAGTCTTCTTCTCCCAGCACCTTTGGATTGAGGAAATCCATCAGTGCCCAGAGTTCGCTGACGCGGTTCTCCACCGGAGTGCCGGTCAGGGCGATGCGGAAGCGACCACCTTTCCGGGTTCTGGCCAGACCGCGGGCCGCTTGGCTTTGCTTGGCCCCAGGGTTTTTGATCGCCTGCGCTTCATCGATCACCACCCCCTGCCAGTCCTGGCTGTCGAGTAGTTCGCTGTCCCGTTGCAATAGGCCGTAGCTGGTGAGGACGAGATCCACGTCCTTCAGGGCTTTTTTCAGGGTCGCCGGTGTGGAAGGCCGCCGGGGCCCGTAGTGCTCGGTGACCGCCAGTTCGGGGGTGAAAGACTCCGCTTCACGCTTCCAGTTCGTCAGCACGGAGGTAGGCGCGACAAGCAGCACCGGACGTTTCAGCTCCTGTTCTGCTTTGAGGTGTTGCAGGAAGGCCAGCAACTGGATGGTTTTGCCCAAGCCCATGTCGTCGGCGAGGCAGGCGCCCTGATCAAAGCGGTTGAGGAAGGCCAGCCAACCGAGGCCTCGTTCTTGGTAGGGCCGGAGTTGACCGCAGAATCCTTCCGGTGCTGGGAGCGGATCGGGCGCCTTCTGCTGGTGGTATTGCTCCAGCACGGCTTGTAGTCGCGGGCCGGCATCGAAGCGATGCACCGGGAGCCGCATCAGCAGCTCGCCTTCGGTCGCGGTGATGCGCAGGGCTTCGTCCAGGCTCAGTTCTGGATTGGCGCCGCAAAAGCGTTCGGCATTGCGTAAGTCGTTGGGCCTGAGCTCGATCCAGGCTCCTTTGTGACGCACCAGCGGGCTGCGTTTGCCGCTGAGCCGCTCCAGTTCCCGCAGGGTCAAGGTGCCCCCGCCGATCATCAATTCCCAGCTCCAGTCGAGGGATTCCCCGAGGGTGAAACCACGGGAGCGTTCCGGAAGTTCCGCTTTGATCGAGAGGCCGAGGCGGCTGGCGAGACCTCCGGAGAGGCTGGGGGGCAGCTCGACACCGACGCCGGCATCTCGCAACTGATGGGCAGCGGTGCGCACCAGCACGAAGGCCTCAGCTGGTGTGAGTTGCATCGCCTCTGGCGTTGCGCTTTCCAGGCCCCGTTCAATGGCAGGGAAGACGGCAAGGGCACGGCCGAGCCCTTCCAGCAGCACTTCACCGGGTTGTTCGACGGTGATTTCTCCGAGTTGCAGCTGGCTCGCACCGGAGGCCCAGGCTGCCGAGGCCGGTAATTTCAGGCTCGGATCCGCCTCGGCCTGAAGAGAGAAGCGCAAATCCCAGAGATCCTCGCCTTCGGGTGGGGTGAACAACTCCAGGCAGGTTCGTGCGGCGGCGAAATCGCCGGCGATGCCTTCGCGCCAGTGATGGCTTGCTGCTGCGAGGCGCTCGGCCTCCTCTTCTCCGATCTCGATGATGCCGGTTTCGGAGCCAAGCGCGTTCTGCCAGAGCGTCAGCAGTGGATCGAGGCCGTCTGGGTTGGGCTGAAAGTCTTTGCGGAGCTGGGCATCAACCAGGTCTTCCAGCAGGGTCGCCACGCGGAGACGACCGCTCCGCGGCCTGCAGCAGGCCACCGGGTTAGCGGCACGCATGGCCTCGGGCCTGAGGCGTGTGGTGCGGTTGCTGCGTCGCCCCATCGGTTCCCGCCAGGGCAGTGCACAGGTGGCCACCAGGGGGAGGCTGTTGGCGAGATCTTCCAAACGACGCCGGTCGTCTTCCCGGTTCAGCAGGGGGACCCAGCGGGCCCGATGCGGGTAGCCCTCGCCCTTGCTCAACTCCACCTGGGGGATCCAGCGGCCCCGTGCAACGAGGCTGAGGGCCCAGCGTTGGAGGTGGCTCCACCAGCGCAATTCATCGGCGAGATCGGGATGGCTGCCGGAGAGTGGAAGCCGGGAGAGCCAGTCTGTGGCGGTGGTGGGATCCACGGCTAATCCCTGCACTTGCCATGGCCACCATTGGGTTTCCTTGGGAATCGGTTCTCCCGCTTGCATGGGCAGACCGGTCCAGGCGGGCTCTTCGCTGGGTGCCTCGTCGGTGGTTTTGCTGCGGCTTTTGCGCGGTTTCACCGAACGACTTGGCAGGGTCAGGCAAGCCGTCGCATCAATGCTGGCGCCGGGCAGCAGATCCCGTTCGCTGAGCCAGGCCTTGAGATCCTCGCTGGCGAGGGTGAAGGGATGCAGGGCGGGTGTCATCCCTGGACCTGCGGGTTGCGCGACACGCCAGGTATCCGCCCAGATCAGCAGAGCAGGCTGACCTGAGCTGGAGGAAGAACGGATGGCTGGAAGCCAGGTGGCGTGCAGCAGGCTCATGGCCGCGACGCAGGGAGGACACGATGAAGCCCTTGGAGCAGGAGAGCACTACCGATCAACGGCAGCCAGGCCTGAATGAGCTCCACACTTAAAGATGTCAGGCCATCGCCATGCCAATTGTCAAGGGGTAGCTCCATCCCAAGGCTGCGAATCCCGCAGACGGCGCCCACGAGACCTGCTTGTAGGTGGCTGTCCTCTGGATCCACCCGTTGCAGGTGAAATGCCAGCAGCCCATAGAACAGCCCGCAGCCACCTGAGCGCACGGCGGGTTCCAGTCCTCCCCACGCCAGGCTGATCAGTCCTGCGGTCAGCCCGGCCAGAGCAGCCCACCCCATCGACTGCAGACGCAGTTGGGCACGCGACTCGGACGTGATCGGCTGGTCAGCCACAGGTGCCGGAGGCTCTCAGGCGATCATGACGGCAGGATCCCCGTCTCGTTCCATGGCCGCCGCCGCATCGTCGTCTTCTGCAGCGTCCGCTCCCCGCAGCGGTGAGGAGATCCGCGACGCATTCCTGAGCTTCTACGCCGAGCGTGGCCATCAGCGCATGCCGAGTGCGTCGTTGATTCCTGAGGACCCAACGGTTCTGCTCACCATTGCGGGCATGTTGCCGTTTAAGCCGGTATTCCTTGGCCAACAGGAGCGGCCGGCGCCACGGGCCACCAGTTCCCAGAAGTGCATCCGCACCAACGACATCGAAAACGTGGGCCGCACGGCTCGGCATCACACGTTTTTCGAAATGTTGGGCAACTTTTCCTTTGGTGATTATTTCAAGCAGCAGGCCATCGAATGGGCTTGGGAGCTGAGCACGCAGGTGTATGGCATCGACCCCAAGAATCTTGTGGTGAGTGTCTTCCGGGAAGACGACGAAGCCGAGCAGATCTGGCGGGATGTGGTGGGGGTCAACCCCAAGCGGATCATCCGGATGGATGAAGCGGATAACTTTTGGGCCTCCGGTCCCACCGGCCCCTGTGGCCCCTGTTCCGAGATCTATTACGACTTCAAGCCTGAGCTCGGTGATGACGGCATCGACCTCGAAGACGACGACCGCTTCATCGAGTTCTACAACTTGGTGTTCATGCAATACAACCGCGATGCTGAGGGCACCCTCACGCCACTGGCGAATCGCAATATCGATACGGGGATGGGCCTGGAGCGGATGGCGCAGATCCTCCAGAAGGTTCCGAACAACTACGAAACCGATCTCATTTTTCCGTTGATCCAGGCCGCGGCAGATCTCGCGGGGATCGACTACCACCAGCTCGACGACAAGGGCAAGACATCACTGAAGGTGATTGGAGACCACAGCCGTGCTGTGACCCAGTTGATCTGCGATGGCGTCACCGCTAGCAACCTCGGCCGCGGCTACATCCTTCGCCGACTCCTGCGGCGTGTGGTGCGCCATGGCCGGTTGCTTGGTATCACCAAGCCGTTTTTGGTCACCATGGGTGAGGCTGCGATTGCCCTGTTAAGGGGCGCCTATCCCAGCGTGGTGGAGCGACAGGAGGTGATCCTTGCTGAGCTGCAACGGGAGGAAGCTCGCTTCCTTGAAACTCTGGAGAGGGGAGAGAAGTTGCTCGCTGAGGTGCTGGCGAGCAATCCCACAGAACTTGCAGGAGCCCAAGCCTTTGAGCTGTACGACACCTACGGCTTTCCGCTGGAGTTGACCCAGGAGATCGCTGAGGAACAGGGCCTTTCGGTGGATCTTGCTGGGTTTGAGGCGGCGATGGAGGAGCAGCGCCAGCGCGCCAAGGCAGCGGCGGTCAGCATTGATCTCACCCTGCAGGATGCGATTGATCAAGTGGCGGCAGATCAGGCTGCGACTGCGTTCAAGGGGTATGAGGCTCTCGAGCAACTCAGCTCTGTGCAGGCTCTGGTTGTGAACGGCGAGCCGGCCACTGCGGCCCAGGCTGGTGATGCTGTTCAGATCGTGCTCGACACCACTCCCTTTTATGGGGAAGGTGGCGGTCAAGTCGGCGACCGCGGCGTCCTGAACGGCGCCGATGTGATCGTCGCGATCGAGTCGGTGAGCCGCACGCGCGATGTGTTTGTTCATGCCGGGCGCGTTGAGCGTGGACAGCTGGCGGTAGGTGACAGCGTGACGGCCCAGGTGGATCGCTCCTGCCGCCGCCGGGCCCAGGCCAACCACACCGCAACCCATTTGCTTCAAGCTGCGTTAAAGGAGGTGGTTGACCCTGGTATCGGGCAGGCGGGTTCCCTGGTGGACTTTGACCGCTTGCGGTTTGACTTCCATTGCCCCAAGGCGGTCAATGCCGATCAGCTGGTTCAGATTGAAACCTTGATCAACGCTTGGATCGCAGAAGCCCACAGCCTTGAGGTTCAAGAGATGGCCATTGAGCAGGCCAAGGCGGCTGGAGCTGTCGCGATGTTCGGAGAGAAATATGCCGATGTTGTGCGTGTTGTCGATGTTCCTGGGGTGTCGATGGAACTCTGCGGTGGCACCCATGTGGCCAATACCGCTGAGATCGGCCTGTTCAAAATTGTGGCCGAAAGCGGAGTGGCGGCGGGGATTCGTCGGATTGAAGCGGTCGCTGGAGCTTCGGTGCTCGCTTACCTCAATGAGCGTGATGCGGTCGTTCGTCAGTTGGGGGATCGCTTCAAGGCTCAGCCCGGCGAGATCGTTGAGCGGGTAATTGCTCTGCAGGAGGAGCTCAAAACCACCGGAAAGGCTCTGGTTGCAGCTCAGGCTGACTTGGCGGTCGCCAAGTCAGCGGCCTTAGCCGCCAAGGCTGTTGCTGTGGGTGAGTTTCAGGTGTTGGTGGAACGCCTTGATGCGGTAGATGGCAGTGGCCTGCAGGGGGCCGCTCAAAGCCTCTCCGAACAACTCGGAGGCAATGCTGCTGTGGTGCTCGGTGGTTTGCCGGACCCTGCTGATCAGGGCAAGGTGATTCTTGTGGCGGCGTTCGGCAAGCAGGTGATTGCCGCGAAGCAACAGGCCGGCAAGTTCATCGGTGCGATCGCCAAACTTTGCGGCGGTGGAGGGGGTGGACGTCCCAACCTGGCTCAGGCCGGTGGACGTGATGGAGCTGCGCTCGATGGGGCTTTGGAGCAGGCCCGAACGCAACTCAATTCAGCCCTTCAATCCCACTAAGCGCTCTGTCGTGGAGGCAAGACGTTCAACCTGCCTCCACAACTTTGCTTTGCCCCTGTTTGTACACCTCGAGCACATGGTTGGGAATCAGCTCGCGTTCCGCTTTTCCGGTTAACAAGTAGTCGAGAATCGCTTCACCACTCTGGGGATTGGTGGCGAAGGGAATTTGATACACATCGCAGAGGCGTCCAAGGGCCTCGATATCGGCGTGGTGCGGATGTGCTGAAAGTGGATCTCTAAAAAAGATCACACCACAGATGTTCTTGGTTGAAATCATGGTTCCTACTGCTTGATCTCCGCCTAGAGGGCCGGAGGCAACTTTGTGAGACAGCACAAGGCCTGTTTTTTTGAACAACAGGCTGCCGGTTGTGCCTGTGGCAATCAGTGGGAACTGCTCAAGTTTGTTGCTCTGCATGCTGCAGAACTCCATGAGGCTGCTTTTCATGTTGTTGTGGGCAATTAAGGCAAGATATTTCTTCTTATCGACAAAACTTTCTCCTTCTAATTGTTCTCCGCGAGCTTGGCTAATCGTTTTAAAGAACTCTTGAAACTTCAGGGCAAGACTTTGGTTTTCTTTGAGGAAGTCGTGGAAGTCATGGCAGGTCAGCCTGGCTGTGATGCTGTCCTCCAATGCCTGAACATTGACCCGATGCACGCTTCGCTCTGAAAACAGGCTGTCTCCAGCAAAGTCGCCCTTGTGATGGAGAGCGATCTGTCGGTCGTCGTCAAGAGATTGCGCCAGTCCACTCAAAATGAAGACAAGGCTGTCTGCTGGTTCGCCCTTGCTGATCAGTGTTTGTGTTTGCTTAAACGTTTCAATGGTCATCCATTGGCATAAGGTATCGATTTCATCTCCGTTGAATGAATATTTAAGGTTGCCCTCATTTTGTAGGGTTTTGACCAGGCCGTTGTGGTCCATTGCTGCGATGCCTCTCTTGTGACTTTAATCGTGATTTTCGGCTAAGAAGTCGTTTGTTTTGATTGCGATTTTGCTCTATTTAGAGCGGATTTTGTTCCTGTCTTCCAGGTTGCGCAGTCCTGATCGGGATCCTTCTGTCGTCACTCTTGTCGACGGCTGGTGAATTGGCTTCGCCCGCTCACAAATTGGTTGAACTCCTCGCCAGAGAGGCCACGATGGAGATTCGCTCCGGCGCCTTGCTATGCAGACCGTGCTTGTCCCTGTCGATCAGCCGTTGAATTTGCTGATCATGCTGATCCTCGGGCACTTTTTGGTCGATTTCCCTCTGCAGGGCGACAAGATGGCCGTTGAGAAATGTCCCGGAAAAGATGTCACGTTGAACTGGCGCTGGTGGCTCACAGCGCATGCTGGTACCCATGGCTTCATGGTTGCCCTGCTCACAGGCATTCCGGTTCTTGGCCTCGCAGAAATGCTCGCGCACGGNTTGATTGATTACGGCAAGTGCCGGCTTGGCTACAAGTTGATCGTTGATCAGGCCTTGCATTGGTCTTGCAAAATTATTTGGGTTGCCTGCGTGATGGCGATCGGTTGAAACGGAGTTCGAGTTAGCGATCAAGCCCCTCCATGACCAGCTTCTTCCTTTTCGCTCTCTTCCTGCTCACCGTTGTGTTGGGCCGTTTGCGTCAGCTCGGCACTTGGCGTTTTAGTCGGCTGATNCCAAGCATGACGTTCTTCCGCGTGGCTTTGGCTGCGGGGTTGCTGAGTCGATTGGTGACCGGCTTCGGTTTGCAGGGAGAGATTGTTGATTGGATCGCAGTGATTGCCAANACGGGGCTTTTCGTTGCCCTGGCGGAGCTGGCTCTTGATCTGATTTGGGTGGTGTTGGCACGGTTGAGCCATCGCGGTGTTGCCCCTCCTCGCATCCTTAAAGATTTGGTTTTGGTGGCCGCAGCTTTTGTGGTGGTGGCTGCTGAACTCAATAGCCAGGGTGTGTTGACCACTGTTGGCTCAGCAGCAGTCCTGGGTGGTCTGGCATTCATCGTTGGACCTGGCTCCGCCACCCAGATCGGCAATATTTCGTCCGCTCTGGCTGTTCAGGTTGAGCGTCAATTTAGTGTTGGAGACTGGGTCGAAATTGCTGGNGAATTGGGTCGTGTAGAGAATATTTCCTGGAATAGNACCTATCTTTATGATGATATTGATGACCGTTATATTGTGATTCCTAATTCACTAATTGACCACAGTAAAACAATTAATTATTCGAGGCCTTCGTCCTCGGAGTATCGACTTGATTTGCAAGTGGGTTTGCCGTTGGAGATGCCTCCTGGGCTCGCCATGCAGGTGTTGCGAGAGGCTCTTAATTCTCATCCAGGCNTAGTTGATACANCGCGTAGTCGAGTTGTTCTGAGCTCGATCGATCAAGATTCGATTAACTATGTGTTGAAGTTCTTTGTTGCTGATTTCAAGCTGAGGAATCAGATTCGCACAGAGATCTATTCCAATGTTTGGTANGCGATTGAGCGAAATGGCTATGCCTTGCCGTATTCGGTGATTGATCTGCGCACNGCTCAGTCCCGCCGACAGCTTCAGGAGCAACGGCGTGCGCGTGAGCAGCGCGACAGTTTTGCCTCGTTGCGGTCGATCGAATTGTTTTCGTCCTTGTGTGATGACGAGATTCGAGAAATCGTTCGCAATGACCGTTTGATTTGCTTTGGCCCTGGCGAAATGGTTGTTGAACTCGGAGATGTGGGTGGTTCGATGTATGTGGTGATGGAGGGGCGTTGTTCCGTTCTGATCCCGAATCCCTCCGGTGGTGAGGGAATGGTGGAGGTGGCACAGCTNCCGTCGGGAACCATTTTTGGCGAGATTTCCGCATTAACCAATGCACCGCGGACGGCATCGATCAAGGCGGCCTCNCATTTANTGCTGCAGGAGATCAGTCAGCAGCAGATTGAAACCATTTTNCTGAGTAATCAGGAGGCCATGGCTGAGTTTGCCAAGGTGATGGCCTCTCGAGAGGCGTCCCTCAAGACGTTCACGCCTGATGAAACCAAATCCTTTGAGGTGGGCTTGGTTGAACGCATGACCCAAACGTTCAANAAATTGATGTTTTCCTGAGGTGTCGACTCTCTGAACTTTTGGACAACCTCAGAGTGTTTTGCCAGGGTGTGGGTGGTTGTCAGTGATCGACATGGGTTCATCCTCCGCTCTGCAAAAAGCATTGGCTGTCTCCCTTGGCATTTCTGTCTCGTTTGCGCTGTNGCCACTGGCTGGGTTCGCTCAGGCCAACCTTCGCAATAGCTTTCCTGGACGTCGGGTTGGTGGGGGAACCCGGGGTGAATGCAGTGCTCGGACCCTCGTTCATCTCGTGCCTGATAGCAGCGTTTTTGCGCCTGGTGCCTCCGGTGATTTGGCACTGGTGCAAGGGCCGACGGCCAATCCCGTCAGCTTGACGATGACNTTCAAACCCGAAGCNGGTGGTGCGTCCACCAGTCAGACGCTGCCGGCCTCTCCTGCAGGAGTCACCTTGGTGCGTCGATCCGCNATTAGTGCTCCAACCATCTGGGAATCGGGATTTGATTGCGCCTCTGGCGATGCTGCAGCGAGTGCAGATCCCTTGTCCTTCATTGAAACGGCGTCTCCTCCGGCGGTGAGTTTGCTGCTGTCCACAGCGGAAGCCAGTGACACGCAAGTTCAGAGGAGCTTGCAGACGTTGCGCCAAAGCTGCGGAGGAACGGTGCCCGCAGCGGAAACCCTGGCTCAGTTCGGCTTGGCGGATGTGGTCACGGCTGAGTGGCCTCAGCAGCTTCCGGTGCGTTGTCCATCTTGAGTTCACTCACGTCGAGTGGCTCTTCGCGCCCCTTGACCTGCACAGGCCCCCAATACTCAAGATCCAGGCGGCTCTTGAAGGTTGGATCNAGCAGATCAAGGGTGGTGCTGGAGAGCAGCACCCTCAAAACACCCTCATGACGATGTTTGTCGAGACTTTCCAGCCGTGACGCGCAGTTGACGGAGTCGCCGATGACGGCGTACTCGATTCGCTCGGCGCTGCCCATGGACCCCACCAAGGCTTCGCCTGAATGAATGCCCATGCGNATTCTCATTGTTGGTTCTTGGTCTTTCAGCAGGTCCTTGTTGAGCTGTTCCAGCCCAGCTTTGATTTCCATCGCAGCTTCGANCGCGGCCTGCGCTTCGGCCTTGCTGTCCTGCTCGAGGGGAACCCCAAACACAGCAAGCATTCCATCGCCGGTGAATTTGTTCACCATGCCGCCGCGCTTGGTCACAGCTGGAACGCAGACCTCCATGCCGCGGTTGAGCCAGTCCATCAGTGCGCGCGGACTCATCCCTTCCGACACGCTTGTGAAGTTCACCGTATCGGTGAACAGCACTGTGACGGGCAGNTGGCGACCCTCGAATCGCCCGTCGCTCAGCAGTTCATCACGCTGATCCCAGAGTTGTTGGGCCACGGCTGGTGANGTGGTTTGCCCCAGCAGTTGTTTGATCTGTTNTGAATGCTGTTGGCTCATGGCACCCCGGCGNAGCCAAGCGGCCCCGCCCATGCTCAACAGACCGAAGGTGGGCATGGCGATCCCCACCCAGATGTGCTNCCAGAGCAGCCATGTCAGCCCACCGGCGACCCCGGCGCTGAGTGCAACGACCACGAGCACACTGCGCCGAAGGGTCGGCACCTTTTCCCCAAGCAGCGTTCCGCTGGCCATGCAGAGAAGGATCAGGCTCNAGTTGCCCCAGCCCGGCATGATCCAGCCCNTGTTCAGGGTTCCGTTGTGGTGATCGAGCAGTGTGGCCACACGGTTGGCGTGGATTTCCACCCCAGACACCTGGAACACCTCTTCTGACTGACGGAAACGGGTGTGCGGCACGTTGAAGAGGTCCCTCAGGGATGGCGCCGTACTCCCGATCAACACAATTTGATCACGAATGGCCTCACTGGGGACGTCACCATCCAGCAGCTGTGCCAATGAATAGAACCGATAGCTCCACGGTTCGCGGAACCGAAGCAGACGCTGGAGTCCAAGCCCAGCGTCGATTTCGTTGTGGTATCCACCCCCATCCGCGCTGAGCCAGGCGTCTTGATGGCTTCCGGCATCCATCGCCTTCCGCAGGCGTCGATCACCGGTGGCCACCTCCATCACGCGCATGGCAAACGACACCGTTGCTTCGTCTTGGCCGGTCACATGCACGAGGTCGCGGCGCAGGACGCCGTCGGCGTCGAGGCTCAGGTCGTTGTACGACTGACGTTCGGTCGGGGTCCCCGGAACCGGACCGATGCCAGACGCCACATTGAAAATCGAGACCAAGGTCGGTTCGTCTCGAAACCGATCACGAAGGCATTGCTGTTGNGGGCCAACNCCTTTATCGCGGTAGATGTCGAGNCCGATNACGTCGACCCCGCCCGCGTTGAGACGATCAAAGGCTTGGCAAAACAGGCCGTCATCGATCGGCCAGCCAAAGCGTTGNATGTCGCTNTCNTCGATGCCCACCAANGTGATCGGTGTGTCTCGGCCCGATGGGGATGGGCGCTGAGCGGTAATTAGGTCGTAAAGGAGAAGGTCGACGGTTTGGGCGAGACCCGTGCTGCGCAGCAACACCAGGACNACGACGGCGACCAGATAGGGGCCGATGGTTTGCAGCAGCAGCTCTCGAACCTGCTTCATCCTTCGAGGTAGGTCGTTTGGTCCAGGCTGGCCTTGAGATGGCTCATTAACAGCCGCGCCTCTTCAATTTGTAGTGTTCCTTGCTGAATTGCTGTTTCCGAGGCTTGGCGGAGACGTTCAAGGATGAGGTCGGGATCATGTTGCATTTCCTCCAACACATTGGCGTTGGTGTCGCCCTTCAGAACGTGGTCCAAGAGGTAACCGCTACCCCTGGGATTGAGCCGCACGTGAACAGCATTAGTGCTGCCAAATAAGTTGTGGAGATTGCCCATCACTTCTTGATAGGCACCGCCGAGAAACATGCCAATCCAATACGGTTGATTCTCTTCAAGTGGATGCAATTCCAACAGAGATTTGTCGCTGCCACGGTCGATGAATCGTGAGAGTTTTCCATCCGAATCACAGGTGAGATCAGCGAATTGACCGAGTTCACTCGGACATTCATCCAGGCGATGAATCGGCATCACTGGAAAGAGTTGGTCAATCGCCCATGTGTCGGGAGCTGATCGAAAAATAGAAAGGTTGGCGTAATAGGTCCAAGCCAACGCCCGCTGGAGTCCACGCAGGTCGTCATGGATGGGCTCATCGGTGGGCAGCTTTGTACTGATCTCCTTGGCGCAGGTCCAGCTCAGCTGCTCTGCCATCGCTCGTTGGTTGAGGCGGATGTAGCCAAGCCGGAACGCTGCAAGGGCATCCTCTCGAAATTTGATCGCATCATTCCAAGCCTCTTGAAGCAGAGACGGATCCGCAGGGTCCATGGCGCGAATCCGTTGGAGGGTTTCGCGCAAATTGGCGACGGGAAGAGGCTCATCACTCTCCTGAGCCGGTTCGCCATCGGGCGCGCGACTGCAGCCGAGCACATTGAACACCAACACGGAAAAGTGACTGGCCAGGGCGCGACCGCTTTCGCTCACCAGGGTTGGCACTGGAACGCCGAGGGGAACGCAGCACTCACGGATCGTTGCCACGACGTCATTGGCGTAGTTCTGCAGCGAATAATTCGTCGATGCCGAGCTCGCCGTGCGGCTGCCGTCGTAGTCGATGCCGAGACCTCCGCCAACATCGAGGAATCCCATTGGGGCCCCGAGGCGGGTGAGTTCGACGTAGATCTGCCCAGCCTCCTGCAGGGCGTCCTTCAGCACCGCGATGTCATTGATTTGGCTGCCGATGTGGAAATGCAGCAGCCGAAGGTCCTGCAGCAATCCCGCCTCATCGAGTGCCTGAACGGTCTGGAGCATTTCGCTGAGATCCAGGCCGAACTTGGCGCGGCTCCCGACGGAACTGCCCCAGCGCCCGGTGCTGCGGCTCGACAACTTCGCCCGAATGCCGATGAAGGGTGACGCCCCGAGCTCTTTGCTGGCTTCGATGATGCGTTGAATTTCGTCGGCCTGCTCGATCACCACCACTGGCTGGTGGCCCAGACGTCGCGCCAGGATCGCGGTCTCGATGTAGCGGCGGTCCTTGTAGCCGTTGCAGATCAGCAACGCTTGCTGATCCTTGATCAGGGCTAATGCGATGAGAAGTTCGGCTTTGCTTCCGGCTTCCAACCCGAAGCTCCAGCGTTGGCCACGATCAACCAAATGCTCCACCACGTGGCGTTGCTGGTTGCATTTGATTGGAAACACCCCTTGATATCGCCCGTCGTAGTCGTAGAGGGAGATGGCCCGTTCGAAGGCAGCGTGGAGGCGTTCGAGTCGGTCTTCAAGGATGTCGTCGAAGCGGATCAGCAGCGGGGGATGAAGGTCTCGTGCTGTGAGACCTTTCACCAGCTCCACGAGATCGAGGGATCCACCGCGATCGCCACGAGGCTGAACAACGATGTGTCCGCGACTATTAATCGAGAAATACGGTTCTCCCCAACGATCAAGCCCGTACAGCTCTGCACTGCGGGACACGGACCAGGACCGATCGGTTTCGGCCAGAACCATGAACCCTCAACCAACAAGATGACTGGAATTTAGAGACGGCCTTTGCGGCTGTGCTTGCCAATCGGTGGGTTGTCCGCAGACGATGGCCTGACTCTCAAGCTTTTTTCATGGCCGAACGCTCTTTCGTTGCGATCAAGCCCGATGGTGTGCAGCGGGGACTCGTGGGCGAAATCCTTGGCCGTTTTGAGCGGAAGGGCTTCAAGTTGGTGGGCCTGAAGCAGATCACCCCGAGCCGTGCTCTGGCTGAGCAGCACTATGGCGTTCACAAGGAGCGTCCCTTCTTCTCTGGCTTGGTGGATTTCATTACATCTGGCCCTGTAGTGGCGATGGTGTGGGAAGGCGACGGTGTGATCGCCAGCGCCCGCAAGCTGATTGGTGCGACCAAACCCCTCGAAGCCGAGCCCGGAACGATCCGTGGTGATCTGGCTGTGAATATTGGCCGCAACGTTATTCACGGTTCGGATGCTCCCGAAACCGCAGCGTTTGAAATCGGCTTGTGGTTCACCCCTGAAGAGCTGAACGACTGGACGCCCTCTGATCAGACTTGGCGCGTCGAAAGCTGATCAAAAGGCATAGCGGAGCTTGGTGTGGACGCCGTGGCCTAGCCACCAGTCGTGCCAAAGGCCTGGGTTGTCGTTGGTTTCGAAGGTGTTCACCCAGCCAAGCTCCACTTGCCATCGATCTTGGGTGTATCGCGCGATCAGGCCGCCTGATCCCACCTGATCTTCGAAGGTCACGCCAGCGAGTTCGGTGTGGATCCCGCCTTTGCCGATGTAGGGGATCAGTTGAAGTTGCTGCTTGTCGTTTTTCCAGACGGTCCAAATCAGTTCGCCGACAGCCAGCCAGCCGCTGTCGCCACTGGCGATGCTGCCCGGCAAGCCGATCAGCCCTACATCGCTGCCGAGGCTGAATCCCATGCTTGAGGGCAGTGAACTGAAGGCCACCTGACCGGCTCCACGCAGGTTCACCGACACGTTTGGTGCAGCGAGCAATGTGAGATTGGCCAGTCCACCAAGGGCTCGTGCTTCGCCGACATCAATGCCCAGCCGATCAAAGTTATGCAGGTGCTTATCGCTGGTGATGCCAGGAAAGCCCTGTAGGAAGTAGCCATTGGCATTCCATGCCGAGGGGCCAGTGATGCCACTCACCGTGGTGCTGAGTTTCACATTGCCGCTTTTCACATAGCCGTCTTTTCCGCCACCCACAACCAAGAATGGAGCGCTGGAGTTGCCTTCAAAGCTGGCTGTGCGGCTGGCACTGATTCCAGCAGCGCCCGTCCAAGAGAGGCTGTCACCTTGATGAAACACGGTGTCGACCTGGATCAGCCCTTGAAACGTGCGGAAGTTGAGTTTGTGTTGGTCTCCTTTGAACTCAACGAAATTCCCGTGGCTATACCCCAACGAACCGGTGAGGTTCCAGGTGTCTGACAGTGGGTAGGTGTAGGTGGCTGACAACAGCGTTGATCCCAGCTCCAGCTGTCCATCGTTTTTGAGTTCAAAGAACAGCAGGGCTGTGTCAGCCCGTTTGAACAGATCTCCTTGAAGCAGAACAGCGTTGGATCGCCATTCACCATTGCCTGGGGAGCCGTTATTGCTAATACTGAAGTCTCCGCGTAAAGGCGTTGGTGGTGCGGCTTCGACCCCGAGGGTGACGACGGCTTTGGTGGGGTCACTGCCAAGACGACCCATGTTGCCGCTGATTTCTCCCACGCCGCCGCGCCTTACGTCCACCAGTGCTTTTTCGAGCGTGGGGATATGCAGCACGCTGCCTAACAGGGGGGCGAGCTGGGCCTCAACCTTGGCTTTGAGTTCGGCGTTGCTGCTTTCGATCTGTAACTCAGCGATCACACCCATGACGATTTCGAGGGCGCCGGGAGCAGGGTCCGGAAGGGTGTAGACCCTCGTGTTGACGTAACCGTCTTTGATGAAGCGGGCCGTGAGTGCTGCAGCGCAGGCATTCAGGGTTTCCGCTGGGGTTGCTTTGCCACAGCTTTTCAGGACGGTGTCGATCTCCTCTTTGGAGTAGGGAGATTCACCAATCACCGTCGGACGCCAGCTGGGAATCAGCGTTGGTGATCCCACTGACGTTGGCGGGTCCTCTTGATCGTTAGTCGGTGCAAGACCTGGATCGAGGATCGGTTGCTCGGCGGGTTGTGTTTGCTGCTGAGGTGCCGTGTTTGCTGGCAGGCGCACTGGACCTGGCTGGATGGGGGGAGCAACCAGTTGGGCCAGGAACAGCATTAGACGATCTCAATGATGTGAACCATTTTGCCTCGATAAGAAGATTTATACAGATCAATGGTCGGCTCTGTTACTGATTCCTCAACTACTATTGGCGGCTTGGCTTTGTGAGCACAATGCAAAAAATGCATAGTGTTTGTCATTGGAATGGTCGCGCCACCGTGGGNGCTGGTGCTCAATGTCGCCTAAATACAGTCAATAATGCCGTGATCTAAGTGAGGCCAGTCGTTCTGGTTGGACGAATGCGTTGAAATCAAGGATGAGCAGGTGTGCTTTGGATCTAAGTCGAAATGACGGAATCGTTCGAAATGACGAGGGACTCTCAATTAAAATCAACTACATTTGTAGGACATTCGTTCGTTTGCGTGGATGGTTCAATGAAATTCTTGTAATCTGAATACCTTGGGTTTGGGATGTTGCATGGGAGCTTGTCCTCGCTTCAGTGGATTTGGGCTGGGATTACTTCTGGCTGCCATTGCGGCAGGAAGCACCCCATCGGCGTTAGCAGAGATCCGTGCNACGGGNAAGAACGGATTAAAGACGGAGGTGAATGGCCTGCGTGGTGGTCGTTGCAATCANGGNGTGTGCCGGATTGGTGGTGGAACNAATGCAGGAAAAAATAAGTTTCACCGGTTTAAGAATTTTGATACGCGTGGTGCGATTAAGCGGGTTGAATTTGACACCGGAGGAAAGCGTAATTTGATTGTTGGCGTGACATCGCCAAAGGGCTCGTGGATTAATAAGGCGCTGAGTTTGTCATCGAAGGCGAATCTCTTTTTCCTCTCTCCTGGAGGGCTCCATGTGGGCAAGGGAGCTGAATTCATCAATGTGCCGCAGTTGACGCTGAGCACAGCAGATCAGCTGAAGTTTTCAGATGGTGTGTTTGATGTATTTAAGAGCACGCCAAACAGTGTTCAAGATTTCACAACCAATCCGTTGCCCGGTGTGTTTGGCATGCGGCGCAGTGAGCTGGAAGAGCCAGTGGTGTTGGCCGCTGGAGAGCTGCCCGGGATTCACCTTGATGGAATCAACATCAGCTTGGATGAAGAGTTAGTGGTGGATGCCCCCGGTGGCCGGGTGGATGTCAGCGGCAGTCGTTTGGAGGTGGGAGCAGATGAGGTTGGCGGCCGGATCGCGTTAACGGGCGATTCGATCCGTGTGGATGGCGATTCTGAGTTAGTTGCGAGTG